>URXM01000001.1 GCA_900551855.1 uncultured Eubacteriales bacterium
AGGAATCACCCAAAAAGTGAACGAGATAACGATTGTTCGAGAAACTATTTAATTAATACTAAAGAGAGAGTAGACTTCCTACTCTCTCTTTTTTATTGTAAAAACAAAAACATATTTGATTTTTAGTATAAAACAATGTATACTATACATATATGAAAAGAATATTAGGGATGATATTTTTACTTTTCTTTGGAATATGTGGCACTTTTGGCGGAGCTGCTCTTTTTTCTGGTTGCTCTCAAAGTCAAGTTGAAAATGGCGGGGGTGGGACTTCGTCACCTTCTGAAGATGAAACAACAGAAAATCCAAATAAAAATGATGAAACTGAAGGACAAGGCTGTAATTATGATTTTACGGTAAAAAATTATGTTTATACTTCCACTTCAGGTTATGCAGCGACTGCTTCAAGTACTTCAAGTTCAACAGGTGCCAAAGCAAGTTTTTCTATATATTGGTTTGATAATGGAAAAGCTGTTGATTGGGGGAATATACCTACAACAGCGGGTGGATATTATGCAATTTCTAATGGATCATCTAACTGGAGTAGTGGAAAAGTATCAAGCAGCAGTCAAACATATGCTGGACCATTGAGTTATTTTGATTATACCTTTACTGATGGAAACTGGTTTTGGTATCCAGATAGATATGCAAGAATTATTCCAGGATATTATAAAATTAATACCGGTGCAACTGATACATATGTATACCCAAATGGCTATGCTTTTTTTGGTGTTAGCACAAGTTCAAGTGGTGGGACGTCAAGCCCAATTCATTCTGATTATTATATTTATGGTGATGGCAAGGTTACAACTTCTGAATCAACTGCGAATAGTGGAGAATATGAAAATTTGACAGGAACATTCTATGCAATTTGGAGAAAACGATATTTGATTGGATATAATGCAAATGAAGGAAAAGGAGGTCCAGGAGCCCAATATATGTATGCTGGACTGACAACCAAGTTGTCAAGCACAAAACCTACAAGAGATGGATACACATTTGCTGGTTGGTCAACTTCAAAAACGGCAACATCTGCGACATGGTCTGCTGGAGCGACATTGAGTGCGAGTTATGTAAATAAAAACTTGACATTATATGCAGTATGGACACCAAATACATATACAATCACATACAACAGAAATTATAGCACAACATCAACATCAACACAGAGTGTGACATATGATAAAACTTTTACAACAAAAGCAAGTTCAATATTCTCTAGAACAGGATATACAATTGCAAATTGGAGCACAAGTAAAACATCTGTCACAGGAAATTACACTAAAGTAAGCTCGTCATATACATACACTACCGCTGGAAATACGACTTTATATGCAATTTGGGAACTAAACACCTATACATTAACAATCCGGTATTATGGTGGAACGACGCGGCAAAGCAACACGACAAATTTGAATATAACGGCGTCGAATTGCACAGTCTCGAGCAGCAGTATAGCCTCGGGTGGCAGTGCGACAGTGAAACATACATATACTGGGACATCGTACAGCATTGTTTTGAAATTATCAAATAGTGCAACATATGACTATTATATGAGTGTTTCGTATGAGCCAACAATAAATACATACACAAAATTATTCACAACATCAAGTGACTCTTTTAGATATTCTTGGAGTCCAACATCAAATGCTAGTGTAAGCATATATGTCAAACAGCGATATACGATAAGTTATAACGCAAATGGCGGAAGTGGAACGTTGCCGTCGACGACATATAAGATACATGGAACATCTATAACTCTTGGAACAAATAGTTTGACCAAGACAAGTTACACAGCAAATGGCTGGAATACTAACACGACTGGAACAGGGACACACTATTCATCAGGTGGAAGTCATTCTGTAAATGCAAGTGACACATTGTATGCAGATTGGACACCAAAGACATCAACAATAAAGGTTCAAATCAAGACATCAACGAATGGTTCATCGTATAGCAATTCAGTGACAGGTGGAACAGTGACTGTTCGGTATTATTATGACAATAACAATTCCCCAGCGCAGTCATCTGCCGTCAGTGTGACAAGTGCAACAGCAACGATAGTTGCAACAAATGCATTGATAAGTAAAGCTGTAACATTCACACCAACAGCAAAGAGTGGATATGTGTTTGTAGGGATATCAACAAGCACGAGTGCACCAAATTCAACAGTGACGACACTCACACCATTGTCATCAGGGGCGACATACACAATCAATGTGTTCTTCAAGGTGTTGTCAGACAATCAACTGAAGTATGACAGCACAGATAAGTATTGGTACTTTGAGCATGGAGAGTATCCGCAGAGTTATGCGGCGATTGAATGGGACGAATATAGTGGTGATGGTGTCTACGGAGGAGCAAGAATAACATATAATGAAAACACGAATGTATTGACAATTGACGGGACAATGACAAGTGGAACTGGAACAATTTTGAGAACGCATGGATTATCTTTTGTCTCTGGTCAGGTTTACACAGTTTGGAGAGAATACATAGGTGGGAATATATCAATTCAAAACAATACAGGGACTTCACTTGTTATTGATACGATAGTGAAAAATAGTGATGATGGTCCATCAACAAGAAATAATAATGATGCAGGCGTTGATTCTCGTGGTTCTTCAAATTTGACGATTAATTCGGCATCACAGAATGAAGCAGATGGTTTTAAGTTTTGGATATGGCTTAACACAGGAACAACGGTAACATTTGATAATTATCAAATAAGGATTTATGTTTGTTATGACAATTTGCTACCTAATTGGAGCTTATCAAATGTTGGAACGATTCCAAATCCCGTGGATTCAAATAACAACTTGACGGTGTATAGTGTCAACAATGCGATTGCAGATATGTCTGTAGGCACGAAGTTTGTGCAGGTTAATAACAGATGGTTTAAGGTTGAACCAATTAGGTGGAGAGTGAGTGACTATGGAGTGTCAAGCACAACATATCCAAGTGGTTGGGGAACATATGGAACATACAAGACAAACTTCACAGTTGTGAGTGACAGGATTCTGACATTGGGTGCTGTTGTTAATGATTTGAATGCTGTGAAAGAAGGCTGGACATTTATGAAATCGGGGAATTTGGTGTCTAATTATTCAAGTGATTACAGCGTGACAGGGAATAATTTAACAATATCATATAAAGCCAGTGAGCAGTCATACACATTAACAAACAAGAGCTCCAGTGATCCATATGCAACAATAAATCAAACAATAAGTTTGACAAAGGGGGTTAAATATCGTATGTATATGGATGTAACAAACACATCTGGAGCAGTGATTGGATCAAACAAAGTTCAAGTGTTTTATGCCATTAATGGAAGCTATAATGAAACAAACTCAAGAAGATTTGGAGATGGAACATGGAAAGAATTTACTGTACCAGCAACAGGGATATACAACATCAGGTTTGATAATGACTATGGGAACACAATAATAATAAAAAATTTTCAAGTTGAGGTGCTGTCCAACAATGAAGCGAGTGAACTTTCTCAAAATATTAGTGAGGCATACGAAACATTTAAAAGTTCATTCAATAATGCAGTAGGTACATATGTAGATATGGATATGTTTGGGTATGCAGGACAGCAAGAGAAAGTGTTGACGGCAAAAGCATATAGCGAAGGTGTCAGAGTGGCATCAATAGAAGAGATAGACGACTATTTAACAGACTATTCCGCAAAGGCAAGTGACATGGTGTGCTTCTTGCTTGGTTGTGGAACAGATGACAAAGTGAACTATTGGACAAGAAATTTGGGAACAGGTTTAGGCAATGGACAAATTATCACAAAAGCAGGAGTAACCAAATCAACATGGCTTAACAGTGTTCAAGGTGTTCGATTGGCATTGACTATGGGCAATGGAAGCAGAATTTGAAGGGATTTAGTCTTTCTAAGTCCCTTTTCTTATTTTATAAGGGGTATGGACTTTTGTTATTTAATGTGCTATAATGTCGTCGTTAGGAGAGAATATTAAAAAATGAGAAAACAAAATGGTGTGCTTTATAATGTTACAGAAGCAGACTTAGAATTGTTAGAAAACAATCCCAATGAATTTTGGGAAGATGTAGAAGAAATTGGTAAAGAAGCATTTCAAGAACTTTCTTCATTAAAAATTATTAAAATACCAGAAGGGATAAAAAAAATCGGAGAAAAAGCATTTAAAGAATGTAAAAATCTTTCTGTTGTTGGAATTCCAGAAAGTGTAAATTCTTTGGGTGATTGGTGCTTTGCAAAGTGTTATTCTTTGAAATATGTCAATATTCCTGAAAAGCTTGATGTTTTACCTAAAGGAACATTTTACGGCTGTAAAGAGCTTAAAAAAGTGGTTTTACCAGACAATTTAAAAGAAATTGGAGATTTCGCATTTTATGGCTGTAGCAATTTACATTTTTTGCGTATGAAAAACAAAATTGTCAAAGTTGGAATGTATTTTTGTGCAAAATGCGACAAGTTAAAACTTTTGGAACTTTCTAACGAGTTGGCCGAGTTGCCAGAAGGTGGAGTTAGAAACTGCCTAAATTTGAAAAGTTTTGGAATTCCTACAAAAACAAAGTTTGTAGATAAAACTTTTGCAATGGGATGTAAAAAACTTCAACACATAAATATGTTAATTTATTGTGGAGTCCCTTACGGAGAATTGGATCGTTCGGTTGTAAATCAAATGAAAGAAGGGAAATTGCCTTCAAACTTAAGAAAAGACAACGAAGGAAACATTGTGTTTGAAGACCATCCAAAATTGATATTGGGTAGATCTGTTTAGTATAAAATTATGCTATTTATTTTATTAGAACTATTTCGACAATATAGGAAAAATTAAGAAATCTTTTTCTTTGGATATTGTCAGTATTTATCATATAATTTCCTTGTTACATAAAGGAGGTTTATATGAGTAACAATGATGTTTTAAGATTTATCGCACAAAAAGCTAAAAGAAGATTGATTGGAAAAGATGTTGTTTCCTCAGCAAAAATTAAAGTGATTTCAAATGAAGATGAGGAATTTAAGTCAAAAGTTGAAAACTTGTTATCTCAAAAAGATGTAGTAACAAATCCTGTGCATTATCTAATTGATGATAAAGTTTTTAGCGTTCTTGATGGCGAAGCTAAAGAAAGATATTTGCTTTCTACACTTGATAAATACAACAGCTTAAAAAATCAGATTGAAAAGGTTTCGTCTTATTCTCGTTTTTGTATGTAATTTTGTCATTGTTAGATTTTTGTGAATATATATTGTTATGAATAAAAAAAATATTTTTATAAGCAAAGAGTCTATGCTCGGTAAAAACACAAAAATTGAAAACAATGTTCAAATTCTTGGTTGTTGCAAAATAGGAGATAATGTAAGGATTTTATCTGGTTCTAGAATTGAAGACTCAATTATAGGAAATGATTGTATTGTTGACAGTTCAATTATCAAAGAGTCAAACATTGGAAGTTGTTGCAAGATTGGACCTTTTTCTCATATAAGACCTAATTGTATTTTATGCGACAATGTGAAAGTAGGATCTTTTGTTGAGATAAAAAATTCTATTATTGGAAGTGGAAGCAAAATACCACATTTGTCTTATGTTGGAGATGCAGAAATAGGTGAGAATGTAAACATTGGTTGTGGTGTGGTTTTTGCAAATTATAATGGAAAGATTAAACAAAAATCAAAAATTGGCAATAATGTTTTTGTAGGCTGCAATGTCAATATAGTGGCACCTGTCGACATTGCAGATGATACATATATTTGTGCTGGAACTACTGTCACAAATGATACTGAGAAAGGCGATTTTGTTATTGGTAGGGTTAGACAAGAGAATAAAAAAAGAAAATAAAAAAAAGATAGGAAGGTCTATAAACTTTGAAACTAGCAGAAAAAAGATAGTGGAAGAATTTGTTTCCACTATTTTTTTTGTATTAGTTTGAAAAAGGATTGACTAAAGATAATGTTATCTAGTTTTTGAAAAAAATTATTCAATGTCAAATTTTAGAAAAATTGCATAAAATAAGTTGACAGTTGAATATGTGTTCAATTATAATATAGTTGAATAATTGTTCAATAGTTGGAGGTTTTATGGAGTGTCATTGCAATAAAGGTGATAAATGTTGTTGTGAAACAATTCAGAAATGTGATTGTGAAATTATACATCAAGATGTTGTGGATAAAGTGAAAAAGAGAATTTTAGATGAAGAAACTTTGCTTTTGATGGCAGATTTTTATAAGGCACTTTCAGACAGCACCCGTATGAAAATTATTGATGTGTTATATGAAGGGGAGATGTGTGTTTGCGATATTTCTGTCCTTATTAATATGACAAAATCAGCGACTTCACATCAACTCAAATATCTTAAAGATATGAATTTGATAAAAAGTAGGAAACAAGGTAAGGAAGTTTTCTATAGTCTTGCTGATAGGCATATTGTTGAAGTTTTTGAGATAAGCAAGGAGCATATTTTGGAGGCTAAAAATGAAAAGAATTGTTAAAATTGAAGGCTTAGATTGTCCAAATTGTGCAAGGACCTTGCAGAACGAAATCAACAAGATTGATGGTGTTAAAAATGCTGAAATTAACTTTGTTAAGTCCAAAATTTCTTTTGAAAGTGAAGATGTTGATAAGGCAACAAAAGACATTGTTAATTTGACAAGAAAAATTGAGCCAAATGCGACAATAGTTTTGGAAAAAACAAACAAAAACAAAAAGATGCTTATACTAGATTTAGTATTTTTAGTTTTGGGTGTAGCACTTGGACTTATTTCTCTTTTAGTAAGTTTGCCTACTTGGGCTTTTTGGATTGTTTTTGTCGCAAGTGCTTTGCTACTTGGTTACAAAACCTATTTAAAGGCAGTTTTACTCCTTTTTAAAGGTGTTGTCAATGAAAACCTATTAATCACAATTTCAGTTGCTGGCGCGGCTGCACTTGGCGAATATATGGAAGCATTGATGGTTATTTTCCTATATACCATTGGTAAAATCTTGGAAAAACTGGCAGTTGACAAGTCAAGAAAGTCGATTGAAGATTTGACAAATTTGCAGCCTGAATTTGCTGTGATTGTCAAAGGAGAAGAAGAAATCAAAGTCAGTCCTGAAGAAGTGCAGATTGGCGATGTTATTGTTGTGAAACCGGGTGAAAGAGTCCCTATTGACGGAGAAGTTTTGGAAGGGAATGCCACTTTAGATATGCAAAGCCTCACTGGAGAGAGTGTGCCAGTTTCCATTGGTGCAACTCAAAAAATTTTGTCAGGAGCAATTGTTTTAGATGGTGTTTTAAGAATTAAAACAACTGAAGAATATAAAAATAGCACGGTTAGCAAAATTATGAATTTGATTGAAAATGCTCAAGACAAAAAGTCAAAAACCGAGACATTTATTTCAAAAATCACTCGCTGGTATACTCTTGGAATTATTGTTTTGGCAGTTCTAACTTTGGGAATCGGCTGGGCAATTACAAAAGAATTAAACTCTTCAATTTATCGTGCCCTGAAACTACTTGTTGTGTCTTGTCCTTGTGCTTTTGCAATTTCCGTTCCACTTTCCTATTTTTCTGGACTTGGTAATGCTTCTAAAAATGGAATACTTATTAAAGGTTCAAACTATCTTGATGCACTAAGCAAAATTAATGTTGTGGCCTTTGATAAAACAGGAACATTGACTACTGGAGAATTTCAAGTGGAAAAAGTTGAGTGTTTAATTGGAAAATACAACAGTGAAGATATTATCTTCTTGGCAAGTTTGGGAGAGCAATATTCTTTACATCCGCTTGCTAAGTCAATCGTCAAGGCAAATAAAAGAGAATTAAAACACATAAAAAATGTTAAAGAAGTTGCTGGGGAAGGAATTTATTATAAATATAATAAAAATAACTATTTTGTTGGTAGAAAAAATAAACAAGAACACGTTGCAGTTGAAGTTTATGAAAATGATGTTTTAATTGGAAGAATTTTCTTAAATGACACAATTAAGGCGACAGCAAAAGATGCTTGCTTGCAATTAAAGTATATGGGGATAAGAACACTTTTATTATCTGGAGATAACAAAGAAAAAGTGGAAGCGGTTGGTAAAGAACTTAACATTGATGAGTGCCACTCTGAACTTTTACCACAAGACAAATTTGTCTTTCTTGAAGAATGCAAAAAAGATAAAAAGAATTTTGTTGGGTATGTAGGGGATGGAATAAACGATGCTCCGTCATTAACACTTGCCGATGTTGGCATAAGTATGGGAATAAATGGTAGCCCTGCGAGCATTGAAGCAAGCGATGTAGTTCTAGGCGATGACAACATTGAAAAAATTCCACATGCCATCAAAATTTCGAAATTTACGAAGAAAATTGTTTGGACAAATATCATTTTTTCTATGCTTGTAAAAGTCACTTTTTTGGTTTTAAGCCTTGTTGATGTTGCAAGTATGATGTTGGCAGTTTTCGCCGATGTTGGTGTGACGCTTATTGCGGTTTTAAATAGTTTAAGAGCGTTATATTATAATCCTAAAAAGAAATTGAATTAAACCCTATCATTTTTTATTTATATCATCTTTAATAATGTTGATAATTTTTTCAGAAGTTTCATCATCTTGAGAAGTTTTGTTTTTTGCCAGTCTCTTTTCCAACTTGTCTAGCAATAGTGCTACTCCAAAAATTATTGATGCAGCCAAAATGAAACCAATTAAATAGATAAGTAAGAATATTATGTACGGAACTGTTTGGTAGATTTTGTCCAAAATGACCAATGTGCAAGGATAATATGGACTGATAAAAAACATATTAAATGTTGCATCTGTTCCACAATAATGCCAAATTATATTCATAATTAAGGCGAGTCCGATCATTACGAAAAAGACATAAGATGCTCTTAAAATTGTTTTGAAATTGAATTCAACGCTTCTAGTTGCAAGAAGCAAAAATCCAATTGTGAACATTCTTGAGTGCCAGAACATTGTTTGAATGTTTATGCCTATCATGCTTGTGAAAACACCGCCAGTATAAATCATAACGCACAATCCTGCAAACGCTGCAAATGTGGCAAGATAACTTGTTATACAGTTATAAACTTTACCTTTACGCAAAATCCCTGCAATGACCATAAGATACATAGGAGTCGAGCAGAACTGGAATGGAAATGCATACCATTGATAAGACCAGGTTGAATTTCCATTTCCACCATTATAATTGAAACTAAAGACAATTTGTTTGTATAATTCAAAAATAATAAGTGCAATACCTACAGTTAGCAATATTATGTTTATAGTTTTTCTTGAAATTTTCTTTCTAAATATGTAAATAACAACACATTCTGCAATCATTATACACAACCAAAGAATGTGAAACCATCCAAACCATGTTGGAGTAGTCATAGTGCCTTGTAACCAGTGTAAAAATTCTTCCATGAAAACCTCTCAACTTAAAATCACTTTTATAGTATATCAAAATCAATATTTTTAGTCAAACAAAAGTCAAACAGAAAGTTTTAAAGGTTAACATGCTATTGCGAGTATGTTATATTGAAAATGATAGGTAAAAATGGAACAATCAAAAAATAAAACAAATTTGACTTTGGCAATTATTGTAGCCATTGCGTTAGGTTTGGCAAGTTGTTTGCTTTGGGGAATTTTATATTATTTTGGATATTTCGCTTGGGTAGTAGCTATTTTTAATAGTCTTTGCTGTCTCATGGGGATATAAAAAATTCAACTTAAAAATAGATAAAAAGGGTTATTTCATAATTTCTTTAATTTGTTTGATTGAAGTTGTTTTGACCATGTTTATTACAATCGCTCTTGCTGTAAATATTGCTTATGTGCAAGAAGGTTATTATGTATCATTTTTTGAACGCTTTTCAATCATGTTTGACTTTATAAAAACTAATGCAGAATTTAGATCAGCATTGCTTACAGACAGCATTTTAACATTATTGTTTATGGTGATAGGATTGGTAGTATTTTTCATTTATGACAAAAAGAAAGAAAAGAGCGAGGCGCGAACAATATTAGTAAAAGAACAAACAGATCTAACTGAAACTGTTAAAATTGAAAATGTTAGCACAGAGTCTAAGGACAATAAAGAAAATGTAGTCAATGATGACAAAGAAGAAAACAAAAAAGAAGATAAGTAAAACTTATCTTTTTTATATTATAAAAATATTTTTTGTAAATGCTTGACATAGAAAAGATTTATAGTTATAATAAAAAGGCATTCATAAAAATACGGGCAAATCCCCGCCAGTATTTAGAATGTTCATGATGGCTTGTAGCTCAGTCGGTTAGAGCACCACCCTGATAAGGTGGGGGTCGGTGGTTCGAGTCCACTCAAGCCAACCAAATTTGAGAGCAAAATTTGCTCTTTTTTTATACTAAAAATCGCTATACCTCTTATAAATAAAGTGATATAGCGATTTCTATTTCAATATAAATTATTTAATTTTTAAAATTCTCATGTTTGGTTGATTTTCAGGGGAAAACGCTTTAAAACTGCTATATTTGCTGTAAACTGCTGTCAAATTACAAGTTTTAATGTCCTTTAACTCTTGGTTTAATAGCAACAATTTTAAGTAAATCTCACAAGCAAAAGAATAGTTGACAATAGCAGGACCATGAAATCCTCTAAAAAAACTGTCTTTCGCATTAAAACAATAATTTGCACTTTCTAAAAAATTTGTCGCTGTTAAAAACATTTCTTTTTCTTGTTTTTCCATTTTTTCCTCTTCATTAATAATTTTATATAAAATTTTAACATTTTAAAGCTTAGTTCTGTCTATTTTTTCTGTATTATTAATTAAGTTAATTTTTTGCATACTTTGGTTTTTATACCTTTTTATAACATTTCTAACACAATTTCTAAGTGTTTTAAATTGATTTGATTCTTCAGCTATAGAATGCAATTTATAATTTAAGAAAATCTTTTCCAAATTGTATAATAATGCAATATCGAATGTTTGTATTACAGAGTTACAATCACGCCATGCTCCACTATTAGAGTAATACATATATCCGTTTGAGTGGGATAAAATCTGACTCTCTATATAATTTAAAATGATGATTTTTGATATGCTGTTATTTGGAGTCATATCGAGATTTTTTAATTTATCAGCAAAATGTCTTACTATGCTAGTCAAGTTGATTGCATTCATCTTATCATTATTCATACCTTTTTCTCCTATAAGGAAGCCTAATGTTGTTTTAAATAATTTATCAAAATCATTCTTGTTTAATCCATTTGGAAACATGTTTTTATAAAGATTATATATTTCGTCAGTTTTGGTATCTATACAATTATTAGCATATAGCTGATTTTTTGTATGCATAACTAACAATTTATATCTATTGTATATATTTTCGTAGTCATCTCCAATGTTATATAAACAATCCATAATAGCAAAAATTTCAATTGAAATTTTCCATTTTATTTTAACTTGTTCAGTAAAACCAAACAAAAAATCAGAAGTTATATCTTTCAATAAATTACACAATATAAAAAGAGTGTTACTATGATAATTTATACCATAAAATTTAACAAAAACATCTATAACTTTTTGAAGTTCATTAACTTGTTTATTCACTATTTCGTTTATTTTATAAGGAATAGAATCTTTTTCATTTACATACATATTATATAATTGAAAAAATGTTGCTTTCGTTTCATTTTTATTAAAATTAATATACTTATTAATCAAAAAATTTAATATTAAGATATAGTATGAATCAATATTAAATTTCCATAGAGTATTATTATCATTAGGGTGAATAAATTGACTGCATGTTTTATACATACATAATTCTTCTTTGCTTAAATAGTCTTTTATTAAATGCTCAAAACTTATATTTGTTTGTAACAAAAATGGCAAATTGGTTTTTAGAACTTTATTTAAATTTACATTTTTAGGACAACATTTTTTAAATTTCTCTACAACATTGTCATAGTTTTCTTTTAAGTTTTCTTTAAAAATAATCCCTTGCATGTTGAAAAATTCTTTATATTTTTTATATTCAATAATTGCATATTGAAGTTTAAATAGGTCAATTTTTTCTTCATTCAAATCACCTTTTTTATAACATTCCAATAATGCTTTTGCTTCTAGAATACATCGCATATTTAGAAATGTTCCCAAAGATTTTTCTAATCCCAAGCAAATGTTTTTTAAAAAGCTCATTGCATGAGAAGTTATATAAAAGTCCATTATTTCTTCAAATGTTTCTTTCCCATCATTTTTTTCGTCTTCGCTTTGGTGCATCAATTTAGTATTTAAGTTCTCAATTGCACAATATATATTGTTTGCTATTAAAATTAATTTTTTATCCATGGCTCTCCTATTTATAATTTATATCACAAAACAACAAAATTTTATAATAGTTTAAAAAATAAAACCAAAATAAAATTGGTTTTATTTTTAATCTATACTTTTCATAACATTAAGTAAATCTTCATAACTTGTTACATCGTGATATCGAACTTTACTTGTAGATAATTCATTAAATAGTTTTCTTGCACATTTAATTTTCGCTTGTTCGATTGGTCTAAGTTGTAAACTATCTAAAGTTCCTTTTGTCTCAGCTATAAAGTAAATATGTTTTATTCCATAACCATCATTAAAAGCAATTGCCCAGTCAGGGGCATAGTTGCCAACAGGGGTTGGGATTTGGAATGATTTAGGAAGTTTCGCATACACACAAACTTCTTCCGCTTTGTCTAAATCTTCTGCAAACTTTCTTTCAACACTATTTTCTGCTATACCATCGGTAAAAACATAATTTTGGATAGCTTTTTTTGCTTCAAAGGCCTTGCTAAAATCTGCTTTAGACTGATTTGCTGTAAATATATCTATATCGTATGTTCCATTAGTTTGATTGTATGTAACATGGTCAATAATCATATTTGCTTTTTGTTCGTTAATGAGTTTGATAACTTTAGAAATAAACTCTTCAGGATTGAGTTTAAACATATAAAATTTTTCAGCATTTATTCCTTGCAAAATTTTAACAATTGTTTTTCTAGTCAGTGTAGTGCCATCAACTATTTTAGCAATCAAATCATATTTTGTGCTATCTTTTCCTGAGACTGTAATGCTATTTGTCTTAGTTTTTGTCGCTCCAAATGAATCACCACGTTTTATTTGATTCTCATCAATTGTTTTGCGTTGTTCTCCAATTGTTACTGTATATTTCATTTCAGCAACGAACAATTTGTCGTTTATATGAGAAATTGAATTTTTAATTAGTTCCTCGCTGTCAAACTCTACCTTGTAAGTGTATTTGTGATTGATATAATTCCATAAAGTTTTAAATTCTTTTTTAGCGAAATTGTCATTTAACGCGTTATCTATTACAGTTGAATGGCTAGCGTTATCAATCATACCATCAAGAGCCTTTTCATCAAATATTCCTTGCACAAGCTTGTGAATACTTTCAGTATAAGGTGCAAGTATTTCAGGCATCTCTTTTAAAGTTCCATTCTCTTTATCAGAGAAATATTTATCTGTAAGCTTGTTTTCTTTATCAATATATCCACTAAATATTAAATAGCTTTGAATAAAACTTGCAAGTTGAGTATCAATCTCAATTCTATTTGTTCCGTCACTAACATATTTGCCTTTAAAGTATTCAATAGTAGCTCTAGTAGGTCTATCCGCAAGGTTTTCTTTGATATCTTTTTGAAGATCGGCGACAAAATCTTTATAACTGTCAGTTGCAACGACTGTAAGCATATTGATTTTATGGAAATTGTTTCCTGTAACTGAGCAGTAATGTGCATCTGCTCTATCTCCAAGCATATTAACAGCAATACGCAAACCACGACCAACTTCTTGTCTTTTTGCAACAGCACTATCTCCACCAGGTTTTAAAGCACAGATTTGAAATACATTTGGATTATCCCATCCTTCACGCAGAGCGGAGTGGGAGAATATAAATCTAGTTGGCTCTTCAAAAGATAAAAGTCTTTCTTTGTTCTTTAAGATTAAATCATAAGCAGAAATATCATCTGAACCAGTTTCTTTATTATCTTTGCTATCTATAAAATGACCTTTTTTATCAATAGAAAAATAGCCCTTGTGAGTATCTTTAACAGATATACTTTTTAAGTATTTGATATATGGTGTTTCAAATGAATTTAAATATTGGTTGAGAATCTTGGTGTATTCTTCTTCAAATATTTTTGCATATTCTCCCATTTCATCGGGGGCATCATAATCTCTATATTTTTTAACTTCATCAATAAAGAACAAAGATAAGCATTTTATGCCTTTTTCATACAGCATTTCTTCTTTTTCGAAGTGAGATATTATTGTCTCCCTAATTTGGACTCTTCGAATGTCTTTATCTGATATGTCGCCAATAACTTCTCCAATCTTAATTTGTATGTCATTTAAGAATGTAACTGTGCTTGTAAACGGATTAATCTCTTTTATTGTATATCCGTTTTTGTATTGTTCCATTTCTTTTGATTCGTAATAAAGATTTCTTTCCACACCAAGTATTCTAGTTTCTCTGTTAATTGATTTGTTGTACTTTATTTCAAATTCTATTTTTGCCATTGGTGGTTTATCTTTAGACAGAATGATATCTTGCAGATACAAATATCCATTTGTTCCACGCAAATTCTTAATTTCAAATCCTTTAACTTGAATTTTTTTAACAAGTTTTTTATTGTAGGCATCCAAAGCATCAAGACAGTAAACTAGGTTGTGATGTTTTCTATGAGTAGCGGAGAAATTCATATTAAATAGGGGATTAAATTTTTTAAGTGAAGTCTGAGTTGCTTCTCCACCAAGTTTTTGTGGCTCATCAATGATAAGTATAGGTCTTGTTTTAGCAACAACATCAATTGGTCGACGAGATTGAAATTCATCAAGGACCATATCAATTCTTCGTGCGTCCACACCACGAGCATTAAAAGCTTGAGCATTAATTATCATAACTTGAATATCACTTGATGAAGCAAAATTATCAAGTTCACTTAGTCTTTTACTATTGTAAATAAAATATCTTGCTTTCTTGCCATATTGATCCATAAAGTGATCTTCCATCATTTGGAATGATTTTTTGACTCCTTCACGAATTGCTATGCTTGGCACAACAATAATAAACTTACTCCAACCATATCTTTGATTGAGTTCAAATATAGTTTTTATGTAAACATAAGTTTTACCAGTACCTGTTTCCATTTCAACATCCAGCGAACATCTTCCAAGTCCACGAACAAGTTCTTCTGAAACCTTATAGTTGTTTTCTTGCTGAATTTTCTTGATGTTTGCAAAAATGTCTGAATCATCAAGCACTATTTTAGCATTTTCAAAGCCATCATCATTTTTGTCGTATGCACCAATATCTTCCATACCAATTTGAGCTTCGTTTTTCTTGCGCCTAATACCCAAATCACGCGTATATCTGACCATGTCAAAATAAGGTTGGCCCTCAAACACCCTACAAATGTTATTCACAGCATCTTGCTGATAGTCTTGTGTTTTAAATTTGAATTTCATTTGGTTTTTTCCTTACTCTTTTTATTAGGTTTATATATTTTACTTAAATGATAGTTTAATTTTGTTAATTTTAAAAATTCAACCTCTAAGTTGCAAATATCTTTAATTGTGGCTTCGTTGTTGAATAGATTAGAATAAATTGGTAGAATGTGTTTATAAATATAAGACGCAGGATAAATTCCACTTCGATAAAGACCAAAAGCATAATTTTGATCGGTTGTCAAAATATCATATTTTCTTGTAATTGTTATCATATCTTTCATTTTATTAAATACTTTGTTTTTATTTTTACAAAGCCAAAATGAGCAATAATCGTCTGTTATCTTATAAAATTCATCGTAATTAAAATTTTTAATCATCTCCAAAATATCCGCAAACCTACTTATGATTTTGTCATTTTCTTTATCATTATCAAGTTTATATTGCAAAAAATCTTCATTAGGATTTTCTTTTTTTAATTTATCAATATCTTTTTTTTCTAGATATTTAATGTCTTTTCCAGCCCAAACATACCAATTCCCGAAATCTTTAATTAAATTAGTTAATTCAACATATAAACTAGCAAAATTTGTTTCTTGTTGTCTTTTTATAGTTAAAAAACCAACTACTGAAGTAAATGCACTTAAAAATGCACCACCAACTAATGATATAAAAACATTTTCAACAGCTGAATAAATTTCCTTTTGACAACTAAACTTAAAACCTAAACAATGAAACAAAACTATTAAAAAAATGCTAATAATTCCAACAAAGAAACTTAACCAAAATATTTTTTTGTTACTTTTCATCACAACACCTTCCTTGTGGTGGATGGGGAGTGGGTGGCGAAGATTTGGTCGAAGTTTACAGACATGCTGTCGGTTGACATACTTGAATCACGGAAAACGGCATATAATGGTTTGAGTTTTGCAATTTCAGTTACAACTTCTTCGCTTACATTGCTATCAAAACAACAAATTAAATTTGGTTGAGTTTCTTCATCATATTCTCCAACAATATAAACTTTCTTTCCAGCGATTGTTTTTTCTTCAATTTTTTGTGATAACATAATTCCCATATCAAGCATAACTTGGAACAACAAATCTTCTGGATTTCTATCTTCTTTGATGTTGTTTTCAAATTGTGATAACAAATCTTGGTTGATATCAACTGGATTATAGTAAACATCTTTCATATTACTACTATCTAGTTTTAAGACACGGAAACCAATATCTAAATCTTCAGAGTGAAATTTATAATAATCTTCTTTCTTTGATATATCTTTCTTTTCTGTTTCTAATTTTCCGTTTTCGTTGACATAAGTCAATTTAACCTTGTCTTTAGAGCCATCAATACCACCATTTTCATCCCATGTTTCCCAATCTTTAGCCTTTGGGTTTGCATATTTTTTCAAATCTTCAACAATTTTCTTTCCTGCACGACGGATTCTTTCTTTACCGATTTCGCAAATGTTTTTATAACCTGCCTTATATGCTTCAGAATTTTCATCACACTTTTCAGGAAGCTGAACCATAATAAATTTTCTATTTCCACCATCTTCAGCATTTAATTGCATAACTGCATGAGCAGTTGTCGCAGAACCTGAGAAAAAGTCAAGAACAATAGTTTCTTTATCAGCACAAAATGATAAAATTTTTTTAATTAAATTCACTGGTTTTGGGTACATATTAGAAGGAGTTCCATTTCCAAGCAAATTATTTAAATCATTATATCCAGAAGAATTTGTAAAAGATGAGTCATTCATAAAATCAGCCGTATGAAAAATAAGGTTTTCATTTTTATCAACCATAGTATTTGTAATTTCATCAAATTTTTTATCTAAATATAATTGCATTCTTAATGTGTTTTTGGTTTCTACTAATATACCTAAATCTGCAGCTTTTTGCATTCTATCTTTAGTCCATAACCATCTATTTCTTATTCCGTTCTTATCTATCGGTTTGTAAATTTTTCCGTTGTATTCAAAATCATAATCTCCTCCCTTTGAATAGCCTTGACTTTTTGCGGCCAATATTGCCTTTGTATCACCTACTAAGTATTTACCTATCTTATCTTGTTTTATTTTTGTAAAATCATAAACCCTTTCAATTATATGTTCAAAATCCTCGGAAAAAGAATATACAATAATATAATCGTGTGAAATATCCATATATTTTTCTTGTCCTGAGCGTTGAAGTTTAGTAATGCGAGGAATACAAGTAACATAATTATGTTCGCCAAAAATTTCATCACAAATTTTCTTTAAATTAGCAACTTCGCTATCATCTATTGAAATAAATATACTTCCACAATCTTTGTCTAATAAATCTTTTGCTAATTTAAGTCTTGGATACATCATTGAAAGCCAATTTGAGTGGAAGCGTCCATTACTTTCAAGATTTTGCACCATACGATTTCCTTCTTCATCATAACTTTTGCTATTTTGAAGATACTCATCAACCGAACTAGCAAAATCATCATTATAAACAAAGTCATTACCTGTGTTATATGGAGGATCAATGTAAATCATTTTGATTTTATTTAGATATGTTTCACGAAGAAGTTTTAATACGTCAAGGTTGTCACCCTCTATGTAAAGATTTTCACTATTAAAGCCACCATTTTTTCCATCTTTGCCTACACTTTCCTCTTTGCAAGGGCGAAGAGTAGCATTGATTGGAGAATTTGCAGTGAGAATTGATTGCTTTTTCCCAGCCCAGTTAAGCATATATCTTTCGTCATTGCCATCAACAAGAACTTTGCTTAACTCTTGTTTAAGTAAATCAAAATCAACTGCTTTTATAACATTTCCATTTTCATCTTTACCTTCTGTGATGCAATTAGGAAAAAATTTAGCAATCTTTCCCACATTTTCATCCACCAAATTCTCACTCTGCATTTTTAATTTATCCATTATTCCTCTCCTTGAAAATATTTTTCTAGTGATAATGTATTTAATTCCCTAAATTTTTTTTCTTTATATTCTAAAGTTGATTGCATATCTTTTCTTTTTTCTTCATTATTTGTTTTTTCTATTTTTCGATTTAACTTTCCTATTTCTTTTGCTTTCATATCCATTATTTTTGTTACAGCTTCTTCAACTATTGGATTTAAAATGTAAATTACACCCCAGTTGCCATCATAGGTTGATAGATCTAATTCTTGACTATATGTGTAAACGTACATTTTTTGACTAAGTAAATTTATAGTAGGATCACTATACGGGAACATATAAGCATGAGTTGAAATATTATGAAGCCCCCAAATATATAATTTTTCATTTTTCTTTAAATTTTCAAGACTTTTCCTTAATTGTCTTTGTTTTAATTTTTGCTTAAATTTTTTTATAACTGGCTTGGAAGCGAAAAAAATTATATATACTAAAATTAGACTTAGAGTTATCGTAAATATTAAACCAAAAACAAAACCGTTTTCTTCCCTAAATTGCTTTAAGTAAAGTTTTTCTGCTAATTCATCATTTATAAATAGTAAAATTCCACTAAAAATACATAATGATGGCAATAATATTTTTAAAGGTATTTGTATCCACTTAGGTATTTTATCAATCCAATCCATTTTTTCTCCAATTTTTTTGTTCTCTTTTCCGCATTTCAACTTTTGACTTAACTATTATAACATTTATTTGCTTAAACATAAAAAATTTAGTATTTAATTTTAAAATAATCTAAATATTTTTTGTATTTGTCTTGAGCGGATAGGCAAGTGTCTAGCAAAAAGCTTTTTTCGGTTTTCCATTCTCTTAGTCCGCGATAATAATACATTTTTATCTCATCTTCAATAATAAATGGAACGATATTGTTTGCTAAACATTCCTTAAACATGATAAGTCTACCAATTCTGCCGTTGCCATCTTGAAAAGGGTGTATGTTTTCAAAATGATAATGAAATGCAATTATATCTTCAATAGTTTTATTTTTTAGCGAATTGTATGTTGTCAACAATTGTTTCATTTTTTTTGCCACATTCTCAGGCTGACAAGTTTCATTTCCGCCAACTTCATTTGGGCGACTTTTATAGTCTCCAACATTAAACCAAGATTTTAGACTATCACTCGTCCCAACTTTTAAAGTGAAATGCAGTTCTTTTATAAATTTCTCTGTCAAAGACTTTTTTGCATTATCAATAACAAGGTCAAAGCATTTAAAGTGATTGTTTGTTTCTACAATGTCATCAACTTTAACACCTTTTGTTTCGCCAATAGTGTTTGTTTCAAATATAAGTCTTGTTTGTTCTTCGGTAAGAGTGCTACCTTCAATATGATTTGAATTATATGTCAGTGCAATTTGAGTTTTATGATATATTCCACCTTTAAGGTGCATATCCTTTTCTTCTTTTAAAATGTTCAAAAGTTCGTTATCGCTAAACTTTTTTTCATCAATTCTATTAGGTTTTATAGCGTCTTCTGGAATATTCCAAGTTTTGCCTGTTATAAAAGCGCCTTTAATTCTGCCTTTAGCACAATAATTTCTAACAGACCTTTCGCTTAAATCCCATTTTTTCGCAACTTCACTAACTGAAAGATATTTCATAAATTAGATTCCTTTTTATTGAATTAGTAAAATTATAAAAAAATATCGGCAAAAAGTCAAGAAAAAATAAATGTATAAAATTGCCGATAAGGGAAATTTATCTTAAAAGAAATTTAAATAGCTTCTTAGAGTTTTAGGCAGTTTTAAATAGTCAAAGATGTTAAACTTTAGCACATTTGCTGTCAACTGTTGTCAAGTTGTAAAGTGGTTTGACAGCAAATTCATTTTTCAAAGGTTATATCTTTTATAAAATATAAGAGTTTATGATATGTGTTTAATTTTTTAATAAAAAACACTTATTCTGATAAGGTGGGGGTCGGTGGTTCGAGTCCACTCAAGCCAACCAATAAAAGAGAGTTATTACAGCTCTCTTTTTTGTTGCAAAAACCTTTCAAAAGCCCTATTTTTAGAGCTTTTATAAGGATTTTCGTTGGTAGTTCGAGAGCTGAATAACGGCTTTTTATTGCTTTTTTATCAAAAATAGGTCAAATTTAGTGTAGCAAATGCACCCTAAACAAGATGAGGTTTTTGTAGATATGGGTGCATATATTGGAGATACAACATTAGATTTTATAAATTCATACGGCACAGATAGTTATAAAAAAATTTATTGTTATGAAATGACAAAAAAATCATTAGAAAGCGCGAAAAAAATTTAAACACATACGATAACATTATTTTTAAAAACTTTGCGGTAAGTGATAAAAATGGAAAACTATATATGTGTGAAAATGGTTATTCAAGTTCTGCAAATCAAATTAGTACAAACGGCGAAATAGAAGTTGATTGTGTTAGTTTAGATAATGATATTAGTGAAAAAATAACAACAATAAAAATGGATATTGAAGGTGGCGAGAAAAAAGCACTTAAAGGTTGCAAAAATCATATAATTGATGAAAGTCCAAATCTTTTAATATCAGTTTACCATAATAATAGTGATATAATTGAAATTCCCAAGATGATTTCAGGTTATAACAAAAATTATAAATTTTATTTGCGTTATTACGGTGGTCCGTTGTATGCAACTGAAATAGTGCTAATTTGTATAAAAAAATAAGAAGAAAAAAAATATATTTTTATGAAACATTAAAATATATTTTGTAAAAAATTTTTATAATAGTATACTAATTACAAAATGGTAGGTGTTTTATGAAAATTAATTTTTTAAAATGGCTTATGTTTTTACTAATTGTTGGAATTATAGTTGCAGTTGTTTTATTGGTTACATCAAAACATGAATATTGTATTCAATTTCGTGCTGATAACATAGTTGTTGAAGAAATTTACACGGCAGGTAAAGAAACAATAGAACTGCCAACGGCACCAGTAAAGCAAGGATATACCTTTAAAGGTTGGTATTTTGACAACGGCACTTGGACTAATAAGTTAGAAGAAACCACATATAAAGATATTGAATTAAAAAATAATGTAACAGTTTACGCATATTATGAACAAGACGAAGTTGTAGCTACAAAATATGACATAACATTTATGGCAGACGGACAAGTTATTGAAATAATAAAAACATCAGGGAATGAACTCATAACATTGCCAACGGCACCAGTAAAGCAAGGATATACCTTTAAAGGTTGGTACTTTGACGAGAATACATGGACACAAAAGTTGGAAGCAAACACATACGAGAGCATAGAACTAGACGAAAATAAAACAGTTTATGCATATTATGAACAAGACGAAGTTGTAGCTGCAAAATATGACATAACATTTATGGCAGACGGACAAGTTATTGAAACAATAAAAACATCAGGGAATGAACTCATAACATTGCCAACAGCACCAACAAAGCAAGGATATACCTTTAAAGGTTGGTACTTTGACGAGAATACATGGACACAAAAGTTGGAAGCAAACACATACGAGAGCATAGAACTAGACGAAAATAAAACAGTTTATGCATATTATGAACAAGACGAAGTTGTTGCAATTGAATACATAATTGACGGAAATGGCAATATAACAGGAGTAAATAATATAGATGGTATTACTGAACTTATAATCCCAAATCGAGTTAATGGAACAACAGTTAAAAGTTTACAAAGTTATTTATTTAAAAATAATAAAACTTTACAACACATAGAACTTCCAGACACAATTTTGGATGTTGGATTAGGAACATTTCAAGATTGTTCTAACTTAAATTTCGTAAAACTTCCTGCAAACATCACCGTTTTATATGAATATACATTTAAAAATTGCACAGCACTAAAATCAATTACACTTCCAAACACACTAATAGAAATAAGAAGTGATTGTTTTAGAAATAGTGGGTTAGAGTCGATAGACTTTCCGGATTCTTTAACGGACATATGGCGATACACTTTTGGATTTTGTGAAAATTTATCGACTGTTAATTTAAATAAGGTTGAATATATCGGAGATATGGCTTTTCAAAATTGTACAAATTTAACAGCAATTGAACTTCCTGAAACTTTAAAAGATTTTGGTCAAGATGTTTTTGGTGATTGTTTATTACTTGAAGATATAACTTTGCCAGATGTTAAGTTGGATTTATATTATTCATCATTTTATAATACGAAATATTTTAATACAAAAAGTAATTGGGAAAATGAAGTTTTATACATTGGTAAACATTTAATTACAGTAAGCAGAGATTTTAACGCTACATCATACACTGTAAAAGAAGGCACAATAGATATTGCCGAATGTGCATTTAATAGGCCTTCAACCAAAACACTAAAAACCATAAATATACCAGAAAGCGTATTGTATATTGGAAAAGATGCTTTTAAGTATATGTCAACACTTTCAACTGCAAATTTACCTCAAAACTTAATAGGTATTGGAAAAGATGCATTTTTGGGTACACAAATTGTAAGTTCAACGAGTTCATATTGGGAAGGTAATTATTTATATGTAAGCAATTATCTTATTGATATTAAGGAAACAAACATTGAATCTATTGAAATTAAAGAAGGTACACTTGGAATTATTGATGGAAAATTGATTGCAAATTCTTACTCTTCATCTGTTACATCACTAACTTTGCCTAGTTCTTTAAAATTTATCGGTAAAAATAACTTTGAAAGATTTAAAATTACTAATGTTGTACTTCCAGCAAATTTACAAATAATTGGTGAAAAAGCATTTTATTATTGTGGTAGTTTAACGAGTGTTGATACATCTAATTGTGTAAATTTAACCAAAATATGTGATAGTGCTTTTGCAGGTTGTAACATTGCAGAGATTACAATTCCACAAACTGTTGAATTTATTGAAGGTTATATATTTAATTTTAACAAAAACATAATTGTGAATTGTCAAATTCCTCAAAAACCACCAACATGGGACGATTTATGGAGCCAAGTTAATAATGGAACCATCCAAATAAATTGGGGAGTTATTTAATAAAAAAAAATATTAGTACAAATAACCCGTAGGGTTAAAATTGCTCTCATTTTTTTATTTAAAAAATCGCTGTAAGTCTTTATTTATAAGGGTTATAGCGATTTTAAATTTAAAACATAAAGCATAAAAATACAAATTTATAGACATTAAAAAATCTATCATTATACTGTTGCAATTATTTTTAAAGAATAAAAAATGCTTTTATTTAAAGCACTTTAATGCATAGGGTTTCCACCTAAATAGGTGATATTCTTTACCTGATAAGGTGGGGGTCGGTGGTTCGAGTCCACTCAAGCCAACCAGTTGTGATTTTGGCATACAAGGAAATTTATGTCTTGTATGCTTTTTTGTTTTATATATGAGTTTGTGTAAAAATTTTGGTCAAATTTTGGATATAAATTGCCGTATATTAAACACAATTTTCTAGTTGATATGCTTTTTATGTTTGTGTGTATAAAGTTGTTTATATTTTTAAATATTCATAATTGAATAATGTTCAAATTCCAGTTTTATTATTGAATTTTAAGGTTTGTTTATAAAGCATTTACCCTAAATCCCTTTTTTGGAACAATATTTATGCTATATTGTAAACAATAGGGAGGAAAACAATGAAGAGAGATGGTAATATATTAGTGTTAAAATATTGCATAAGATCTTATAGAGGTTTTGTAAAACAAACAAAAATTATGCTCGACTTTAAGAATATGATAGGGTGTCTTTCTAAAGGTAATCCGTTATCAGAATTATTGCGTGATGAAGACAAAATTGGAATTCAAAATTATGAAAAACATGAATTTAAAATTAAGAATACAGATAACATTGAAGCAGAGATAAAAAAATTGGGGGATATATGCAAAGGATGGAATGATAAGTATGTTGAGCCTTATTTTTACAAAGATAAAATAGGGAATATTCGCCCAGTGTATGATGGATATGATTGGGAAGTTAATCTTGAATATGATGATGGTAGTCATAAGAATTTTGAAGGGGCTAGAAGTGAGCCAGATAATTTTAATGATTTTGTTAAAATTGTAGCTGAAATAGTAAACAAAAATTTAGATTAAAGGAGATTACAGTGATCGAAAGGAAAAACTCCGTTTTAAATGTGCTTGAAATTTTACGAAAATATTCAGATGAAAATCATTTACTTACATATTCTCAGATAATAGAAAAATTGAAAGATAACTATGACATTGATATTGAAAGGAAAACTGTTGCAAGAGATATTGACATCCTTATAGCTAATAAATTTGATATTATCAAATGTGGGAATAAGGGTTTGTATCTATGCGAAAGAAAATTTACAGAAGGTGAACTTTTGTTTTTGGTTGATGCCATTTATTCTTCTCGTTCAATCCCAACTAAATATGCCAAAGATTTGGTCGATAAAGTTATGGATGATTATAGTATATATGAGAAGAAAAAATATAATCACCTTGAAAAGTTAGACAATAAAAAATTGAACAATAAACAAATTTTTTATACTATTGAACTTTTAAACGAAGCCATTGAGCAAGGGGAAAAAGTAGAATTTCAATATAATATTTATGATATTGGCAAAAAGTTAAAACCAAAAAAAGATGGTAAAATTTATAAGGTAAACCCCTACTTCCTTGTCAATAATCACGGCAAATATTATTTAGTATGCAACTATGATAAATATGACAATTTGGGCAATTACAAAATTGACTGCATTTCAAATATTAAAGTGTTAGATGAGAAGATTAAACCACTTAAGAGTTTGCCAGGACTAGATAAATTTTCAATAAAGCAATATATAGAAGAACATATTTATATGTTTGCTGGAAATTCTGTTAAAGCAAAAATAAAAATTGATAGCGAAAATAGAATTAGTGAAGTCGTTGATTGGTTTGGAGATGGAATCCAATTATATAAAATTAACAATGAAATATTTGCAGAGGTTTCAGTAAATGAAGAAGCTCTTATATATTGGGCAATGCAATATGGACAAGCAGTTGAGATTCTTGAACCAGAAGCAACACGTAAAAAAATAATAAAACTTTTAAATGAAATGATAAAAAAGTATGAGGTATAATATGGGATTAAGTAACTATCAAGGAACTTCAATGACAATACATTACGCAAAGAAAAAATATGATGATACAAAGTTGTCTAAACAAGAGATTATTACTTTAGTAAAAAAATATGGGTGGAAATATGTAAAAAAGAATTATTATGGTTATGATGAAGAACCAAAAACAACAAAAAGGAAAAAAGTTATTTTTTATGGTTCTAATAGAAATGATGTAAAAGTAGGCCATAAAAACTTTAAAGCTAAATTTGATGAAACGAATGGTTGGGAAAGTGTGCAAGAGAGGTCAAATGAGATAGCAATGAACAGAAATATCAAAAATGTGGAAGTTGGAGATCAAATTAAATTATTGTTTTTAGATGATAATGATGAAGTTGTGTATAAATTAGTAGAAAATTTTACTCCTAATAATGGAAATGTAATAACCTCTCAATCCCCAATTGGGAAAGCAATAATATATCATAACGAAGGAGATATTATTGAGGTAAATACCATTCGTGGGAAAACCAAAGTTAAAATAATAGAGATAAAGAAAATAAATTCATGAGGAGGAAATATGGATTACAAAAAAATTTATGAAGAGATTGATAATATGGTAAGGAAAGAATATCCAAAAGTATTTTTGGTTAAAGTGTTTTCTTATCAAGAACAAATTTTTAATAAATTTGCTGAGTTGACTATTGAACTTAAAGGAGAAGATTATAACAAAGTTGTTTATCATGAACCTCTTGAAGAAATAAATTTGGAGATTAAAGAACATGGTTTTAACGACTATATCAATAAATTGAAATCTTTTCTTGGTAAAATTGTATCTTGTTAATGTATTAAAAAATTTGCTTTTGATTTTGGATTGAACTATAATTATAGGCAGGGTATGGAGAAAAAATGAGAAAAGGTATTTCGTTTTATTATGGATTCAAAAATGATCCTGAATTGAGAGCAAAAAAAATTAAAGAAGCTGGTTTTGATTGTGTTATTACCAATGCTGACAAAAGATTTAACAAACAAAATGGCAGTATTGCAAAACAAATGAAGTTATTTAAAAAATACGGGCTTGGTGTATCAAGTTTGCACATGACTTACACAGCAAGCGAATTGCCTTATTTTTGGCAAGAAGGAAGACTTGGAGAGAAACTTAAGAAAAGTTTGATCAGAGATGTTAAAATTGCTCACAAATATGGTTTCAGCTGTGTTGTTGTTCACACTGCTGGGGAGTATTCAAAGATTGGAGAAAAGAGATTTTTGGATGTTTTGAAAGTTTGCGAAAAAGTGAAAGTTCCTCTTGCATTGGAAAATCTTGACAGCAATAGAGATTTGTTGGTCGAAATTTTTAAGAATATTAAAAGTGATTATTTGAAGTTCTGTTATGATTGTGGACACAACAATGTTTTTGATAAGAAAGTTGATTATTTGAAAGTTTATTCTGACAAAGTTGTTGCGTTGCATTTACATGACAACGATGGAAAAAAAGATTTACATACAATTTCAAAAGTTGTTTCTACTGTTGATTGGGACAAGATTGCCGACCGTTTGAAAGGTCACAAAGAGCTTTCTTTGGATTTGGAACTTTTAAACAGAAAAGAAAACAGTTTTACTGCTGATGAATATTTGCAAGAAGCTTACAAGCAAGTTTGTGATCTTGAAAAGAAAATTCTGGAGCCTAAAAAATCAACTTCTAATACAAAGAAAGCAAAGAAATCTGTTTCAACAAAGATTCAAACAAAGAAAGTAAATTCTGTGAAGAAAACTACGAAATTAAAATAACTATTTTGTGAAATAAAAAAGATAATGTTTTTGGCATTATCTTTTTTTGTTATTTTAAATTTAAGATTAGTCAACAGTTTCTGTAGTTAAAACAAGTTCGTTTATAACTGTTACGGTTGCAACACCTTTTCTATCTACATAAGAGGTGACTGTCATTTCTGAATTGTTCCATTCATCTGCATCAATTGAATCAACACCAGCTGTTGTGTATGGAATTGTATAGTAGGTCACTGGATATTGTCCATCTTTATCAGCGATTGAGTTTAAGTCAATTGCATAGCTGTTAAGTTCGCCATTTTTGCAAAGACGGTTGATTGAGAATGTGTCTTTTTCTGGCATATCATCAAAGTAGAAACCTACCATTGATTGAGCTCCAGTTTCTCTATATGACAATGTATATGTTCCGTTGTTATTTTTAGTGACTGTGTTTGTCGTTTCGCTTGTAAATCTTACATCTGTAAATTTAAATGTTGGAACTGCTGGAACAGCTTCAAATTTGGCACTCTTTCCATTGAGGCTTACAGATGTTTTGCCCGCTGATTCAACTAAAAACATTGGCGCAGCCATCAAAAGATTTCCATCTTCTACATAGAAAACTTTGTCTTTGATGAATTTGTTGTTTCCAACAGATAAGAAGATTTCTTCATCTTTATCAAAAGTTACATCACCAAAGCTTAATGTGTTTAATGTGTCTACATTGTTGAGTTTTCCAACAACAACATAGTATTCATCAAATTCTGGAACTTCTTCCATAGCTTCTGCTACTGTGTATGTCCCTTGATTTGTTGTTGAACCTTCATTTACTTTTGTAAGTTTGTTGATTACGCTTGTTTTCATAACTTCTATAACATTTGCTGCATCTGTTGCTACTGTTGAAGATACATCAATAGTTGGACTCTTTTCTCCACAAGCGGCTAATCCTATTCCACCAAGCATTACTACAAGTGCAAGTGAAAACATTGTTGCAAATTTTTTAAATCTTTTCATAATCCCTCCTTTTTGATTACAAGATATATTATGTTTGTTTTTAGCGCATAAGTCAAGCAAACAATGAAGATATTTTATAAAAACATTTTTTGCTGAAGGTATGTTTGTCGAAAAATAGTGAAAAATAGTAAATATTGATTTTTTTATAAATTAAGTTTACTTATTAGCTAAATTATGCTCTAATATTATTAGAGGATTTTATAAATTTATTCTTTATAGGCATAAATTTATAATACCAATTATATTTGGGAGGTTTTTATGAAAAAATTTTCTAAATTGTTTTTGTTTATGTTGATGTTGCCTTTGGCTTCTGTGCTTGTTGCATGTGGTGGAGGTGAAAATAACCAGACTGATGCTACAGCGTATAAAGTGACTGCTGAAGAGTCAGAATTTTATAATGTAAATGGGCAAACTACAAAGGCGACTGCAGGGACACAAGCTTATGTTAAGATAACTCCAGAATTTGATGCTGTCGTTATAGAGAAAGTTTTGTTTAATGGGCTGGAATGCACAAAGAGTTTGGATGTTGAAAATCGTTATGATTTTGTGATGCCTGCTGAAAATGTGACAATAACTGTTGAATATTCATTTTTGGATAATGAAACTGACAACTTTTTAGGCTGGAATGAGGACAATGTTTACACACTTGTTCCTTGCCAAGAAGGTGAGTATAATAACATTGCCACAATGTCAGTAGACTTAATAAAAAGTCCTTCTTATTCAGGTGGATATTTCACATCACATGATGAAAAAGTCTTTTCTTTAAATCAAGATGTTGTTCCAGACAGTGCGTTGAGTGTAAATGCTATTATAAATGATGGGAACATTGTAGATGGATTTTCTGTAAAAATAGATAGAACAAAGATTTCTGCAGGTTCAGCACAAATTGTTTTGGTTGTGGACAATGGACATAAATTTGGAGATTCTTCTTTGTTGGTTTGCACACTGATAGTTGAAGATGCACAATAAAAATGTTAATAAAAATAGACCAAAGTAAAAATTGGCCTATTTTTTTGTTTTATTGCTATTTTAAATATGTTTTAAAGAAAGTTTCAATTTTATCAAAAGGAATTATATCAACTCTGTCATATAAATCAGTATGCACTGCACCAGGGATTATAACCAATTCTTTGTTTTTACCTTTCAACTTTTTGAAAGCATCTCTTGAAAAATAACAAGAATGTGCTTTTTCGCCATGAATCATCAAAACAGCATTTTTAATTTCGTTGCTGAATGTCAAGATTGGCATATTGATAAAAGATAGTGAAGATGTGACATTCCAGCCATTATTTGAGTTTAATGAGCGTTTGTGATAGCCTCTTTTTGTTTTGTAATAGTCATAATAATCTTTTACAAAAAATGGTGCGTCTGCTGGGAGAGGATCAACAACTCCTCCGGCAAGAGCATATTCTCCACTTTGATAATCTTTTGTTCTTTGAGCATTGAGATTTTCTTTAAGTTTGTATCTATCTTCTTTTGTCATAGCATCAAAATAGCCATAAGCGTTTACTCTGCTCATATCATACATTGTTGAAGTTACTGTTGCTTTTATTCTGGTGTCGATTGCAGCGGCATTTAAAGCCATTCCGCCCCAACCACAAATTCCTAAAATTCCAATTTTGTCGCTGTCAACATCTTCTTGTGTTGACAAAAAATCAACAGCTGCACAAAAATCTTCTGTGTTTATGTCTGGAGAGGCAACATATCTAGGTTGTCCGCCACTTTCTCCAGTAAAAGATGGATCAAATGCTATTGTCAAAAAACCTCTTTCTGCAAGAGTTTGTGCATAAAGTCCAGAACATTGTTCTTTCACAGCTCCAAAAGGTCCACTTATTGCAATTGCAGGTAGTTTTCCTTTTGCTTTTTTAGGCTTATATAAGTCTGCTGCAAGTGTGATCCCATATCTATTGTGAAAAGTAATTTTTTTATGGTCTACATTTTTACTTCTTTTAAAAGTCTTGTCCCAAGTTTTTGTAAGATTTAATTTTTCTTCTACAAACATTTTAGTCCTCCTTTTTGAATTATATCATAGGAATATTTTTTCTACAAACAATTATTCAGAACGAACTAGACTACAACTTGTGTATAGTCAAAATAAATTTTACTTTTATTATCTTTTTAACACTATTTCAGTTTTAAAAATATGATGTAATGTATTATAGGAGGTTATTTTGAATAATTTTTTTGATTCTAAAGATATGTATAGTTGCAGATTTCATAGATCTCCAAATAGCAATGCAAACAATTATCCTAATCCAATCTTTTTTGAGAATGGCGGTGCAAGACGAGATAGGCACAAATTTTTATGCGGAATAAATAAAAATTTTTCAAATAATAATTGTCAAAATCAAAACAATGGAAGCGGTGGACAAATCGGTCCAACAGGACCAACAGGCGCGACTGGACCCACTGGTCCAACGGGAGCTACAGGAGCAACAGGACCAGCAGGATCTTCAACGGCAATAATAGAGGTAGGCTCCACAACAACCTTGCCAGCTGGAGAAAATGCTTTTGTAGAGCAAACTAACATAGGAGACACTGCGATTTTATCTTTTTTTATACCACAAGGTGCTACAGGCTCAACGGGTGTTATGGGAGAAACTGGGGCAACGGGATCTACTGGCCCTACGGGTCCAACTGGAGCGACAGGAGCTGATGGAACTGATGGAATTCAAGGAGTGACAGGGCCGACAGGAGCAACAGGGGCGACTGGGCCAAGTGGAAACACAGTGTTCAATCCATATAACATTTTTGTGAGAAGCAACACTGTTGGCGGAAACGGAACCCAAAGTAATCCTTTTCCTACGATTGAAGATGCACTTAATGTTGTTGCAAACAATGGAACAATTGAAGTTTATGACGGGACTTATCCAGTGGATACAACAACAAATATTTCACAAAACAATATTACAATAAAAGGTAAACCTAATGCTACTATTTTGCTAACGGCAAATGTTGTGCCATTTTTGATTTCTGGAAGCGGAAATGTTGTTGAAGGTTTGACTTTTACAAGTGACAATGCTTATCCAAATGAATTTATTCAAATTGGCGGAAACAATAATGTTGTAAGAGATAACATATTTTATGGACCTACTCAAGCAGGAAGCTCTGATACTTGGGTGGTAAATAGGGGAGTTGTCACTCAAGCAAGCACAACAAACAATTGGATAGATGGAAACATTTTCTATTCGTTGAGACAAAGTGGATACTTAAATCCAAATTCCACTGGCTATATAACACACAATGTTGTTTTCAACACCAGAGGTTGGGTTGTTGATCAGGCGTTGTTTCAATTTTCTGGGAATTCTTGGGGAGAACCTGAAAATGCTGTTGACATTGCACTTTTATCTGGCACAACATCAGGCGTGCCTTACAGCTCTGTGGCAGATTTACAAGCAAACAACAGTGATGCAAATATAAGTGACCAAAGATAATTTTAAACAAAAAAGTCATAGAGAGTTTTCTATGACTTTTATTTTATGATTTTGTTTATCATATCTACAGTTTGCTTGCATAAATCGTCCAAAGTGAAATCGATTTTATCTTCCAAATATTCAAAATATAAGCCTGCCAATCCATTTATTATGAAAAGAAGCATCACTTCATCTGCATCAGGCATAATTTCTTTTATTTGTGCAACAAATTTAAAAATCAAATTGTCAATAGCAGATTTTGAAAGCCCTTTTGCGATTGGTCTGTAGCTAAGCTCGTTCTTTTTGAAATAATCTAACAACGAATACAAAATACTGCTGACATCATTTATTGAATTTTTCTTTATGCAATTTAAAAACTCTTCAAACAATTCATTTTCAATTTCATCAATGACTTCAATGACGTTGTTGTAATGATTGTAAAAAGTCCCTCTATTTATATTTGCTACCTTTACAATGTCAGAAACACTGATCTCTGAAATGCTTTTTTCTTGGTCTAAAAGAGTTATAAGGGACTTTCTTATAAGTTCTTTTGAACGAATGGAATTTCTGTAAGTTGCCTTCATTTTTACCTCACAAATTTAGACATTTTGACAAAAATTGTCTAAAATTACACATAATTTTGAATTGTTGTATATGAAAATCGCTTTATTTTTTAATATAATAACATTGTGTATAATATTAGTCAACTGTCTAAAATTGTTTAAGACTTAAAAGGGGTGTCTATGAGCGTTATTGAAGTAGATGATTTGACCAAAGATTATGGTTCTGGCCGTGGTGTTTTTGATGTCTCTTTCAAGATCGAAAAAGGTGAAGTCTTTGGTTTTTTGGGGCCAAATGGTTCTGGAAAATCTACAACAATCAGACACCTTATGGGCTTTTCTAAGCCAGACAAAGGACAGACTAAAATTTTTGGTAAGCCAACTTTCAAAAAATATTATGAAATTTTAAGTAAAGTTGGATATATTCCTGGGGAAATCGCACTGCCACAAGGCTTGACAGGTTGGCAATTTATCAGAATGATTCAAGATATGCAAAAGGTACATAATGAAGAAAGGTTAAAAAGGATGCTAGATCTCTTCGAACTTGATGATGTCAATTTGAAGTGCGAAACAAAAAGAATGAGTTTGGGAGTTAAAAGGAAACTAGCCGTTGTTGTTGCCTTTATGAATGATCCAGATGTTTTGATTTTGGATGAACCTACAAGCGGTCTTGATCCAGTTATGCAAGAAGTGTTTATTCAATTTGTAAAAGAAGAAAAGAAAAGGGGAAAGACCATTCTTTTGTCAAGCCATATTTTCAGCGAAGTTGAAGCAACTTGCGATAGAATTGCCATCATCAAAGATGGGCGTATTGTTTCCGAATTTGTTGCAAACGATTTGAAGCACGCGACAAACAAAAATTATAAAGTTGTGTTCGATAAACATTCTGATTTTAAAAAGTTTTGTGAAGTTTGCAAGCGTAAAAGAAAATTGAAAATTGTGGATAAAGATGAAGCAAATCTTGAAATACTTATTTCTACAAACGACAAATATATAAATGAAGTTGTTGATCTTTTAAGCAATTTTTCAGTGAAAGAATTTAGCAACATCAAAGAAACTTTGGAAGATTATTTTATGAAGTTCTATAAAGAAGATAAAAACTTTGGAGGTGCTTTGTGATGGATATTATTGAAATACAAAATCTTACCAAAGACTATGGAGAAGGCAGGGGCATTTTCAACATAAACCTCAAAATCAAACAAGGAGAAATGGTTGGTTTTGTTGGGACAAATGGTTCTGGAAAAACAACAACAATAAGATGTCTTTTGGGATTTATCAAACCTACAAGTGGTTGTGCTTATGTGAAAGGACTTGAAACTTGGAAAAATGCCAGCGAAGTTGCAAAATCTGTCGGGTATGTTCCTGGTGAAATTGCTTTTCCTGACTTGCCAACAGGGACTGCTTTTTTGAAAAGTCAGGCAGAATATTTCAAAATCAAAGATATGTCTTATGCCAACTCTTTGATTGAAAAGCTTCAACTTGATACAGAAGCAAACTTGAAGAGAATGAGCAAAGGTATGAAACAAAAAACTGCCTTGGTTGCAGCACTTATGAACAATGCAGAAATTTTGATTCTTGATGAGCCAACAACTGGACTTGACCCACTTATGAGAAAATCTTTCCTTGACATTGTCAAAGAAGAGCACAAAAAAGGCAGAACGATTTTTATGAGCAGTCATATGTTTAATGAAGTTGAAGAAACTTGCGACAAAGTTGCGCTCATAAGTGATGGACATTTGATTGATGTTGTGGATATGGACAAAATCAAAAATCGTCCAAGCAAAGATTTTAAGATTGAGTTTAACAATGTTGAAGACTACAAAAAATTTAAAACCTTGAAATATAAAATTATAAGAGACCAAGAAAAATACAATCAAGTCACAATCAATATCAGACACAAACATATAAACAACTTGTTTAAAGACTTGAAAGCTTTTGATGTTAAATTTATTTCCGAAGTGAAATATACTCTTGAAAAATATTTCAAAGAAGTTTTAGCAAAACAAAAGGAGGAAAAGAAAAATGTTCAGTAAAGCACTTTTCAAACAGTCGTGCAAGGCTAATGGACTTTTGTGGGGAATCATAACTTTTGCCACTTGCTTTATGTTGGCGTGCGTTATGATTATTTCCGGAAATGGAAACCTTACAAAGCTCACTGGAAGTATGAGTAGTTCCATAATCGAAAGCACAGTAGAATCAACTATGGAAGAAACGGGACTAACATATTACGTTGCTTCAAGTCAGGTGGGAACTACAATTTTGGGCTTTGCAAATATGGGACTGATAACAGAAGAAAACTTTGACACCTATTATGACACTTTTACCCCAAGACTCCCATCAATGATACAACAACAAATGGGAATAAGTGAAGAAGAAGCAAATCAACTTTCTGCATTTATAATCAAAGTTTTCAACAAAGATCATCAAGCAATTTCAGCAGAAGTTCAACCTGAAAACTTGAAAGATGTGGTTTTGTCTAAAGATGCTGACAGATTGAATGATTACATTCAAAAAAATGTTTCAATTCTTGTTGCAGAAGAGATGACAAGTCCACTTTATATGCAAGCCATAATTGCACAACTTGCTGACTATGGAATCACTGAAGAAGGTTATGCAAAATTTACTTATGAAACAACTGACAGTGAAAGTGGAGAGACTGTTGAAGTTTCAAAATTTGTTGGTGATTCTGGAAAAGAATACATTGACTACATTTGCAATTCTTCTATTGTCACTTTCCGTGCGAGACTCGAATATGAAATGTCTCAAGGAAAAGACCAACAAACAGCGACAGAAGAAATCATTGCTGATATTACATCAACATTCCTTACAACACTGCCTGATGAATTGTCTCAATCATTGAGAGAAATTGGCGAACTTGATATTTACAGCATGATTGTTGGGACAATTTTCTACAACATTGCAGGACTTCTTCTTCCTATGATTTATATGATTATGGTTGCAAACAATCTTATTGCTGGGCAGGTTGATAGAGGCTCAATGGCTTATGTCCTTTCTACTTCAGTTAAAAGACGCCAAGTTGTGTTCACTCAAGCAGTTTATCTTGTAGGTTCGCTCTTTGCAATGTTTGCTTGCACAACGCTTACAAGTGTGATTTGTCTTGCTTGCCTTGATAGTTCGACAATCACTTTGGGTTATAGTCAACTTCTTTTACTCAACCTTGGTGCATTTGTCGCTATGTTTGCAATGAGTGGAATTTCTTATTTAACTTCTTGCTGGTTTAATAGAACTAAATATTCTTTGGGAATCGGTGGAGGACTTAACATATTCTTCTTGGTGGCAACAATTTTGGGCTTGTTTGGTTCTAGTGCAATGCCTTCTGTTGTAAGACTTGATTCTCTTAATTTCTTCAATTATGTGTCTATAATCTCTCTGTTTGATGTTACATCAATCCTAGACGGAACAATTACTTTTGTTTGGAAATTGGCGATTTTGCTCGGCGTGGGAATCATTTGCTACATTATTGGTGGAAGCATATTTAAGAAAAAAGATTTACCACTTTAATATTTCAAAAAATTGGAGCTTTTGCTTCAATTTTTTTATTTTGTTGTTTTTGTTTTAATCAAAAATTTGTTTGTGATATAATTTTTGCATAAGGAGATTTTATGGCTGTAAGAAAGAAATCTACTAAGACTTCAAAAAGAGCAGAAAGTTCTATTTCTTTTTCTGACATTGAAGTATCTTCAAAGACAAAAAGAAGTGCCAAAAGTACATTGAAAAATGCGGGAGCAAAAACACTGTTTATTGTGGCATTGTTTTTGGTGCTTGGTGTTGCCGTTGGTCTGGGTGCTTGGTGGTTTGTTTGCAAAGATGATTGTTTTCAACTTATTGGAAATGATGAAATTGTTTTGACGCTTGATGAAAAATATGTTGATGAAGGTGTCAAGGTTGTTGCATTTGGAAAAGATGAAAGCGAAAATGTTGTGATAGAAACAAACTTGGAAGTTGACAATGACGGAAATTTCTATTCTGATGAAGTGGGAACATTTTATATAACTTACAAGTCAGAATGCTTCAAATATGGGACATTGTTTAAAGTGCAGAAGGTAAGGCTTATCACTTTTGTTGAAATAAGCGAAGGAGGTGAGTAATATGGCTAAAAAACAAAACAGCAAATTTGGCAAAGTGCTTTTTAGTTTGTTTGCCTTTTTGATAGGAACTGTTGGTAGTTTTTATTTGGTCAACTATTTTTCTCTTCCTTTGACTGATGAGGTTTCGGTTACTGATGAAGTTTATTATTCAAAAGATCCTTCAGGTGCGAGTGGAAATGTTGATATATCTTCTTATGGTGCAGATCTTTCAATTCATTTTTTGGAGCTTGGAAACAAATACACAGGCGATTGCACATTTATTCAAACTCCAGAGGCGGATATTTTGATTGATTGTGGTTCTAAATCAAACAGTATTTCAACTGTTTCAAATTATCTAAATCAATATGTCACAGATGGCATTTTGGAATATGTGATTGTCACTCACGCACATCAAGACCATTATGCTGGATTTGCTACAAGCACAAAAATTGACAGTATTTTTGATTTATACCAATGCGAAACAATTATTGATTTTGCTATGACAAATCAAAAAAGCACATCAACGATGTATTCAAATTATCAAAGAGAACTTGCAGACGAAGTTGCACAAGGGGCAAATCATTACACTGCACTTGATTGTATAAATGGGGCTAACGGTGCGACAAATTTGTACGAAATTGGCGATGGAATAACTCTTGAAATTTTGGATAGTTATTATTATTCAAACAAAGCAAGCAGTGAGAATGATTATTCTGTTTGCTGTATGATAAGTCAAGACACAGGCGACGGAAATTCTAAAAACTTCCTCTTTACTGGTGATTTGGAAGGAGATGGAGAAGAATATTTGGTTGAGTTAAATCAGTTGCCAAAAGTGGAATTATACAAGGCTGGGCATCATGGTTCAAAAACTTCTTCAACAGGCGCTCTTGTTTCTGTAATTCAGCCAGAAGTGGTTTGTGTTTGCTGTTGTGCTGGAAGCAGTGAATACACAAAGGTCAGTGAAAATCAGTTTCCTACACAAGAATTTATTGACAGGATTGCACCTTACACTGATCAAGTCTTTGTGACTACAATGTGTATAGATTATGCAAACAATGAATTTACATCTTTCAATGGAAACATTGTTTATTTGTCAAAAGTTGATGACTATGCTGTGGCTTGCTCAAACAACAACACAGTGTTGAAAGATTCTGATTGGTTTAAAAACAATCGAACTTGTCCTGAAGTTTGGAAATAATGTGTATATTTTCTTGACATATTCAAAAAAAATAATTATAATAATCGTGTTTAAATGTTGAAGAAGAGAGTAGTTTTGATAGCTGTTTCTCAGAGAGGTAAAGGTTGGTGAAATTTACCAAACAGAACAAAATGAAGGACACTTTGGAGTTTAACAAAAATTGAAGAGTGGTCATTTGACAAATTAGGTGGCACCGCGGATAAAGTTTATTCGTCCTAATGCAGTTTTGCATTAGGATTTTTTATAATGTAAAACTCGTAGAAAAATAGGGAGGTTTTATGATATCACAAATTTCAAAATTAAAAGAAGGAAGAGTCAAATTTCAAGGAATGATTGATGTTGTTCGTGACAAGAAAAACATTCAATTTGTTGTTTTGAAAGATTTTTCAGGAAAAATCCAAGTGACTGTTGACAAAGTCGCACACCCAGAAGTTGGGGAAGTTTTCTCTCATCTTTTGACTGGTTCAACTGTTATGGTTGAAGGCGAACTTGTTAAGAGCGAATATGTAAAAATGGGCGGTCAAGAAGTTTTGGCTGACAAAGTGGAAGTCACTAGCACAGCAGAAGTTTATCCTATTGGACCAGAAAGCAACATAGACCAGAGAATTGATTATCGTTGGCTTGATTTGAGACAAGACAAAAATCTTTTGCTTTTCAAAGTTCAAACTGCGTTTACAAATGCAATGAGAGAGTTTTTACTTGACAAAGAATTTATTGAAATTCACTCTCCAAAACTTATCGGAACAGCTTCTGAATCTGGTTCTGAAGTTTTCCAAGTAAAATACTTTGACACTTTTGCATACCTTGCACAAAGCCCACAATTTTATAAGCAGATGGCTATGGCTGGTGGTTTTGGAAGAATTTTTGAATGTGGACCTGTGTTCCGTGCAGAAAAATCACACTCAAGAAAACACGCAACAGAATTTACTGGCTTCGACCTTGAATTTGCAAACATCGAAAGTTATGAAGATGTTATGAAAATGGAAGAAGAACTTTTGACTTATGCACTCAAAGTTGTCAAAGAAAAATATGGCGAAGAAATTAAGAATACTTTTGGAGTTGAAGTTGTTGTTCCTACTCTTCCATTCCCAAGAATTAAACTTGCTGATCTTTATAAAGAATTGGAAAAGAGATATGGCTATACTTGTCCTGACAGCGAAAAAGATGATTTGACAACTGAAGCTGAAAAATTGTGTGAAAAATTCACTAAAGATGCTTACAATCACGAATTTGTTTTTGTGACTGATTATGGTGCAAGAAAGAGAGCATTCTATCATCTTAGAAAGGATGGAGTTCCACAAGGTTATGACCTTATTTGGAAGGGTGTTGAAATCACAACTGGTGCACAAAGAGAACACCGTTATGAAATTTTGAAGAAACAGGCAGAAGAAAAAGGACTTGATAAAGATGTTGAGTTCTATTTGCAATTCTTTAAATATGGTTGTCCTCCACATGGTGGCTTCGGTTTGGGACTTGATAGAATCACTATGAATTTGCTCGAACTTCCAAACATTAAAGAATCTATGTTCTTGTTTAGAGGACCAGATAGAATTACACCATAATTGATTTTTAAATTAAGGAGTTTATATGAGAAGAACTGAAATAAGAAATTTATATAAAAGTTTCAATGATTTTTCTGGAAAAGAAATTGTTGTTTGTGGTTGGGCAAGAACAATTAGAGATAGCAAAAACATTGCTTTTATCGAGCTTAACGATGGTGCTTTTAAGAGTGTGCAAGTCGTTGTAGAAAGAGGCAAAATCGCCAATTATGACGAAATAGTCAAAGAAAATGTTGGTGCTTCTTTTGAAGTTTGTGGAACTGTTGTTGTCACTCCAAATGCTCAACAACCTTTTGAAATCAACGCAAACAAAGTTGTTGTTTTGGGTTCTTGTGATACAGATTATCCTTTGCAAAAGAAAAGACACACTATTGAATTTTTGAGAACAATTCCAACAATCAGAGCAAGAGGGAATTTGTTTAATGCAGTATTCCGTATTCGTTCTGTTTCTGCTTTTGCTATTCACAAATTTTTCAATGAAAGAAACTTCGTTTATGTTCACACACCAATCATAACATCAAACGATTGCGAAGGCGCTGGAGAGATGTTTCAAGTCACAACTCTTGATTTGGACAAATTGCCAATGAAGGATGGAAAGGTCGATTACAGCAAAGACTTCTTTGGAAGAAAGGTTTCTTTGACAGTTTCTGGGCAGTTGCACGAAGAGACAATTACTCACGCATTTGGAAAAACTTATACATTTGGACCAACATTTAGAGCAGAAAACTCTAACACTTCTCGTCATGCTGCTGAATTTTGGATGATGGAACCAGAAATGTGTTTCTGTGATTTGGAAGAACTTATGGACAACGAAGAAGAGATGATCAAATATGTCATCAAATATGTAATGCAAGAATGTCCAGACGAACTCAATTTCTTAAACAAATTTGTTGACACAGGTTTGATTGAAAGATTGAAAAGTATTGTTGATAATGAATTTGTAAGACTTGATTATACAGAAGCAATTGAGATTTTGAAAAAAGTTAAAAATAGATTTGTTTTCCCTGTTGAATGGGGTATTGATTTGCAGTCAGAACACGAAAGATATTTGACTGAAGAAGTTTACAAGAAACCTGTTTTCTTGAAAAATTATCCAAAAGATATCAAAGCTTTCTATATGCGTCAAAATGATGATGGAAAGACAGTTGCCGCTGTTGATATGTTGGTTCCAGGAATTGGAGAACTTTGCGGCGGAAGTCAAAGAGAAGAAAGACTTGACAAACTTCAAACAAGAATCAAAGAACTTGGTCTTAAAGAAGAAGATTATGCTTGGTACCTCGACACAAGAAGATACGGAACAAACATCCATTCTGGTTATGGGCTTGGATTTGAAAGACTTGTTATGTATTTGACAGGAATATCAAACATCAGAGATGTAGAACTCTTCCCAAGAACAGTTGGTTCTATTCAAGAATAAAAAAGAATGTCAATCGACATTCTTTTTTTGTTCTTATTTTATATTGTCTTATTTTTTTCTAAAGAATCTTTTACCTTTTCAGAAACTTGACCTGCAACTAAATCAGCTTCTTCTTGTGTCTTTGCAGTGTTTGTTTCTGTCAAAGCAGAATAGAAGTCTTTTCCTTCCAACAAACTTTTTGCTATTTCTTCTTTTTTGATTTGTCCTTGTGCATCCAAGAATCCGTGTTCTTTAAAGAACCTTGTTGCTTCTTTATCATAAGCATTGTGAAGTTTATTATCATTAACTTCAATTCCTATAGAATTTAAAACTGGTTCCAAGAACAACAAGTCTGCTTTTGCTTCTTTCCAACCAATCATTTCCAAAGGAGCATGTTGATATTTTTTTGCTTCTCTGCCTTCTTTTACGAATTTTTTTGCATTTTCGACAACCCAATTGTCATGGATGCAAGCAAGAGAGTAGATGGCAAGATTTTCAACATTCGCGTTTGCAGCTTTACGTGCAATTTCTCTAAATGTTTCTTTTTGAGCATCAGTCATTTCTGGAGAGTCTTGACCTAAAACAGCGGATTCAAAATCTTTTGGATCAATATCCAAATATGCAGAAATGGCACTTACTGCAGTTTTTATAGAGCTTTTTGCCCAAACTTGATTTTCCAATTGATCAAAAGTTGATTCGGATACAACTTTTGTTGCTTCCTCTTCTGACAATCCGTTCCAACTCATTAAAGCGTTTTTTGCAATTATTCTATATGGTGATAACATAAATTCCTCCTTGTTATTATACATTTTACTCAATTTTGCAGTTTTGTCAAGTCTGCTGTTGACTTAAATGATATCATATTTAAAGTAAACATAGTTGATTAAAAAAAATATAATGATATTGGGCGATGTTTCGTCTAAAAGGAGAAAATATGTACAGAAGATTCAATTGTTGCATTTTCAATCATCCATGCCCTATTTTTTGTCCAATAAACTTGGCTTGTAGGGGTGGAAACGAGATTGTGAATCCAATAATCACAAGTGATTTTGGATTTTTTAACAATTTGTCAGTTGGAGAAATTGCTTCTCAAGGGATAATCCCAGTTGGTTTTGTTCAAGGATCAGGCACAGGTATTTTACCAAGCACAATCACTTCTGGTGCTGTGACTCTCAGTGCGGGGACTTATGAGATTTCTTATTCTGTAAGCGGAACAGTTCCAGCAAGCGGGACTATAAGTGCAAAATTGCAGGTTAATGGTGTTGATGTGAGTGGCTCAACTATTTCAACAACGCAAACGGCAGGGAATGCTGTCAACCTTTCCAGAACAATAGTTATTACTGTTCCACAAACAAGCACACTACAGATTGTTAACAATTCTAGTGATGCTACAACATATACAAATGCTAGTTTATTGATAAAAAATATTTAATAAAATGTGCCAAGATTTTTGGCACAATACATATTTTTCTTCAAAAACTATTTGATTTTTTGGATTGCTATGTTAAAATACTTATAAGTAGAGGCTCGCAAGCAAAGAATATTACATTTTGTTCTACGCAAACTAGACAAGGAGGTGCAATATGAACAATAAATCTACATTTCCAAACATTGAAGACGAACTGAGATGGTATGCTGTGGTTATGTCAGAAGGGAATATTGAGGCTGTCAGTCAGTTTGTGGAAGGAAGAAACGAGTTGAGAGAATTGAAAAACAAAAAGAACAAAGCTCAAGAGCCAAAGGAAAGAAATGTCTGAAAAAGTTAAAGCAATTGTTATAAGATCAAATGATAGGAAAGAGAAGGATAAAAATATTCTTCTTTTTTCTCTTGAAAAAGGCAAAATTTGGGCAACATTGAAAGGTGTCAAAGGTGAAAAAGCCAAGATGAAACTTGCTCAAAATCTTTTTTGTTTTGGAGATTTTGTTCTTGAAGATGGAAGAAGCGGGAAAATTGTCACCGGTTTTGATGTTGTGGAAAGTTTTCACGAGATAAGCGAAGATATAGACAGATATTTTGAAGGAACTGCTGTTTTGGAAGTTGTCAATGCTTTGGAATTTTCTACAGAATCAGAAATTGCACGAGTTTTTGTGTTGACTCTTAAAACTCTTAAAAATATATGTTTTGAAAGCAATAGACAGTATTATGTTTTAGACAAGTTTTTTATTGAACTTTTCAAAATAAGCGGTTTTCCACTTTATACAGAAAAATGCAGTGTGTGCGGGACTGCAAGTTTTGATAGAATGTTTATTGATTATTCAACAGGCGAGATAGAGTGTATGGGGTGCAAAAGTTTTGTAAGCGAAGAGATCCCTAAAACAGCATATTCTGCACTTAAAATTTTGACAAATACCGATTTTGACAAACTTAAAACAGTCAAACTTGCAGAAAACAGCGAGTATATTCTGTTGAAAATTTTGGTCAAAAATTTTGAAAGCCGATTTGACAAAAGATTGAAATTGATTGGAATTTTATCATAAATTATCAATCAAAATATCATCAATTTTGTTGTTTACTAAAACAAACTTTACATAGTTTTTATTGAAATTTGATATGGTGATAAATTCATTTGTGTTTACTGGAAGGAAATTTGATATTTCTCCAAAAAAATCCTTTATCTGATCGGAGTCAATTTCTCCTTTTAGTTTTTCAGAAAGAAAGTCCAAGGCACTTTCATAATCTTTGGCTTTTATGCTTTCAAGCAGTCTAAAAGGGACAAGTTTGGTTTCGTTGAAATTTATTGGATTGTGCATAAATGACTCCTTTTCAACCTTTATTTCATCATCTATTTGATATTCTGCATTTTTTTCACGATTTAAACTGTCGTGAAATTTTTTTTGAATGATTATGTTGTTTTGATTTACATCAAGACTGTCTCCGTTAAAATGTGTTAATCGGTTTTTTTCTATGGAGTATGCATATAAATTGTGCTCAAACTGAATGCAAGCAAATTTTTTTATTTTAAAAATTTTATAATTTCTGCAATCGTGAGGGCAGTTGTAAGAAACTTTTTTTGAATCAGTTTCAAAGCATATTATGTTTCCTGAAATGGTTATATCACAAGTTTTTCCAGAAAAGTTCAGGCTCTCTTTTTGAGACAATTTTACTGATGGACAGTTTTCGATGTAAATGATGTTTTTATCATCTTTTTTTATGATGGAAAACCTTTCATTTTCTTTTGGACAATTTAAGTTTATATAAAAAGGTACATAAAGATTGTTTGTGGGATAGATAAAAATGATATCTTCATCTTGAAGTTCAAGCAAATCATTTTCATCAATTTCTGCCATATCACTTTTTGTTTTTATAAGACAAGGATAAGAAGTTTTGATAAGATATTTTTCCATATTTTAGTTTATGAGATTTAATTTTTAGTTATAACACTTTATAAGTCATTTTGTTGTTTAAAAATTTTCATATTGTCAATAAATGAATAAGAGAGGTGTTTATGAAATTTTCTAGTTGGAATAATAAAGAAGTTAAGTCACTTTTTGACGAAGTTGAAGCGTGCAAACAAAGTCAGCAGGCGTTGAAAATGGCATTTGTCAGTCACGCAAAAAAGTATGGAAGAAAACCAAACAGTGTAAGAAATTATTATTATCATGAAGTTGACAATCTTCTTCAAGATCATGCAAGGTGCGAAAGTCTTGGGATAGATATTGGTAAACATGCAAAAGTTCATTTTGACAATTTCAATAAAGAGGAAGAAGAAAAACTTTTTGAAAAAATTGAAGATATGACAAAACAAGGGGTTTCTGTTAGGTCTGCATGTTTGAAACTCAGCTGTGGAGATTTGACAGAAATGACAAGGTTGCAAAACAAATATCAAAACATGAAAAAGAAGATTGCTGTGAAAAACAATATTATCCCTTTCAAACAAAGACAAAAACTTTTGACTGAAAGTGATATAAACAGTTTGTTTATGGGGCTTGTTAGACTCATAAAGAAAACAGCAGTTGAAGAATTTATGGAAAAGACTAAATTAGAAAAAGAATCTTCAAATTATTTGTTGAAAAAAGCATTTGTCGATTTAAATAAAAAAGACAAGCAAATTGCAGAACTTAGGGAAGGATTGCAAGGGCTTAAAGAAGAAAATTTGAAACTTCTTTCAAGATTGGAATCTTTAAACATAAGCAAGCAAGAGGCATTTAAACAACAACTTTTAAAAAAGAAAATGAAAGAGACTTCGCAGAATTAAAAAGTTTGATTTATTGCTTGTTTTATGATAAAATTTTGATATGAAAATCAAGCTATTTACAGGTGCAACGGCTTACGAAGCAGCAATAAACACAATCAAACAAATTGAGCCACAAGATTTGGGAACAAAAAATATGGTTATTGTCCCAGATAGTTTTTCTATGCAAGCAGAAAGTTTGATTTTTGATGTTTTGAATATAAAATCCACTCTCAATATTGAAGTGGTGGGTATTTCTCGTTTGGCAAGTAAAATATTGAGAAATCAAAACATACCTTTTCAAAGAATAAGTGGACTTGAAGAAGTTTTCAATATTTACAAAGCAGTTTCACAGTGCGAAGACAAATTTGTATATTTCAACAAATGTAGTGTAGATTTTTGTATTAAAATTTTGCAAATAATCAAACAATTTAAATCTTGCAAGATAAAGCCAGAACAAATCAAAAGTGTTGGAGATGATCTGTTAGATAGAAAAATGCACGATTTGAGACTTATTTATCAGACCTATGAAAGTTTGCTTGGAGAAAAACTTGATTTGTCAAAATTGCTTGATTTTTTTGTAGAGAATGCAGAAAAAGTTGTTGATTTGTCAAACACAAGATTGTTTTTTGTAAACTTTGACAGTTTTTCTATGGAAATAAATTCTTTTATTTGCAAACTTGCTGGGTTTGTGAAAGACATAAATATAGGTTTTGCAAAGCCAATTTATATTGGTGGCAATTCTTTCATTTATGAAAATGACATTCTTGAAAAAACAACCAAGTATGCAAAAGAATATGGCGTGAGCATTGAAGTGGAAAACTTTTCAACAAATTTGAAAAACGAACATTTGACTATGGCAAAAAATTTGTTTTCTTTGAATGTTGAAAGTGGTAAAAGTGATTTTTTTGTCAATACTGTTGCGAAGAATAAAAAAGACGAAATTGAGTTTGTTGCGAAATACATAAAACACGCTCTTGTAAAAGGAGCACATTTTAAAGATTTTGCTGTTGCTGTCCCAGACGAAAATTATTTTGATGATATAAAAACAATTTTTGGAGATTTTGATATAACATTGTATTGTGACGAAGCAGCAGATCTCACTCAAACCATTTTGGGACAATTTTTGTTGAAGATTATAAAAATGGCAAAACTTGGACTAAAGAAAGAAGATTTTCAATTTTTAGCATCATCTATGCTTGTAAACAACCAAATCAATGCTGATATTTTAAGCAAAATAGAATATTACAATATTGAAGAAGTTGATGAATTTGTTGAGAGATTTCCAGAATTTAGTTTTGTTGTCAACGAAATTGAGAACATAAAAAAATGTAAAAAACTGAAAGATTATTTAACAGTTTTGAAAGATTTGTTGAATTATACTGAAAATTCATATCAAAATGTTTTGCTTAAAATGCAAGAAGAAAGTTATTTCAAAAAAGAAAGTGAAAATTCTCAATCAAAAGAATTGATATCAAAAGTTTTGGAAAAACTTGAAGAGATCGGTGGAGAAGAAGTTTTTGATTTAGTAAATTTTGAAAAACTGTTTACATTGTCTTTGGCTAGTGTAAAGGTTGAGACAATTCCTTCTTATATTGATGCTGTTTATGTGGGAGATGCAACAAACAGTTATTTTGAAGATGTCAAGACTTTGTTTGTTTTGGGAGCAACTGCAAACAATTTGCCAAAGACACAAAGTGATATTGGTATAATTGATGATGATGATATCAAAAAATTGAAATTGGAATTTGCTTTAGAGCCAGAGATAAAAGTTTTAAACAGAAGAAGCAGACTAAAAATTTTTGAAATGCTTCAACACGCAAAAGAAAAACTTATTGTTTGCACTCCAATGGCAGAAGATGACAGAGTTGCACAAAAAGCAAACTTTGTTTTAGATTTACAAAAAATGTTTGGCGACAACATTGTCCACACTGCTTCTCTTGACAATTTTGAATTGGGAGATTTTTCAGAAGAAGAAAATTTGGATAGATTTAATTTCTACATTGGTAATATGGAAAATTTGCCTGCATATTTTGCAAAGCTAAAAACAGAGAATAAGTTGCCTAAAAAATGGATAAGTTCCATTCTTGGACTCATAGAAAAAAATATTGCAAATGACAAATCAAGGTTTTCTTTTGAAAATGAAGAAAGTTTACAAAAGAAAACAATTTCAGCAACAGAGCTTGAAACATATTTTGCTTGTCCATTTAGGAGATTTGTATCTTATGTTTTGAAAGTTAAACAGAATGAAAATGTAGAACCAAACAAAAGAATGTTTGGAACTTTTGAACACGAATTGTTGAAAACATTTATAGAAAAATTTGATATGAATGTGTCAAATGTCACAGAAAAACAAATTGATGCATTTTTGAAAGACAAAGTGGAAGAAATTGCACAAAAAACTTATGACGAAAAAGTTTTAAAAAGAAAATACTTTTTAAGATTTTTGTATAATGAAAGTAAAATAATATTAAAAAATGTAGTTTTTGAACAAAAAAACAGTGAATTTAGACCAATTTTGCTTGAAGAAAAAGTGTTTGAGAAAATATTTAAAAATGCAAATTTGGTTGGCTTTATTGATCGTGTAGATAAGGATAAAAATTATTTTAGAATTATCGACTACAAAACAGGTAAAACTGAGAACATAAAAAAAGATTTGTATTATGGCAAAAAATTGCAACTTTTTCTTTATGCAGATAGCATAAAAGATAAATTAAAATTGGATTGTGCTGGATTATATTATTTTGACTGCAGAACAAAATATTTAAAGAAAAATCAAAATGTCACACTTTTTAATGGTTTGACTTTGAAAGATAATGATGTTGTCGAAATGGTGGACAGCAGGCTTTGGCAAGATAATTTCAGAAGTGATTTGATAGGTATGTCTAGAAAGAAAAATGTTAAAGATAATGAATTTGCATTTAAAAACGGAAATGCGGTTGAAAATTTTGATTTTATGTTTGACTACGCAACAAAAGTTTCTGATCAAGCAATAAAAGAAATCTCAGAAAATTATATTGAAGCAAAACCTATAAAAGATGAATGTCAATTCTGTCCATATTTGTCTATTTGTAGACATACGGAGGATGACGGTTATAGAGTTATGCAAACGATTAAAGATGAAGATTTAAAAGGAAACAATTGATGAAAATACCAGAACAGGAAGAAGTTTTGTTGAATGATAAAAAGAATATGTTGGTCAGTGCCTCTGCAGGCAGTGGCAAGACATATATTATGATAAAATACATAACGAAACTAATTTGCGAAGAGAGAATCCCTGTCAAAGACTTTTTGGTGCTTACTTTCACAAAGGCTGCAGCAACAGAAATGAAAGAAAGATTGCTTAAAAGTTTGAAAGAAAAGGGTGATGATCCATTTATCATTGAACAAATTGACTCGCTTTCTGTTGCAAATATTTCAACAATACACTCTTTTTGTGAAAAAAACTTAAAAAAATATGCAAATTTGCTTGGCATTAGTGAAAATTTTGCAATAGCAGATGAAAATTATTCACAAAAGATTAGGCAAAATGCATTTGATGTGGCTTTTAAAAAGCTTAATGAACAGAATTTTGAAGAATATTTTGAATTGATTTCCAATTTTAAAAATGACAAAAATAAAGTTAGAGAAATACTTTTTGAAATAGAAAATTTGGTTAATTCTGTTGCAGATAAAGAACAATTTTTGAAAGACAATGAAGAAAAAAATGAAAAATATTTTGAATGTGCGACTGATTTTTTGTTTAAAAATTGTATAGAAAAAATTGAAAGTGCATTGGATAGTGTTGAGAAATTGCATGTTGAAGATTTTTATTTTACATTGTCTAAAAATTTATCAAACATTTTAAACAGCAAAGATATTTATCAGTTGGCGTCTGCTTGTAAAGAATTCTCTTTTCCTTATCTTCCAAAAAGGAAAGAAGTGGGCGATGAAGTCGTTGAGAATTTAAAGAGTATTAAAGATTCTATAAACAAAGCAGTAAATAATATAGAGATTTTAAACCTGGACAATGATGATGTAGTTGAAATTCAAAAGCATGGACTTCTTGAAAAAATTTTGATAAAACTATTTAAATTGTATGAAAATGAAGAAAATGAAATCAAAAAATCGCAAAATATTTTAGATTTTTATGATTTAGAAAAATATATGAAAAAATTGTCCGTTGAGGAAAATCTTTTCATGGGTTTAAAATTTGTCTTTGTTGATGAGTATCAAGATACAAACAAAGTCCAAGAAAGAATTATCAAAAATGTAGCAAAAAATTGCAATTTTGTTGCGGTTGGTGATGTAAAACAGGGGATCTATGGCTTTAGACTTGCAAGCTCTGAAATTTTCTTGAAAGATGTAAGTGATTTTGAAAAAGAAAAAAATTCAACTGTAAAATATTTGAAATCCAATTTTAGAAGCAATAAAAATGTCCTTAATTTTGTCAATGATATTTTTAAAGTTTGCATGACAAAAGAAACTTGTGGGGTTGACTACAAAAACACATCAATGCTCGAGGGAGTTTCTCCTTTTGTTGATGATGGTCAAAAAACAGTGTACATTGATTTGTTGAAGAAAAATGAAATTGAAAAAGAAGAATTGCCTGCTGTTTATAGTGTAAAAGATGCAAATTTGTATGTTGACAATCAAAATTTGGTGCAAATTGAAGATGTTAAACGAAGAATAAATGAAGTTATGTCTTCACAAATAAGTGATGGTGGACAGTTAAGGAAATGTCGTTATAGTGATATTGCTATACTTTCTAGAAAAAGAGACGCATTGTTTAATCAAATTGAAATCTATTTGCAAAAAAGTGGAGTTCCGGTTATATCAAATTCAAGAAGCGTTTTGCTTGACGAACCAGAAATCAAAGTTCTTTTATCATATTTGAAGATTGCATTGAATGCAGATGATGATGTTTCGATGTTGAGTGTTCTTTTATCTGGACTTAGCGATGTTTCGTTGCAACAGATTGTTGATGAAAAATCAAAAAATGATTTGTCGTTATGTGAAATTGTTATCAAAGATGACAAAAAAATCTTTGAAAACTTTAACAAAAACTTAAATGGGTTTAAGTTTGATGTATTAGTTTGGGGTGCAAGGAAAGCATTTTTAAAATTATTTGCTAAGACAAATTATCGTGCTTATATAAATGAGAAAATAAACCATTCAAAAATCAATTTGTTTGTTGATAAATTTTTAAACGAAATTTCTGCAAGTGATTTTGAATTTGACTTGGCTGGTCTTATAAATTATTTTGAAAGTGTAGAGATTACAGTCACATCAGAGATATCTGCTGTTGAAGATTCAGTTTTGCTTACGACAATTCACAACAGCAAGGGACTTGAGTATCCAATTGTTTTTCTTATTGGGTGTGATCAAAGTTTAAAAAAATCTCAACCTAAGGTTGATGTTGAAATCAATGAAAAATTTGGCTTGGGTGTCAAATTTTATGACAAAGACAACAATCAAGAAGTTGAGACTGTAAAAATGAAAGCAATTAAAACTTTTGAATCTCAGAAGGATTTTGAAGAAGAATTGATGATTTTTTATGTTGTTTTGACAAGAGCGAAGAACAGGTTATATTTGTTTGGAAACATCAAAGATAATATTTTTGAAAGATATGATGTCAAAGATTGTGATAGCTATTTTGAATTGATTTTCTATTCTATGCCAAAAATTAAGGCGGAGTTTTTGAAAAACAATTTTTATGAAGATAAAAATATGGCAATTTCTTACATTGAAAATGTTGAAGAAATTGATTTGTCAGAAAAACAAAATTTTGAAAATATGCAAATATTGCCAAAAATTCAAGAAAAAATCTTAAATTATTTGAATTTTAAATACAAAATTGATGATAAATTAAATTTTAGGCTGAAAGAAAGTGTCACAAGTTTGAATAATAAAAATGATGAAGATGTTTTGAGTAAATACTCAAATGAAAACTTTACTTTCTCAAATAATTCTATAGAAACAGGTAATGCTTATCACTTGGCTTTAAAAGTTTTAGATTTTAAAAATATTTCATCAATGGCAGAACTAAATCAAGAAATTGACAACAATTTAGATATACTTAAAGACGCGATAATGTTGGTTGATAAAGAGATTTTGTTAAAAAACATAATTTTGTTGAGAAAATTTACCGACAATGGTGTTGTTTTTAAAGAAAAAGAATTTATTATGAAAGACAAAATTTCAAATTTATTGGAGAATGTTTCTTTGGATGATGAAATATTGGTTCAGGGCGTTATTGATTTGTTTATTGTAAAAAACAATGAAATAATTTTGATTGATTATAAATATTCAAACTCTAATAGTGAAAAATATTTAATTGAAAAATATAAAAATCAAATTAAATTATATAAAAAAGCATTAGAAAATGCACAAAATTTGAAGGTCGGAGCGTCATTTTTGTTATCTTTGAGAAATAATAAATTGATACAAATAGATAAATAATTAAATTCATATTTGCCATTATTTTAGGGAAGAAAAATTGATTTTGAGATTATTTTTCTTCCATTTATTTTTTGAGAAAAATAATTATAAAAAAATATTTTAAAATTATTTGGAAATTATTAAAAAATATTAGTAATTATTTTTTTACTTGTGATATACTAAAGACGTATAGATAGAGGAGGTCGTAAATGTTTTCTACTCTTTGTGATATAGTAAACAGCATTGTAAATTTCTTTTCATCATTTTCAAACATGATTGGACTCGATGTTTTGTTTTTTATTGCTCTTGCTGTTGAAGTGGTGCTGGTTGTTTTCTTCTTAATTAAATCAGCATTTTCTTATGAAGCATCTTTAAACAGAGCTTTAGACAAATTGAATTATTGGTTGTTTGAAAAGAAAACTGTCACTGAAGATAATATTAAAGACTTGAATATGATTTTCAAAACCAAAACACCAAAAAGACTTTGTTATTATTGGCAACAGTACATACTTTTTAGAGAAGGAAGCCCTTCTTCTTATTTGTCATCAGAAAATTTGGTTGAGAAACCTTTGAAGACAAGTTCATATAATTCAAACATTAAGAATCTTACAATCTTTACCACTATTTGGGCATTGATTGTTGCTATGTTTGTTTTGATTGTTTCTTGTTTTGATTCTTATTTGACAGGTCTTGCTACAATTATGGCTTTGTTGGTTCCTATTTTTGTTGCTATAATTGGCGTTGTATTTATTGTTTATTTAAGAGCTAGAAAAAATTCTATATTAAATTCTTTATATCAAAACGTCTCTTTGTTTGGCAGATTTATGGACAATGCTTGTATTGATCTTCCTTCTTATATAGATTATCAAATTTTGTTTACTCCACAAGAGATTGAAAAAGGTCAACCAGTTTTGAGAGAATTCCTTGATTATAAAGCAAGAAAGGAAAAGGAAGAATTCAACAAGGCAAAAGAACAAGAAGTTGAATATGAAACTTATGATTTTTCTTCTACAGGAGTTGATGGGTCAATCGTTTTGGACAGAGCGATGAAAGAAAGCGAACTCTTCTTGAAGAGAAAAGAAAAGATTCTTGTTAAGATATCCCAAATTGAAGCTGAACTTGATTCTAGAAAGAAAAACTTTGATAATGTTCAAAAAGATTATCAAACAAAAGCCCAAGCATCAAAAGAAAATGTTAATAGACTTCGTCAGATGCAAGAAGAAACTACAAACAGAATTGAAAGCAACTATTATAGAAAACAACAAACTCAAGAAATCGCTAAACAAGAGCAGTTGGAAGCTGAGTTTGAACAACAAAGAGCAAAATACTTGCTTGAGAAAAATGAAGGCGAAGAAGAAATCAAAAAACTCAATGATGAACTTGATGAATACAAGAACAGCGTTGAAAATGCTATGATTGGCGAATATCAAACATTCTTTGACAAATTCTGCCACAGTGCTGAAAAAGTTGTTGCAAAAGTTTTTGATGATAAAATAAATGCTTTGAAAGCAGAAAATGAAAAAGATAAGCAGTACATTACAGAACTTGAAATCAAATTGAAAAATGTTCCACAGGGAGCGTATGATGCAACAGCTGCAGACAACAACTCACAAACTACATCAGATATACCTGCAGAAGGGAAGTATGATGAAAATGGCAACTATGTTTATCCAAACGGAACATTCTATGATAAAGATGGAAACTTCCATGATGAAAACGGAAATGTTTATTCTCAAGATGGCAAATTGATTTCTGAAGCTCCAAAGAAAGAAGAAAACAAAGAGAATAAAGAAGAAAAGAAAGTTGTAGATTTTGATAGTTTTGATACTTTTGATTTTATGACTGATGTTTCTCAAAAAGGTGATGTTTATAATGTTGCTGAAAATGTCGTAAAAGATGTTGATAAAGATAACGAAATTGAAATTGTAAACAATTCAGAAAAAAACAATCCTCTTGAAGAGCACAATGAAGAAAAGAAAGAGGCTGAAGAAGAGAAGAAAGAAGAACAGCAACAAGAAGCTGGACTCGAAAACTTCACATTGACTGAAGAAAAACCTGAAAGCACTGTTGTAAATCAAGAAAACAATCAACCAGCAGAAGTGGCTCCAGAGACTCCAAAGAAAAAAGCAGGAAGACCAAGAAAAATAGTAAGTGACACAAAACCTGCTGAAAAGAGAGGACGTGGAAGACCTAAAAAAAATGAAGTAAAAGAAAATGTGACAAGTGAAAAAGCTGAACCTGCAAAGCGTCCTGGTCGTCCAAAGAAAACAACATCTGCGACAACAACTACTACAGCTACAAAGAGAGTAGGCAGACCAAAGAAAATTGTTAAAGAAACTGCTGCTGAGCCTACAACAGAAAAGAGAGGGCGTGGTAGACCTAGAAAACAATTGAGTTCTATTTTGGAAATTAACAGAAGACTTTCAGAAGAAGAAGCAAAATTGCAGGCTATGAGAAAGTCAATAAATGATGAACTTGAAGAAGCTATGAACGAAATGAACACAAGTGCCGTTGATGATAAACAAGCTCGTAGAGAAGAACTCTTGAAAGAGATTGATGAGCTTCAAGAAGAAGCACAAGATGTTATGACAAAGAATGAACCAGAAAGCAAGATTTCTGAAATAAACGCAAAATTGGAAGACTTGCTTGAAGAAATCAAAAAACTTAATTCATAGAGAAAAAAAGAAAAACCACTTGAAAGTGGTTTTCTTTTTTTTATTTATTTTTCTTTTTTGTTTATATATTAAAATAAAACAATTGTTTCTGTCACAAGTCCATAAATTAGTAGGCCGATTGCAAGGATCATAAATAGACCGCCAAAAGCAAAATTTAAAATGGTTGATTTTGTTTTGCCTTGTGCTCTTGTGTATGCACCATTATACATCAATGCTATTCCAACAAAATATGAAACATAAGTGACACACAACATTAAGTCCAAAGTTTTTATAGCATCAACATAATACAAAACTGTAAACAACAGAGTAAACAAACAAAACATTATGCCTAAACCAATATATCTTTTGGTATTTGTCATATCACACCTCTTTTATGATAATATGATAAAATTTTTGTCTTTTTATGTCAAACAAATTTGCTACAATCAAACAAAATCAGGGACAAACTTATCATCAGCACTTTCGAAATCTTGAATATAACCATTTGTCAAATTTAATTTCTCCATGTGCATTAAAACTGCTTTATACTCAATAGGTTTTAATTTTCTGTCTAATTTGCTGTGACCATTTGGAGTAAATTGACTCATTATGCTGATTTTTCTGTTTTGGAAATTTGCTTTTATTTCGTCCAGTACATTGAAAGAGTTTTGTAGTAATCCTGGCAAAACTAAGTGTCTTATGACAACTCCTTGCTTCATAAAATCGCCATCTAAAATGTCGGGCTTTAATTCGCACATTTTTAAAGTGGCAGTATGTGTTATGGTAAAATAGTTTTCACATTTAGAAAATTTTTTGCCGGTTTCATTATCACCATATTTGAAGTCTGTCAAAAAAACATCAACAAATTTGCTAACCTTTTCTATGTTTTCTGTTGTTTCATAACCATTTGTATTCCAAACTACGGGTATTTTTTTATTGATTTTTGAAAATGCTTCACAAAGTAAATCAGAGAAATGGGTGGGAGTAATTAAGTCAATTGATGAGTGGGAAGATTGGTTGTCTTCTATGAGTTTGCAAAACTCTTCAATTGTGTAGAACTCTCCAATTCCGCCTCTTGAAATGTCGTAATTTTGACAATAATCACATCTTAAATTGCAACCAGAAAAAAAGATAGCAAGAGCTCCTTTGTTTCCTGTTATGCAAGGCTCTTCCCATTGAAAATTTTTTATAATTTTTGCAATTCTTATCTTGTTTTTCTCATTGCAGAAACCAACACTTGTGTTTCTGTTTATTTTGCATTGTCTTGGGCAAATCTGGCATATTTCATTTTTCATACTCTTATTTTAGCACAAAAGTAAAAATATTCAAACTATAGTGATTGTTTTTGATTTTAGAAAAAAGATAGAGTTATTTTTCTCTATCTTTTTCTTTTATATATGATGCCAAGGCTTGAAAGCCCTTTCCAACTCCAAAACTTTTTGAAGTGGTTTTGAGTATTAGTGGCTCCTTTTCTTTTGGATTTATAGTCTCGATTATATCTTTCCCATAACTGAAAGATTGACTCTGCTTTTGAATATCTACCTTATAAACTGGATATCTGTCTGCTTTTAAAATTCTTTTGTTTGCTAGAATAAAAAATTTTGTTCTGTTGTCAACTTTAGCATCTATCATTGGCAAGTCCAAAGTTTCGCTGTCTCCAACAAAAACGCAAGTTGTGATTTCATGGTTTGAGTCTATGGCTTTTAAAGTGTTTTCAACACCATCTTTTTTTGTGCCTCTGAAATGTGAAATTGATTGATAATGTGTATAGCTTATATCGTTTCCATTGAATTCTATATTTGACATATATTGTGAGCAATCCTCAATCAAATATTTGAAATGCAGTCTTATATCAAGTGGTAAATACAACAAAGTGCAATACAAATCACTCCTTATTGATGCTTCTGGGCTTTGGTAATTTGCTGCTGTGATCACGGCAATTTCTACTTCGTTGTCAAATTGATTGCAAAACTGTCTTATGCCACCAATAAAAACATTGGAGAATCCATTATATCTTTCGCCTCCAATATCATCAAATGTTTCGTTGTAGTCCATAAAGACGAGTGCTTTTTTATTCATGTGGTTATGGTATTATAAAATTTGTTTTTTGTCAATACTAAATTTTGAGTTATTGCCATGAAAACAATCTAAAATGATTGAAATTTTGTGTGTTTTGTGATAAAATTTTAATGTTATAGGAGAATAAAATGGAACAAGAAAAAGTTATAAAGCCTCATTTAGTAAAACCTATGTTGGAAAAAGTTGTTTTTGAAAAGATGCAACTCCCAGCCGGAAACACAATGATAAACATTAAACCAGAAGATTCTATTGATGTAAGAAAAGTTTCAGAAGAAGTAGTTAAGGTCACTATGGAAAGAAGACTTTTAGTTAGCCCTGCAAACTTGATGCGTGTTGCCGTAACTATGAGCATTGACATACCTGTTGACTCTATTGAATTTATGAAGCTTGATGATCCAAAAGAATACATCAAAAACAGTCAACCTGTTAGAATTTTGATGGCTTACATTTCAAATATGATTACAAATCTTACGATAAATACAATTTTGGGACCAATTGTCACACCACCAAACATTCAGGAATAATAAATGTTGAATACAAAAAGAATTAGTCTTAGATATTTTAAGAAATCAGACATAGATGATCTGGTAAAAATTTGCAATGATAAGGAATTCAATCAATATATTCCTTTGCCATATCCATATTACGAAAATGATGCAAAAGATTGGATTTTGGCTATGCCTAAAAGAAGAAAAGCAGGATTAGAATATGATTTTGCTATTATAAAAAAAGATGACAAAAAATTGATTGGAAGCATATCTTTGATGATAAACAAAATAGACCCTTGTGCAGAAATTGGTTATTGGATAGCAAAACCATTTTGGGGTAAGGGATATGCCACAGAAGCAACAAAAAAAATAATTGAGTTTGCTTTTGAAAATCTTGGATTACATAAAGTTTATGCGAAATGTTATAGAGAAAATGTTGCAAGTGCAAAAGTAATTCAAAATTCTGGACTTGTCAAAGTTGGAATCTTGACAGAACACGCATTGAAAAATGGCAAGTTTCATGATTGTATTCTATTTGAGTTGATTAACAAAAAATAAAGTCAATTTTGACTTTATTGTGCGGGCGTAGTACATCGGTAGTATGCGAGCTTCCCAAGCTTGAGAGGTGGGTCCGACTCCCATCGTCCGCTCCAATTTTTTTTGTGAGGGATTTTATGAACTATTTTTTTGGATTTGACAACACCTTGTCTAACAACATAGATTGGTTTTTCAATCTAAACCATTTGTTTCTTATTTTGTTTGTTGCTGGATTTGTTGTGCTGTGTAGCTTCCTCCTTTATGCGAAAAGCCAGAAAGGCAGGAAAATAACAAAAATTGTTTTAGCTTCTATTTTATTTGTTTTGGAAATAGGAAGAATAGTTTATGATTTCCTCTTGCACAAACATAATGGTGGCACTGCCGAAAATTTTAATTGGTGGTGGACTTTTTCTTTTCAAATGTGTGCCATAATGACTTGGACTACAATTGTTACTTTGCTTTTGAGTGCGTTTATTAAAAAAGAAAACAAGTTTTTACAATTTTTATATAACATATTGTTTGGCTGTGCAATGATTGGTGGTATTTTAACATTCTGTTATCCAGATTGCATCACTGCAAATTATCCATTTCTCCATTTTATAAACATTCAAACTGTCATCACTCATTCTTTATTGATTTTTGTCCCTATTTACCTTATAAAGATAAAAGATTTCAAAGTAGAGATAAAAAATATTTGGAAGGTGTGTGCTGGATATGTATATATTGGATGTGTGTCAATGTCAGCTTCACTGATCTCAGGAAATAATTTTGCTTATGCATTGGAACTGAATTTGGTAGATTTGGGAATACCTTTCCCTTGGCATTTGCCTTTGCTTATGATTGTCTTGGTTGCATTTGCTAGTCTTTTCTATGGTGCATTTGAACTTGCTAGATATATTAAAAGAGGAAAGGTAAGCGAAAAAGTTGAAGAAGAAATGGTGGCACATAAAGACCGCTTTGGAATGGCTCTTTATGTTTTAGCAAACATAACTTCCATTTTGTTCGGAGCATTGATTTTGCTTGGTGTGGCATGTTTGATTGGTCAACCATCATCGTGGTTTGGAATCTTCTGTTTGATTGGGCTTGCATATATGATTGTTGGACTCGTTTTTGCTGAGTATTTAAAAAGATATATTTACGAACCTTTTGATTATGAAAACAAAAACAAACATATTTTGTTTATAGTTTTGACAATTGTTTTAGACTTACCTCTTGGAGTTTTGTATCTTGTAAAATTCCTTCAAAAGAATAAAGATGCTTAAGGAAATATAAAAAGAAAACACTCTAGATTTATAGAGTGCTTTTATTTATTTCTTAAAACTTTTCGAATTATTGACATTTGTTTGTCCTCTGTTTGAGATTTGTTTGATTTTTTTTGTGCAATAGATGTTTTGATTTTTGTGTTTAAATTTTTCATATCTATTATAAAATTTTTATAGTCAAAAATTAGGCAAATTAAAAACGCAGCAGGAGTAAGCAATATGTAAGCAGGGAAGATTAACCAAAACCATGGCCAAAATTTTGCTTCTCCAGCATAGGTTCCAACAGGGATTGTTTTGAAGAATGATGGACAAAAAATGGCTAGAAAATCTCCAATTGCTCCAGACGGACCCCATATCATTGAGCTGTTTTTGTAATTTATGTTGAAAATATCATCTCCTCTTAGATTTATAAAACCTAATTCACTTTGCAACACTTGGTTGATCATTATAAAAAGCATTATGACTAAAAGATAGGTAGGGGTTGCAAATACCCTTTTATAACTGAGGGTATGTAATTTAAAGAGAACCATAAGCATAGGCACGGCAAAAAGAGAAAGATGATGATAATAGAATCTTGCTATATCAAGCCATTCTGCAGATTGATTGACTTTTGCCATTGGTTCCATAGGATAAAGTAAAGCAAATAATCCACCAAATATACCTAAATAAAACATATAATCTTTTGCAGATTTGCTTTTGCTTAAAAAGAAAAATGGATACAAAAAGATGTTGGCACCACAGATGTTTATAAACCAAGAATCTCTCAATAATCTTCCTTCATCCGTTGAATACGGAGGAATAAATACTTTCAAAAAGTGCAAGATTAATCCAATTAGCAAAATAGAGAATAAAACTATTTTTTGTGTTTTTTGAGATTTTTTTCTTAATATAAAAAACAACAAAAGAAATAGTCCTATGCAGATAATCAGTGTAAAAAAATACCAACCATTAAACATTTGTATTCCCATATTATTTCTCCTATAGATAGTTTTATAAATACATTATAATTTAATATTGATAATTTTAAAAATATTTTTTATTAATTTTGTAAATATATTTGTTATTATGATAGTAATGCTGTTATTATAAAAATAAGAAGGTTATATTGATAGGAGTAGAATATGAGTTTTATAGATTGGATATATAGTCAATATCCTAATCCTTCCATAAATGGTCAATGGGGTTGGCTTCATATTTTGACATTGGTTTTGTGTATTACAATAATTGTCACTTTTTCATTGTTGTTTCGTAAAAAGAGTCAAAAGACAAAATACATAGTGATTTGGGCGTTGGTAGGGATTATTATTGCATTTGAGATTTCTAGAAGAGTGATAAATTTATGCAGACCACAAGAATTTACTACATCAAGTTTGTTATATCTTCTGTTGCCAAGACCTTGGTGTGCTATTGCTTGTTGGACTCTTATCCTTGCAGTTATTGTAAACAAAAAGTTTTTATACAACTTTGGAGCATTTACGGCTTTGATTTGTGCGTTGATCTTCTTTGCTTATCCAGGAGTTGGTTTTAACAACCAATACATTTTATTTGAAAATTTGTATTCTATTGGCACACATTCTTTGTTGCTTGTCATTTCTATTTTGTTGATGACATTGGGATTTACAAAATTTGAATACAAAAACATCTGGAAAGAAGCAATTTGTTATGTAATTGTCTTGGCTTATGCCCTTCTTGAAATTTATGTTTTGAAGATTGAAGCTGATCCAATGTATTTTATGCCTAATAATGATGTTCAAGATATTCTTGGCATTTCTTATGGTTTGTATCTTGCTCTTTATATCATCTTTATGTTTGTATATATTAATATGTTTTATTTGATTGATGATAGGAAAAATGTTTTCAAAAGAAGATATAACAAAAAATAAAGAATGACTTTGTTGTAGGTTTTTCTCTTACATTGTTTTTCGACATAAAAGATTATTGTTTTTATTGAGAGTTGTCATAATAACTTTACTTTTTTGTTGCAGAAAACTATACTATTTATGTTTAAGGAGGCGGGTTTATTATGAAATTGAAACCTATTTTTGATAGAGTTGTGTTGCTTCCAAAAGAAGCTGAAAAAGAAACTCAAAGTGGAATTATTTTGCCAACTGCTTCACAAGAAAAATCTCAAATTGCAACTGTTGTTGCTGTTGGAGAAGGTGGCATTGTTGATGGTAAAGAAGTTAAAATGCAAGTCAAAGTTGGGCAAGAAGTATTATATACTAAATATAGTGGGACAGAATGCAGTTTTGAAGGGAAAAAATATATTGTTTTGAAACAATCTGACATTTTGGCCATTTTGGAGAAATAGGAGGATTATGCTGTATGTCTAAAATGATTTTACAAGGGGAACAAGCTAGAAAGAGTTTGGAAGCGGGCGTAAACAAACTTGCGGACACTGTCAAGATTACGCTTGGACCAAAGGGAAGAAATGTTGTTTTGGGAAAGAAATATGCTTTGCCACTTATCACAAATGATGGTGTGACTATTGCAAAAGAAATCGAACTTTCTGATCCTTTTGAAAACTTGGGAGCAGAACTTATTAGAGAAGTTTCTGTAAAGACTAATGATGTTGCTGGAGACGGCACAACAACTGCTTGTGTTTTGGCTCAAGCTATCATTCGTGAAGGTTTGAAAAACTTTACAGCAGGGGCAAATCCTATTATCCTTAAGAAAGGTATTTTTAAGGCGGTTGATGTTGCTGTTGAAGAATTGAAAAAAATCTCAAAACCTGTTTCAAGTTCTAAAGATATTGAACAAGTTGCAAGCATTTCTGCCGAAGATGAAGAAGTAGGAAAACTTATTGCAGAAGCAATGGAAAAAGTTGGTAATGATGGAGTTATCACTGTTGAAGAAGCTCAAACAATGCAAACTGAACTTTCTGTTGTTGAAGGTATGCAGTTTGACAGAGGTTATTTGTCTCCATATATGAGCACAAACACCGAGAAAATGATTGCAGAAATGGATAACCCATATATTTTGATCACAGACAACAAAATTTCAAACTTAAACGAAATTTTACCTTTGCTTGAACAGTTGGTTAAAGTTGGTGGAAAACTTTTGATAATTGCTGATGATGTTGAAGGCGAAGCTTTGACAGCACTTATTTTAAACAAACTTCGTGGATCTCTTTCAGTGGTTGCTGTAAAGGCTCCAAGTTATGGTGATAAGAGAAAAGCAATGTTGGAAGATATTTCCATTTTGACTGGCGGTGTTTTGGTTTCTTCAGAACTTGGTGTAGATTTTTCTTCTATCACTCTCGACAATCTTGGCAGAGCAAAAACTGTCAAAGTTGACAAAGATACAACAACAATTGTTGAAGGTGCTGGCGATTCTGAAAAGATTCAAGCAAGAATTAAGCAAATCAAAGATCAAATCAAAGTGACAACAAGTGACTACGAAAAAGAAAAATTGCAAGAAAGACTTGCAAAACTTGCTGGTGGGGTTGCTGTTATCAAAGTTGGTGCTGCAACAGAAGTTGAAATGAAAGAAAAGAAACTTCGTATTGAAGATGCTCTTTCTGCAACAAAGGCTGCAACAGAAGAGGGTGTTGTTCCTGGCGGTGGAGTTGCACTTTTGAAAACTACTCCAGCAATCAAAAAATTGGTAGAACAACTTTCTGGAGATGAAAAGACAGGTGCAAGCATCGTTTTAAGAGCTTTGGAAGAACCAATCAGACAGATTGCTGGCAATGCTGGAATTGATGGCGGAGTTGTTGTAAATAAAATTTATGAAAATCTTGACAAACCAGCTTTTGGCTTTGATGCACTCAACAATGAATATGTTGATATGATAAAGAAAGGTATTTTGGATCCTACAAAAGTTTCTAGGTCAGCATTGCAAAATGCAGCATCAGTTTCTGCAACATTGTTGACAACAGAGGCTCTTGTTGTTGAAATTGAAGACAAGCAAAAAGTTGAAGAAAAAGATGTTTACTAAAAATTGAAGACAACCTTTTTGGTTGTCTTTTTTTTATTTTAAAAATTCGACTATTGACATTGGTATTGAAAAATGCTAAAATAAAAAGGTATGTTGAATGGCATACATGGAGGATAAACAATGGAATTTGTAAAAGGTGCAATTTATAACAATTTTATTGAATGGGTTGGGAGATTTAACGAAAAAACTTTCGATTTAAACGCACCAAAAGAAGTGGTTACGGAAGAATTTTATGAGAGATTTTTGAGTGGGTATTACAAAACTTTGAATGATTTTGCTATGTCTATTCTTAAATCTTATGTAATTTTTGATGAAAACGCAATCGTCGATTTTGTTTCACCTGAAGATTTGACAATCAAAAGACCTTTAAAACTTATCAATAAATTTTTAAACGACTATATTTTAGAACAAAAAGTTGAATGTCAAAACAAAAATGAAATAGTCAGTGTTATTGCTGATACAATCTTTGATGACACAAAAAAGACTTTTGGAAATGTTATTTATTTGGAAATGGTTTCTCCAAAATTTAAAACAATACCTGGTGTAAAAAGTGCAGTTGTAAATTTGTATAAAACTCAAGGCTTTATTCCTTATTCAAGGGACAATCGTTTCTTGTTTGGGAAAGGAAATGATGCGACTATACCTACAAGTGCAAGAAGACAAAAGAGACTTTTGGACACTTACAATTTTGTGGCTGATGAGTACATTAAAAATTATAAACTTCAAATCAACAAAAATTTAACAGAAGAACAGTATAACAATCTTTGGTCTGTTGTAAAAGCTTGTTTAAATAGTATTGAAAGCAGAATGACAGAAGCTACAAAACAGGACACTAAATTTATCGCTTCTAAAAAACTTGCAATTGACTTTTTTGAGAACAAGCAAGAAGGAGTTCGTAGATCTATCACTAGAGCTGGAAGACACGGAGATTATTATTTGCAAGTCAAGGAAAGTTTAAAAAATTATTCAAGTGGCAAGTATAGTGAAGAAGATGTTCAAAATTTGGGCGAATTTTACGAAAGACTTAGAGTTTTGAAAAAAGCATTGAGTATTAAAGATTCTAAGAACAAAAATTATCCAACAAACTATTTCGTTTGCATGCCAATTCACCCTTTGACAGCGATTGATTTGATTTCTAAATTTCAAAGAAGTGGATTTTTGACACAAGAACAAGAGGCAAATGTAGTTTCTGCAAAAAGTCTTATTAGAGGATGTTTCTCTTCTCCATATATGTCAAATGGTGGAGATGTAGCTGATCCTAAAGAAGTTTTGTTGTCCTATAAACACAAAACTGTTTTCCCAGACGGAACAGTAAAAGATTACACTGGAGATGAAAATTATTCTAAATTTGTTTCTCAAGTTGATAGTTATATTGAAGCACATCATTTGCCAAAATATGCTGAATGCATAGCTTGTGTTGGACAAGATTTGTTTAGAGGAAGAGAGCCAATAAACATGGGCAAAGAAGAAACAAAAAAGGATGTAGCACCAGTTTTATAAAACAGAAAAGAAGGTAAAATTTTGCCTTCTTTTTTTGTTTTTTAAGGACAAATTGAGTGTTAATGATTTATTATTTCCATTTTACAAACTTTTAGTCATTTTTTTATAATTATTTTGCTTAAAATTAAAGGAATTGTCTGCCTTATTGTGGTATAATATAAACAGTTAGTGTTTTTTTAGGAGTTCGCGTTGCAAAATAGAGGTTTCCCTGCTGATTGGTTGTTGGAGTTGAAAAGAAAAAACGATCTTGTTTCAATTGCTTCCAACTATCTTCAATTAGAGCAGAAAGGTCGTAGTTTTTGGGCTTGTTGTCCATTTCATAATGAAAAAACACCTTCATTTTCTATAAACAATGAAGAAGGCTTTTATCATTGTTTTGGTTGCAAAGAGTCGGGCGATGTGATTAAGTTTGTTGAGAAAATGGAAAATGTGGACTTTATGGATGCAATCAAAATCTTGGCCGACAGAGTGGGAATGGAAATACCTGAGTTTCAAAATTCTGATAAAAGGAAAAAAGATCAAAAACTTAAAGAAAGAGTTTTGTTGGCTTTGGATTATGCTTACAAGCATTATCAAGAAAATTTGTATAACAAAGATGCTAAAGTTGCTCAAGATTACATAAAGTTGAGAAAACTTACTAGGCGAGAACTTGAAGATTTTAAGATTGGTTATTCAAAAGGTTGGACAGAGATTGTTGATTATCTAAAATCAAAAGGTTTTACTGAAGAAGAGATGTTGGCAGCTGGAATTTGTGCTAAAAAGAACAATCGTGTTTATGATGTTATTGCAAACAGATTGGTTTTTCCAATTTTTAATTCTTTTAATGAATGCATTGGTTTTAGTGCAAGAGCGCTAGAGCAAACAGATTTTGCAAAATATTTGAACACTGCAGAAACAATTGTTTTCCAAAAAGGTCGGGTTGTGTTTGGAGTTCAATTTTTAAAAGCTTTAAAACAACAACACTTACTTGACAAAATTATTTTGGTCGAAGGACAGATGGATGTTGTTGCAATGCATAAAGGTGGTTTTAAGTCAACGGTTGCTTGTATGGGAACGGCTCTTACAAAAGACCATGTCACAGAACTGAAAAGATATTGCGACAATATATATTTGTGTTTTGATGGTGATGGTGCTGGGACTAAGGCAACCCTGCGTGCTATTGATATGTTTAGAAATGAAAATGTCAATTTGAAAGTTGTTAAACTTTCTGGTGGCAAGGATCCAGATGAAATACTTAAAAACCTAGGTTCTGAGAAACTGAAGGAGATGATTGACAATGCATTGCCTTATATGGAATATTTGATAGATTATTATAAATCAAAATACGATTTGGACAATCCAGAACAGAAAGGGAAGTTTGTCAAAGAAATTTTGGCGCAGATTAGAAAACTTGGAAGTCCGACTCTGTTTGAACCATATTTGGAACAAGTAAGAGATTTGACAAAAATACCGCTTGATATTTTAAGAAGAGATATAAGTGTTGATACGGTCAAACCTAGTTTTAAAATTAAAGAACCTGTTGCTCCACCAGTGGCGGAGAAAGGTGATGAAAAAGCTGTTAAATTTATCCTTGCTTCTTTGTTGCATAAACAAAAGTATGTCGATGAAAGAATAGATTATCGAAAACTTTTGGAAGGTTTTGAGAAGTATTTGGATATAATAAATAGAAACTTGCCATTATCATCAATTTTTGATGATGAGACAGCCAGTGATGACACACTTTTGATGGATATTGTCAATTTCAATTTTAGCGATTTTGAAAATGAGGCAGAAAAATATTTTAAAGAGTGTTTATGGAAAATAGCCGAACAAAAATTAAAGAAAAAGCAAGCAGAACTCAATGAAGAGTATAAAAATTGTGAAGACTTAAATCGAAGAGCAGAAATTGCGAGGATGTTGGGTAAAACTGCTATTCAATTAAAAAATAAAAGTTTGGAGGAATTCAATGTCAGAAGATAAACAAGAAAGTGCAAAAATTAAATTGGTTTATGATAAGTTGCAAGCACTTGCTATGAAAAAAGGTTCAATCAATGAGGATGATGTATATTTCTCATTACTCAAGGTTGGAGAAAACGCAACAAATGTTGAAAAGTTTTTGGATTTGTTGAAAAAAAGAGGAGCTAAAATCATTAAGAGCAATGATGATGATTTGTATAAAGATAACTTCTCTGATTTGGTTATGTCTGCAAGTGTGGACGACCCTGTAAAAATGTATTTAAAAGATATAGGCAAAGTTCCACTTTTGTCAGCAGAAGAAGAAAAAGAATTGGCAAAAAAAGTTATGCAAGGCGATCAACATGCAAAGTCTGTCCTTTGCGAATCTAACCTTCGTCTTGTTGTCAGTGTCGCAAAAAAATATGTTGGAAAAACTTCTATGTCTTTTCTTGATCTTATTCAAGAGGGGAATATGGGACTTTTGAGAGCAGTAGACAAGTTTGACTACACAAAAGGATTCAAGTTTTCTACTTATGCTACTTGGTGGATTAGACAAGCCATCACTCGTGCTATGGCTGATCAATCAAGAACTATCAGAATCCCTGTTCACATGGTTGAAACTATAAACAAATATGTCAAAGTCTCTAGAGTTTTGATGCAAAGACTTGGTCGAGAACCTACAATTGAAGAAATTGCAAAGGAAATGGATATGTCTGTTGCAAAAGTTATGGAAATTCAAAGAACTGCTCAAGACCCTATTTCTTTGGAAACTCCAATGGGTGAAGAAGATGATGGAAAAATGGCAGATGTTATCGTTGATGAAACTGCAAAATCTCCAATCGAAAGTGCGACACAAACACTTTTAAGAGAACAATTGCTTGCTGTTATTGATACATTGACTCCAAGGGAACAGGAAGTTATCAGACAAAGATATGGCCTTTTGGATGGAAGACAAAAAACTTTGGAAGAAGTTGGAAAAGAGTTTTCTGTCACAAGAGAGCGTATCAGACAGATTGAAGCTAAAGCACTTAGAAAGCTTAAGCATCCTAATCGCAGTAAAAGACTTGCAGATTTTGTTGAATAATGTTAAAGTAGAATGAAATTATTATTTTAAATGGGGTGGCCGATGAGTATAGAAAATTTATTAAAATATCAAAAAAAAGATGAAGAATTGTTTAGAATAGAACAAAAAATTTTGAATAGTCCTTACAGAAAAAAGGCTAACGAACTTACTGCAGTGGCAAAAAAATCACAAGTTAAATCTACAGAACTTGAAGCAGAAGCAGAAAAGTTGATTGCAGATATTGAAGATTTGAAAGATAAATATCAAATCAACAAGAAGAAGTCTGATGAAATTTTGGCAAAAAATGTAGAAGAAATGTCATTTGAAGATATTGACACAGCAACTACATTGAAATCAAAAATCTTATCAAATCTCAACATTTTAGAAAAAATGTTGCAAAAGAGTGCTGAAAATATAAACCACATTTTGTCAGAGTTCAACAAAACAAAAAAATTATATGATGAAGCAAGAAATCAGTATGTTGCTTGCAAACAAAAGGTAGATGAAGAGACAAAAGCATACGAACCAGAAAAATTGAAAATTAAAAAAGAACTTGCAGAACTTGAAAAAAGTGTAGAGCCAGAAATCATGGCAGAATACAAAAAGAAAAGAAATGACAATATTTTTCCTGTTATCGTACCTCTTGAAGGGAACAATTTCTGTGGAAGATGTCGTATGGAATTGCCTAAGGTTGCGATTTCTAGACTTAAAGAAAAAGGAGTCATCACCTGCGAACATTGTAAAAGATTTATTTATCTTAAAACTGACAAATAAAAAAGAAACATTTGACTGTTTCTTTTTTATTTTTGTTTGTGTTTTAAAAACATCTTTATGGCAAAGACAAGTTTTTCTATCTCTTGATAAGTATTGAAAAATGATAATGAGACTCTTACCGCCCCTTGGTCTAGTGTGCCTAGTGATTTATGTTTTAATGGTGCACAATGATAACCACTTCTCACACAGATTCCCCATTTTTCATTTAGGTAGTTTGCCACTTCTGTAGAGTCAACATTTGGAATATTGAAAGCAAAGACGCCATTTGTGTTCTCTGTTTTTGTGTATATATCTAGTGGAAGTTTTGACAATTCATAATGCAGATATGTTGTCAGGTCTTCCATTTTTTCTTGTATAAACTTAAAATTTTCTTCAACAAATTTAACTCCTTCGCCAAAGCCTAAAATTGCAGGGGTGTTTATTGTTCCACTTTCGTATCTTTCTGGTGAAGATTCTGGCTGAATAAGTTCTAAAGAGTTTGTTCCAGTTCCGCCAAAGCGAATTGGTTCCAATTTTATGTTTCCGTTTAGTGCCAGGCAACCGATTCCTTGAGGGGAATAAAACCCTTTGTGTGGAGCAAGTGCCAACATAGAAATGTTCATATTGTTCATGTCATAAACAAAATGTCCTCCACCTTGAGCTCCATCAACCAAAAACAAAATGTTTTTTTCTTTTAGATGTTTTCCGATTTCTTCTATGTTTGCAACATCTCCATTGACATTTGAAATATGATTGCAAATCACAAGATAAGTTTGTTCTGTGATGTGTGGCTCGATATCTTCCCAAGTTATACCAGATTTGTTTGATTGGTCAACAACGGAATATGAAAAAGCAGGGGAACGGTTTCTTAAATGTTCTAGTGGCCTTAAAACAGAGTTATGTTCGTTGACTGTGCAAATTACATGCCCATCAGGTTGAAAACTTCCTAAGATTGCCAAGTTTAGAGCATCGGTGCAATTTAGAGTGAAGATAATATTGTCGGCTGAAGTCCCAACATGATTGGAAACTATGCTTCTGACATTCTCCACTGCCATTGCAGTTTTTAATGCCTGTTTATGACCACTTCTTCCTGGATTTGCTGTGTATTCTGTCAGTGCACTCATAACGGCTTTTTGCACGCTCTTTGGTTTTATTAAACTGGAAGCGGAATTATCTAAATATATCATTTTAACCTTCTTTTAAACAAAAACAATGTATTATAAATATAATAAATAAGGGGAGAATTTGTGCATAAGGAGGTGCTGTGAATTACACTCTTGCTGTTTTTAAATCAAGATTTGCAACGCTTAATTTTGCGAATTTGCTTAAAGCAAACAATGTCCCTGCAGCAATAATAAACACTCCTCAGAGCATTGGCAGAGCGTGTGGCATTTCTGTAAAATTTTTAAGTGATTATTATTCAAAAGTTCAATTGTTGATATCAAAAGTAGGGTTAAACAATTTTGATGGTTTCTATGCTTATATAGAAAGAAATGGAAGGATAAATTTGTTTAAACTATAAATAAAAGTTCATACAAAAAAACAAAGAAGCATAATTATGCTTCTTTTTCATAAAATAGCGTTATGAAGTGGTTTTTTGCAGTCTTTTTCGGTGCTTCTATATTGTTTTTGTCTGCATTTGGTGTCAACTGTTTATATGGATATTTTTATCCAATAAAATATCAGGAGATTATTCAACAATCTTGTGAAAATTTTGATATAGAACAAGCCGTTATTTATTCTGTTATAAATGTTGAGAGTCATTTTAATAAAGATGCAATATCAAGCAAGGGTGCAGTTGGGCTTATGCAAATTATGCCAGCGACAGCGGAAGAGTTGGCTAAGGAAACAATGATGGGGGATGATTATGATTTAAAAAATCCCGAAGAGAACATAACTCTCGGGACTTATTATATTTCAAAATTGATTGATAGATTTGAAGATTTGGAGACTGCTCTTTGTGCGTACAATGCGGGGCCTACAAATGTAAGTAATTGGCTGGCGAACAAAGATTACAGCGAAGACGGAAAATCTTTAAAGGAGATTCCATATCAAGAGACAAGAAATTATCTTGAGAAATTTAAAACAAATTTTAAGTATTACAGTAAAAAATTGTAGTCTTAAATTTTGAAATAAACGGCACTTGTATCGTCGTGGGTTTTCATTCGTGGGAATTTGTTGCAACCTGCATCTTCATTTTGTTTGGTGTGAAGTAAGTTTGCTAGTTCTGCTAGGTTGTGATTTTCAAGATATTTGAAAACTTGTTTTTTATTGAAGATATGTAGAACATTCCAAACTTGACTAAAGCCATCAGAGAACAACAAAAATTCATCGTTCGGTTGATATTTTATTTCTCCAACCATTGCGTTGTCACATGCTTCTGTAGAATCACATAAAGTCCAATATCCTTTTGCTGTGTTTTTCAATAGTCTAATTTTCAGTACATCATCATTTATCAATTTTCTTGCTTCTAAAACCGTTATATGTTTTTCTTTTGAAATTTTGATCATTTTCTTTATATTGATTTTGTCAAGTTTAATCAGGGTGGTATCAACATATTCTTTTACTTTGTTTTTATGTTTAAACAACAATCCACAATCGCCAAGCATAAAATATTCCATTTTGTCTTGATTTTTTCTTACAATAGAAATGCATGCACTTGGCATATCCAAAACCTTAGTGTCTCCAGCAAGAAGTTTATATTTTTTGTTTATGTATTTTATTCCTTTTTTTACAATTTCGGCTATTGAAAGAGTTTTGTCGTTTAGGTGTTTTTTCAAATATTCTCCAAAATTGTTTGAAAACCACTTAGCGTCAGTTTCTTCATTTGAAAATTTTTGATTTGTGATTGATGTAGCTCCGTCTATAACAAAGCTGAAATTTTTATTTGAATAGGCAAAGTCTTCATTCCATTCTCTGCCGGCAACTGAAACTATGTCCATATTAAACCTCTATAAAATATAAAGTTGGTGCGGATAACAGGAGTTGAACCTGCACCCTTTCGGACTGGAACCTAAATCCAGCGTGTCTGCCATTCCACCATATCCGCATGAAAAAATAATAACATAATTTATAAAATTTATCAACTGAAACAAATAATTGATATATGCTTTCTTTTTATATATTTATATTATGGCAACAAAAAAGCACAATAAAAAATTGTGCTTTATCTTCTTTCTGGTGGCTCGCCGGAGGCTCGAACTCCGGACCCCAAGATTAAAAGTCTTGTGCTCTACCAACTGAGCTAGCGAACCATATTAAGTTGTTCTTATCCACCAAAATGGATTGGCAGGGGTGGCAGGATTTGAACCTACGCATGCAAGAGTCAAAGTCTTGTGCCTTACCGCTTGGCTACACCCCTATAAAGTGTATCGTTTTGGCTGGGGTGGTAGGATTCGAACCTACGCAATGTTGGAGTCAGAGTCCAATGCCTTACCGCTTGGCGACACCCCATCGTCCGCTTTTGCGGAAGTTTATATGGGGTGATCGAAGGGGGTCGAACCCTTGACCTCCAGAGCCACAATCTGGCGTTCTGCCAACTGAACTACGACCACCACATGGTGCTCCCAGAAGGATTCGAACCTTCGACCTCTGCCTTAGAAGGGCATTGCTCTATCCAGCTGAGCTATGGAAGCAGAATGGAGCAGGTGAAGGGAATCGGACCCTCGCAACCAGCTTGGAAGGCTAGTGTTCTACCACTGAACTACACCTGCGAATGCTCTAATAGTGTACCATGGTGACAATCAAAAGTCAAGAAAATTTATAAAAAAAATAAAAAAAGAATGCATATTTTGCACTACATTCTTTTTTTATGGTTATTTAAGTTTTATAATGCATCTTTATAAAGACCCAAGTTGTAATATTCTGCAACTAGTTTAATGATTTCTGCTGTTGTAGGTTTGTAGTTAGATTTAAAAACTTCCATGCCATACATTTCATTTATAGATGAGAATCCTTTTGTGTTGTATGTTAAAGTGATGGCATTCTGTATGTTTGCTTCCACTCTAAATGGATTTTCGACATTGCATCTTTGTGCAACTATTGCAAACAATTTCTTCAAATTGTAAACAAGCATAGGTTGTTCTATAGCGATTTCAATAGATTGAACAAGATATGAAAACCCTACCAAATCACATTTTATACCAAGCCTTATAAGAGTAAGTTTTATAATTCTTTGCATATCAGTTTTACTTTCCATCTATTCTACCTTATCCTTAGAGAAATTTTCTTTTACCGACATATTATATCATAAAACTTCAAAAAAACAAATAATTTTTCAATATTTTACAAATTTATTTTTTAGTGCAAAATATATAGTAATCGTTGCAGAAAAGTGAAAAAAGAATTATAATATTACAGAAAAATATGGAGATGTATCAAAGAGGTCGCACTGAGCCGCACTCGAAATGCGGTTGTCGAGAAATCGGCACGTGGGTTCGAATCCCACCGTCTCCGCCAAATAAAAGGGGATATATGTTTAACTTAAAAGGTATATTTGGAAAAAAATCTAAGGATAAAGATTTAGAAAAATACATAAAAAAGAATTTAATAAGAACAAAAGGAAAAACAAATAGCCATAAGGCTAAGACTTTTGTTCCAGAAAACATAACAAACAAAATAGGGTTGAGTTTTTCTCAGACTTTGTTGGATATGATAGATAAGAAAGGTATGACTGATGTGGAATGTTATAAAAGTGCAAACATAGACAGAAAATTATTTTCAAAAATCAGATGCAACAATGATTATAAACCAAGCAAGGAAACTGTTTTAGCTTTGGCTATTGGACTTAAACTTTCAAAAGATGAGACCAATGAATTGCTTTTGAGTGCTGGTTATATTCTTTCTCCTAGTATTTTGTCGGATATAATTGTTTTATATTTTATTGAAAACAAGTTGTATGATATCAATAATGTTAACATTGCTTTGTATGAACATGGTCAAAAAGTTTTGGGTGCACAATAAAATGTCGTATTTCAAGCGACCTAATGTGTGTTAAGTTGTATTATAATTCAAAAAAAATAAAGGAGGACAAAGTAATGAAAATAATTATTAGTGAAGAACAAAAAAAACAAGAGCTATTGAAACTAATTGAGAAATGCAAACTTCTGTTTGGAGATAATTGTGAATACAGTGTTGAAGAAATTGAAAAAATTATCGCAAACTTAAAAGAATTGTTAAAAACAATTGACAATGATAGGGTAAAAATTATTGCAGAAGTTGCAACATGTGGAATAGGAAAAAAGAAGGCGAAGGTTAATGCTACTTCTCAAAGTAAAATTTTTGACGATGTCTATTGTTTGACTATTTCATTAAAAGTAATTATAGATATGGCTAAAGTTAATAACATGAAAATCATACATGGATTTAATTTTACTGAAAAACAAATAGATTTGTATATTAAAAATTTTATGACAATATAATAAAATTATAATATAATAAAAGATTTTTCTATCGCATTTAATAATTTTGAAATGAGATTGATGTTTAAAAGAGCGTTATGCTCTTTTTTTATTATATTGATGGCAAAACTCAACATTTTTAGCAAAAAAAATTGATTTTTCTTCAAAATTCTATGCATACAATTTTTAAATATAAAAATATAATTTATTGTTAAAAGGAGTTATTATGCCATTTATAGTTACAGAGCCACAAAAAATTGAAGGAACGCAGTTGGGATTTTCGGTTTATCCATATCATTTTGACTTTCAAGATTTCGTTGAAAAAGATAGAAAATTTAATAGCAAGCTTATAATTTTTAAGATGAAAAATTCTCCATTTGTAGAAATTGATAAGGTGTTGTTTGAAGAAAAATTCTTAAATGAAGAAGTAAAAAGAGAATATGTAAATGAAAGATTAAAGAACTTTATTTCTTCACACCAAGAATATGTTGTTGACAAAGAAAAAACCGAGAAGTTTTTTGAAAAAAGTGTTTACAAGAGAAATGAAAAAGAAAGATTATTTTAAATTTTGATGTTTTGTTAAAAATCATAAAATATTGAGTTTGTTTGCAAAATTTGGCTGTTTTATGGTATTCTTGTTATATAAAAATGGAATCAAAAAGCAGGAAATTTTTTCATTCAAGACCATTGTTTTATGGTTTTTTGGCTTTGTTGTTGGCAATTTCAACTTCAAGGTATCTTTTTGATGCAAACCTGAAATATATATTTTTTGTCTTGATAATTTTTTCTTGTTTCATTGGCTATTGCATATGGATCAAAAAATGGGTGCCAGTTGTCGCAATTTTGTGCATTTTTCTTTTTGGACTAGGGTGGTTTTTTGTTGGAGAAAAGACATTTGAAGGAAAAATATATGAAGGACAAAGCCAGGTTATAGGCAGAATTTCTGATGATGTAAGTTATTCCTCTTATGGAAACAGTGCTGAAGTTGTTTTAAAAGATGTTTACATCAATGGAAACAAAGAGGGGAATATTTCACTTACAATCTACATAGATGACTATAATGATTTGCAAGTCGGAGATATTATAGCTTTTGATGCTGAAGTAGAAAAAGTTTCTCTTTTTACTTTAAAAAATTTCAACAGTTATTATTATAGAGACAAAACACCGTATACCAGCACTGTTGATGCTGATGATTTTGTTATTCAAGGCAACAGTGTAAATGCGGACGAAAAATTTCGTTTGGCAATGAAAGATTTGCTTTACAAAAACATGGGCCAGACAAATGGTGCAGTGGCTTACGCAGTTCTGTTTGGAGACAAAACTGAAGTTGATGATGATATTTATCAATCTTACAAAACAGCTGGAATAATTCATTTGTTGACAGTTTCTGGTTTGCATGTTGGTTTTCTTATTGCTCTTTTGGGATTTATTCTTAAAAAATGCAAAGTTAGAGGAATTTACAATTTTATTATTTGTGCAATTTTTATAGGGCTGTATGCATATATTTGTGGATTTGCTCCGTCAATTTTGAGAGCAGGCATAATGGGACTTGTTCTTTTGGCGGCAAAACTTTCAGGGAAATGTTATGACAATTTAAATACTTTGGGACTTGCAGGAATTATTATTTTGCTGTTCTCTCCACTTTCCGCATTAGATGTGGGATTTTTGATGAGTTTCTTCTGTGTGCTTGGCATTTTTGTTGTCACTCCTTGGCTGAGCAAACTTTTCAAGAAAGTTTTTCCAAAAGTTGTTGCAGAATCTTTTGCTGTTTCTATTGGTGCAGAAATAGGGATATTACCATTTTTGGCAGTTATATATTCAAATTTAAACATTTTGACATTTTTTATCAATTTGATTGTTATACCAATATTTGCAATTTTGTATCCGTTTCTGTTTGTAAGTTTGTTTATTTGTGCAATGCTTCCGTTTATGGGATTTTTGCTCAAAATTTGTGGCTGGGGATTTGAAATTATTTACAGAATTGCAGATTTCTTTGGTGAAACATCTTTGATTTTTGATTTGGAACCATTTGATATATTTTTGGTTGCAGGAGTTTTTGTTTTATTGTTTTTTGTTAGCAAATATTTTATGGCAAACAGAAAAACAAAAACAATATGTTGTTCTGCAATTCTTGTTTTTTGTGGAATTTTAAGTGCAGTGTTTTTAATTCCGGTCAATATTCAGTCTTCTGTTGTTTATGGATACAATTATTCACTTGCTACAGTTATTTTGACGAACGAACAAGGAAACAGCATTATTGTTGATCCTGGTTATAGTACTTACACAAAAAATCTTATAAAAAGTTCTAATATTAAAAATTTGTCAGCGGCTTTTGTTTTACAAAAATCTTCTGCTTATATTGACACTATAAGAAGCGTTGGAATCGATACAATTATAAGAAGTGATTCTGGGCAGGGGTATGATGAAGAAGTTGTTGTCAATTTTGATGAGGTGGGAAGTGTTGGTGGCTTTTTGTTTCAATATAAAACATTTGATGATAGGCTTATAGGTTTGGAGATTTCTTTTGACAATACAAAAGTGTTTATTCTTAGAGATTTAAAACAAAGTGACGATGCCTTGACTTTTGTATCAAATGAGAATTATGATATTGTTATTTTAGGGAAACATGATGAATATGCAGAATATTTTACACAATCACAAATTTTAACTTATTATCAAAATTCGATTTCGCAATCAAGTTTTGTAGAAAATGGAAATGTTGAATTGTTTGTAAATGACAAAAATTATGTTTGGAGGTGTTTAGATTGAAAACATTAAAAGCAAGATTACAGAAAAAAATTGAACCTTGTTATTTGATCCAGGGAGAAGATATACTTTTATATGACAAAGCTTTGGAACTTATAAAAAAGGCGACAAATATTCAACTTGAAGAATTTAATCTTTTGTCTTTTGATGATGAAACTTTTAATGGTGATGCTGTGATTGATTCTTGTGAAACTTTGCCTATGGGAAGCGACAAAAAAATTGTTTTGCTTAAAAATATCACAAAATTGACGGAAAGTTTCAAGAAAAAATTGAAAGATTATCTCAAAAAACCAGTTGAAACAACCTGTTTGATTATTTTTGATTTTTACAACAAATTTGACTTTATTATAAGTGAAAAAGTTAGTGCAAAAAGATTGGATGATAACAGTTTGTCTGAAATTATCGCTAGTGAATTAAAAAATTATGGAAAAACTATAACAAGCGATGCTTGTCAACAATTGATTGAGTCATGTTGCAATTATTATTCTTTGATAAAAAACGAACTTGACAAGTTGATTTCTTGTGACGAACATGAAATCACAGTAAAAGTTGTGGACAACATGGTTTGTAAAGAGACAGAATTTACTGTTTTTGAACTCACTGATGCGCTTTCTCGTAGGGATAGTGACAAGGCAGTTTCTCTTTTAAATCTTATGGAAAAAGATACAAAAACTTTTTCTTTGGTGTTGAATCATTTTAGGAGATTGTTTTTTGTGGCAATTTCTGGACTGGACGACAAAGAACTTGCAGAGCTTTTAAATGTCAAAGAATATGCAATTGTAAAAGCTAGAACTTTGGCGAAAAATTTTACTAAATTGCAACTTAAAAACATATACGAAATGTTAAATGATGTTGATTTTTATATAAAAAATGGACAAATGCAAATAGAAAATGCTTTGTATTATTTGATTTTTGGCATACTTTATTGTTAAAATTGGTTATCAGACTTAATAAAATATTGAGGTTTTTATGGATATAGATGAAATAAAACAAGAATTTTTGGAAATCTTTTATGACAACATTGAAAGAGATGGTGCAGAAGAGTTGTTAAATTATTTGGAAAAAACTGATTTTTTTACTGCTCCAGCTTCTGGCAGACGCCATTCAAATTTTGAGGGTGGGTTGTGTTTACATAGTTTAAATGTTTATAAAAGATATTTAAAATTGCTAAAAAATGAATATGGAGAAAAATGGACAGAAGTTATTTCTCCAGAAAGCGTTGCAATTATTGGTCTTTTGCATGATATTTGCAAAGTAAACACTTATACGGTTGAAATGAGAAATGTCAAAGTTGACGGTGAATGGAAACAAAAACCATATTACAAATATTACGATCCACTGCCATATGGACACGGTGAAAAGTCAGTTTATATGATTTCTGGCTTTATGAAATTGACAAGAGAAGAGGCCATGGCCATAAATTGGCATATGGGTGCTTTTGACCCTAGAACAAGCAACAATTCAAATATTCTTGCAGATGTTCTTTATCGCTATCCTACTGCATTTTTGTTTCATTTGGCTGATTATATGGCAACTTATCTTGATGAAAAGCCTTCTGAAGAATAATTTTTGATTATTTTATATATTTTTTCATATTTTTGAATATATTTTTATTGAAAAATATCATTTATTTTGATATTTTTCTTTTATTTTTTGTAAAATTTATATCAAAATGCGTTTTTTTTAACAAAAGGGTATTGACAGTATGGGCGTTTTGCTTTATAATTATACCAAGATAAACGGGAGGTGTTTATATGAAAATTGAAGCTCAAGGTAGAATGATGAAGAAATCAGATTTTCAAACTTTATGGGATGAAGCTGAAGGCTTGACATTTGATGATTCAACAGGTTTGCCTCTTGGAAAAGTTTCTGTTTCAACTGGAATTGGTAAAGGTATAAGTAGATATGTGTTTGTTAAAGATGATGATACAGGTGCTACTTGTTGTTATCGTCAAAGCAAATTTAATAGTCATTGGAAAGAAAGAGCAAATTCTAATGCTTATTTTGTAAGAAACGCAGTTATCAATGCATCAAAAGGAGTTATAGAAATTAACAATACCGCTGTTGGTAGTGTTGATGGAACAAACCCTATTAAAGAAGGAGAAACAGATCTTTTGACTAGAGCGTTGACAGAAATGTGCGACACTAAAAAGAATCCTAATTTGGCAACTGTCTATGATTCTATTAAAAGTAAATTTACTCCTGGAATTTTAGAATTAGATGAAGAAAAAAAAGAAGAAGTTGAAGAAACACCTGTAAAAATAGAAGATTCAGAAAATGTTTATGCTATAAACTTGTCCGCTGAATCTGTATTGGCTCATCCAATTAAAGCAATCACAAAAACAAGAAGAGTGGATACAAGAATGGCTTGGTTGGTAGTTGGACCTCATCCAAATGCAACTAAAGCTGAAAATGGAAAGAAAGGTTTGTATATCTTGGATTCTTTGAAGGATGGTGTTGGTGATGATATTAACATTGAATCTTCAGAAGCTATTTTAAGTGCAGGCGGAAAGGTTGTTCGTAGAATTAGACGCGATAAAAATGGCGAAATGAAGATTGAATACTACAAAGGCAAAGATAAGCGAGCATATTTTGCATTAAGAGCACAAGAAGATCCTGCTACAACCAATATAAAAGATTGGGCTGACAGATATGGAACAGGAAAAGACGGATTTGACAATCCAAAAGTTGTTGAATTGAAAAACTTGCCTAAAACATATCAAGGAAGAAGAGTTCTTACTTCAGTTTCAGCTGGGTTTTTGGCTTTGACATTGATGGTTGGAGTTGGCTATCATGCTTATGCAGCTTATCGTGCTGATGTTCAAGCTAGAAATGAAGCAATTGTTCAAGTTTATGATGCAGTTCCAAATGAAGCAAGCAAAGCAGAAGAATTTGGTGCTACACAGATGCAAGGTCTTATAGATGGACTTGGCGGAAACTTGTTGAATTATTCTTATGCAGGATCTGGTTTGGCAACAGGCGCTTCTGTTGGAAATATTAATAATATTAATTTTGCTGGAATTGAAATTTATGAACAACAAGAACTTGGAAGCTACAATGGACAAATCATCGGATTAAACAAATACGATTACACTCTTGACACAATTAGAGGGGCTTTTGAAGAACTTGGAAGACAAGTTGCATCAGAAGCAGATGCAAACAATTATGTTGTTGCTACAAGAGAATCTGAAAATGCTGACATATCTATTAGATTCATTTATGGTGTAGTTGATCCTCATTCTGCAGCATCTTCACTTCTTAACAAAGATAATATGATTGATTATCTTGAATCAAAATATAAAGGCATGTATGACAGTGTTTCTGTTGATGATGTTGTTGAAACAGCTGTATCTGCATATGAAGCTGGATACAATGACAAAGCAACAGAATTGGTTATTGCAAATCCTGACATCGTAATTGATTCTAGTGAAATCCCTGTTGTAGATTATGAAGATTCTAGAGTTCAAAGTGCTGTTGCTGCAACAGTTGCAAAACTTTCAGAAAATGCAAAAGAATACAGTGCTGCAGAAATTAACCTTGCTTATAGTTCTTATCAAGATCAAATTATTTTCGCAAACACTACAGATGGTTTGTATCTCTTCAAAATTGATTTGACAAATGGTGGAAAAGATACATCTGAAATCACATCAAATGAAGACATGATCACAAAAATCACTAATGCTGACAACTGTGTTGAAAGTGTTCAACTTGATGCTCTTATTAAGAGATTAAATCTTACAAAAGCACTCGATCATTTGAAGAAAACTTATGCAAATGAAAATGCAGTTACAGATCCTCAATTCTATGTTTCTGGACAAATCCCAACACAATCAAAAGATGACCTTGATAAATTGGAAATTTCTCCAAGAATTACTGTTGTGAGCGACAATGGTGGAAGAATTGAAGAAGAAAACTACGACATTGTTAGAACTAATATTGGTGACGGCGTTGCAATTAGTGAAATGGTTGCACTTTCAGTATTTGGAGATGCTGTTTCAGATAGATATCCAACTTGCGAAAGAATTTCTAGAGAGGCTGATGAAGTTGTATATGAAAACAATGATTTGACTGTTGATGAAGGAAATGTATTGGAAGAAAATACAGCAACAGTAGTTTCAAAGAAAAGTACAGTTAAAGATACTGAAAGAACATTATAATAATAAATAAAAAGACACTTCAAAACGAAGTGCCTTTTTTTATTTATGTGAAATAAAGTTTTATTTTATGTTGTCGATCCAATTAAAGAGAACTTTTTGTGGAGTAATAAGTATTTTTCCATCAAATTCCAAATTTAGTCCATCTTTAACAATAGATTTTGTGCATGACTTTTTAAAATCATTAAGTGTATGTCCAATCCAACCGCCATTTGTAGCAAAAGGATAAATAGTCTTTCCTTCAAGATTAGTTTCACTCAAAAAAGTTTTCATTGCAGGGGCGAATGTATACCACCAAACTGGAGATCCAAGAATTATTGTGTCATAGTTTGCTAGGTCAACGCCGAGAGATTTTATTTTTGGCATATAGCCACTTTCGACTTCTCTCTTCCCTTGGTCAATTACATTTTGATAACTTCCAATATAAGTATCAACAGTTTCTATGCGGGCAATATCTGCCTTAACTTGTTTTGCAATCAATTCTGCTATTTTTTTTGTATTACCACTATATGAGTAATAAACAACGATCGCTTTCATATTTTTATATCCCCTTTATGAAATTGTATAATAATAACAAACTTTTTGCAACTGTTTATGCAAAATGACAAATATTATCAATGGTAAGATAAAAAATTAACCAGCGTAATTAACTACATTAATAAAAAATTTTTTGGTGCAGAAGATGGGAGTTGAACCCATAAGATGTTGCCACCACAGGTACCTGAAACCTGCGCGTCTGCCATTCCGCCACTTCTGCAAACATTTACATTATAAGGTTAATAGTTGTCATTGTCAAGAATTAAAAACTTAAATGATTGTTTTGAAATTTATTTTTAATAGTTGTTTTATGTTCTGTGAGATAATTTATGTAAAAGATTGCGATGTTATTTTGTTAATTTGGTGTTTTATGCTATACTTTAAATTATAGGAGATGTTTATGAATATTTGGAAAGATGTTAACCCTAAAAGAGTTAAAGCTGACGATTTTTTAGTATGTATTGAAATTCAACAGGGGGACAAAACGAAGTATGAACTTGACAAAGAAACAGGATTTTTGATTTTGGACAGAGTGTTATACACAAGCACAAATTATCCTATGAATTATGGTTTTATTCCGCTTACATTGAGTGACGATGGAGATCCTCTTGATGTTTTCGTTCTTTGCTCTCAACCACTTGAAAGATTATCTTTGGTGCGTTGCTATCCGATAGGCGTAGTCACTATGATTGATGTAAATAAGAATGATGAAAAAATTATTGCCATTCCTTTTGGTGATCCACAATATAATGAATATGATGATATTTCTAAATTGCCAAAACATATATTTGATGAATTGAAACATTTTCTTCTTGTTTATAAGCAACTGGAGAACAAAGTTGTTCGTGTTGAAGAAATTGGAGATCACAATAGGGCAAAACAAATTATTGATGAAAGTTTAGAAAGATATAATAAAAATATGAAAAAATAAATTTATTTTTAAAAATAAAAACCTCATTTCAAACAATGGGGTTTTTATTATAAAACTATGATATTTATTTCTCCTATTTCTTTTCCTTGGTAAATTATTTTTAAAATTCCATTTTCGTGAGCTGTTATTTTCCAAGAGTTAAAACCGGTTGTTATTTTTGAAATTTGTATATCGGCTGTGGTTTCAAATGTACAATCTTGCCAATTTTCAAATTCATCAGAAGACAATTGAAAATATCCATTTTTATTTTTTGTTAAGCGAATTGTAGTTCCGTCTATTTGACATCCACTTTGATTTACAATTTCAAATTTTATGTAATTATTATTTGTAGAGTCTCCATCTTCTGGTATGTTTGTGTTATTGTCATCTTCTTCATAATCTGAAGAACTATTTTTATCTTCATCTTCAGTTTCAGAAGGATTTGTTGGATTCATATCATCTGGGAGGTTTTCGTCATTATCGGGTTGGGAGGTTTCATTGTCTTTTTCAACAACTGTTATTTCACATTGACAAGTGGCTGTTTGGGAATTGTATTTAGCAAACAGTTCTATCGTTGTTTCGCCTTCTTGTATGGCTTTTATTTTAAATCCGTTTGATGAAACAATGTTTTCGTTTTCTATATCAAATGACAACTGCATATGGATTTGATACTTCAAAGGTTAAGGTATATTCTTCATTTACATTTAATGTGACATTGTTTGATGATATTGTTAATGGTTTATTGTTTGATTTAGGAAGAAAAATAACAAGCAAAGCAATGCTTATTAACAACACGACAAGACATGGACAAACAATTTTAAATAAAATATCTTTACTTTTCACTCTAATAATATAACAGATTTTAATAGGGTTTTGTCAAGTTTGACGGCACTTTTTTCATTTTTATGTCGAAAATTTGTTAAAATACTCAACAATATTTCATTAAAAATTTAATGTTATGTGTTATAATAGTCTTATGGAAGAAAAAATAGTAGAGATTTTTGATGTTTCTTATGAAGGCTCTGGAGTAGGGAAAATTGATGGGCAAATTGTTTTTGTACCTAAAACACTGAGAAGAGAAACGGTTTCAGTTGAAATAGTTAAAAATAAGAAAAGTTATTTATTTGGGAGTTTGAAGAAAGTTTTAAAAGCAAGTGAACAAAGAATTCCTCCTGTTTGTCCATATTATGAATATTGTGGGGGATGTGATTTTCAACATTGTGATTATGACACTGAGAAGTCTTTGAAAATAGAAATATTGAAAAAAGAATTGTCAAAAATCGGAGTAAATAAAGAAATTGCATTTCAACAATGTTCTTCAAGATTTGCATATAGAAACAAAATTAAATTAGAGTATAATGATGGGAAACTAGGGTATTTTAAAAGTAAGACTCATACATTGTTTGCAATAGAGAAATGTCCTTTAGCAAAAGATGAAATAAATGCCCTTTTGCCCTTAATAAAACAATTTTTGATGTTGAATAAATTTGTTGGTTTAAAAAGCGTTTACATAAAAGAAATAGAAAAAAATATTGCAATTTGTTTTCTTTTTGATAAAAATTTGATTAAAAACACAAAAAATTTGATAAAAAATGTTAAAAACTTAGATATTTTTGAAAATATTTCAATTTATTTTGGTTTTGGTGATGTTTTAGAAAATGACAAAACCGAATTGATTTGTCTTAAAAAAGGAAATAATTTATCAAAAAATATAAATGGAAAAACATTTGATTTTGACATATCTTCATTCAATCAAATCAATGATGAGATTGCTCAAAAATTATATGATTATGTTGTTGAAAATGTAGAGACAAAAAGAATTATAAATGCATATTCTGGGCAAGGATTGTTGACTTTTCTGCTTGCGCAAAAGGCAAAATTTGTCTATGGAATAGAGTATCAGAAATCTGCACATTTAATAGCAGAAAAAATAAAAGATAGTTTGGAAGAATACAAGATAGAAAATATTTGTGGAAAAGTTGAAGATGAAATTCAAAAAATTTTAGCAAGAGACAGAATAGATTCTATTGTTTTGGATCCGGCTAGGGAGGGTTGCCAGGAGAATGTTTTGAATGAAATTGTTAATAGCAAAATTCAACAGATAATATATGTATCTTGCAATTTTTCAACATTGGTCAGAGATTTAAAAAACTTGTGCAAATTTTATGAAGTTGAAAGCGTTAAAATTTTCGATATGTTTCCTTGCACTGCAAATATGGAAACTGTCGTTATTTTAAGAAGAAAAGATTGATTGATCAATCTTTTTTATTGCTGTTTTAAAGGTAAATCTTGGAGCATATAATATTTAAAAAAATTTAACTATTTTATTGACATAAATTTTTAGCTATGTTATCATATAAATTGTAATCATATGTTATATAATTTATTACGCTACGGACTGTCAACTATATGATAATTTAAAATTGGAGTTGTCTGTGACACTTTTTAATAGAAAAATTGTTAGTTATATTTTGATTTTCGCCATTGCTATGGTGACTGGTCTTTCTATTGGAAAAATCTATGTTGACAATCTTGAAGCTCCTTCAACAGTTAGTGCAGATGAATCATCTCTAAGGGAAAAGCAACAAGATGTTGAAGAATGGGTGGCTAGAGCTGAAGGTGGAGCACCTGTTGATTCTTTTTCTGTTGTGGAGTTATATAACATTGCAGAATACAAACTTAAAAATTCTGACAAATATTTCAAACTGATGACTGGCATTGTCAATGCTCCTATGGGAATTAAACAGGAAATGAGAAGTGAAAAGCTTTTCAGAGATGGAGTTTTTGTTTATAACAAGCTTAGTCCATCTACATCAAGGTTGTCTCCTCCTGTATGTTCTAGGGTTATTTATGACACAAATGCAGACACTATAAAAATAGCTCCAAAAGGAATTTTTGATAGTAATTCTGATGTAATCAAGGGAATATTTGATGTGGATAGTTATGTTGATTATTCTATGGAAGAGTATGTTGGCATTTTCAACACAAGTCCTTTGAATGTTATGCCATATATCATTTCAAGCATAACTATTGGACAAAACAAAGTTAGTCCAATAACGACAAATGATGATGGAACATATACTTTTTCTATTGCGATTGATGGAGATTATCTTGCTTTGGCGGCTTTAAATTATTCTTATGAAATCAAATTTTCAAGTGGAATGGCAAGCCCTCCAAAGTGGGTTTCTTTAAACATGAATATAACCATTGATTCTAATTTTAATTTTGTTGGAATTAAGTATACCGAAGTTTACAAAATGAAGCCTAATGTTTCTGGTATCGGTATGATGACTGTTACTGATGAATTTGTTGACAAATTCTATTTTGGGGATGATGTGCCAGAAATTGATTCTGATGTTAAGGAGGTATTGTGATGGAAACTCCTATAAGAAAACATCATAATTTACTTCCAAAAATGTTTAAGGTGTTTACATTGTATTTTGTGATCACTTTATCCGTTTTCTTTGGGTATGTTCAGTTGTTTGGCGATGTTAAGCCTAATGTGATAACTATCCCTACAGAGGATGCAGAGGCAGAGAATGATACATTATTTGGAAAGTTTGTAGAAAATATTGCTAATTTTGAAAACATAGATACAGATTTTAATTTGTCTTTTGCAAATTCTGATATATCTTTATCTGCACAAGGAAATGTAATTGTAGATACTTCTACAAGTAATATTTCTTTGGATGTTGATTTTATTTATAACCAACAACATTTCGATGTGCAAGCAACTTATGTCAACCCAAATATCTATTTAAGCATAAATGAAAGCACATACAAATTTAGCACAGAAGGTGATTTTGATCTTTCTGGATTGATTGATTTTGTTTCTCAAAATATTGAAATAGACACAAGTTTTCTTGATGAAATAGAAAGCTTTTTGGGGATTGATTTTGACAATCTTGATCCTAATGCTTTGCTTACAAAATTAAAAATTGAAGAATCTCAAAATGATGAAACCCAAGAGATTACTTTTGTTATTGGACTTGGAAATGTGATCAGTGCAAAGCTTGTTTGTGACAACGAGTTCAACATAAAATCTGTAAGTTTGAAAGATGCTTTGATTCTTGGAAATTCTATAAAATTTAGTGCCAATGTAAACAAAATGAACAAAGATGATGTGACAGTTGATTACATGGAAAACGGCTCTGAAATTGATATGACAGGAATCAACCTTTACACCGCTTATGCAAGCAATTTGTTTGCCAATGATTTTGTTGTTGCAAATGCCACAGTGTCTGTTGACAGAAAAGAATATTTGGCAAATGTTTATATAGACAGTTTGGATCCACTTAAAGTCAAAATTGACACCAATATTGAAGGAATTGATCTTTCTTTGGCATATTGCGATGAAACTGTTTATGTCGATGTTGAAAACTTGAAATTTAGTTTTGATGTCAAAGATTACACAACTTGGGCAGATGCTATAAATCAAATTTTGGAGAAATATACTTCAAACACAATTTCTGATTTTGTTGAAGAATTGCTTTCAAAATATGTTGGCATTGAGTTGGGAAATGTTGATACTCAACAAGTTTTGAAAGATGTCTTGGCAGGAATTTTTAGCAATGTTGAATTGATTTCTGATTATCTTCCATCTTCAACAAATCTTTCAGAAAATAAGTTTGAGCTCATGTGGAACAATGGACTTAATGTAAGTCTTGAAAGCAATGAAGAATATCTTTCAAAAGTTGCTGTGAAATATCAAAATTTAAGTTTGAATGTGGATTTTGAAATCGCTGAAAATGGTTTTGATATAGTTGGAGAATATTATGACTTATCAAATTTATTGCCTTTGACAAGCATAATTGACCAAATTTTAGGTACTAAACAATTTGGTGGAGAAGTTGTTGCAGATGTAAATGGAAACGAATATAAGGCAAATATTTTGGTTGACTTCTCTGATGGAATTTTGGCTAAAATACAAACTGATATACTTGGAGAAAACATTTCAATCTATTTAAACAACAATCAGATTTTGCTTTGTGTTGGAGAAATTGTTGTTGAAGGTGATATAAACGATTTAGAAAACTATATCGCAAGAATTGATGAAATTTTTGGAACTGATTTTGTTCAAAAATTTAAAGGTGACAGTAACAGTTTTGATATACAAAACATTGTAAGCGAGCTTTCAAAAGTTTTGAATGAATTGAGCATTGTTGAAGCAGAAAACAAAGTTGCTTTGATTGAGTATTTGACTAATAAATTTTATATTGCAGTGGAAAACAACAATGCAATATTGACTCTTATAAACGAAGATTTTGATATTGAGATGAAACTTCATTCAACAAGTGAAAATATCGTTTTGCCTAACAATACTGATTCTGCTGATGATATTTTAAGCAAGATTGAAAATGTAAAGAACTATGTTGAATTGAAACAATATGCTTTTGAATTTGCAGTTGATTTCAATAACAACAATATTTCTGGTAAAGCAAAAATAGATTTATTGAACAACATTTTTGATGTGACAATTGATTCTATTGGTGGAAATGCTTTAAAAGTTCGTTACGAAAACAACACAACATTTGTTGATTATGGAACTTTGAAAGTTAAGTTGGCTACGGAAAATGTTGGAGAAATTTTCAGCATAATTCAAAACATTGTTGCAGCAAATGGAGTTGAGGGGAAAATCAATATTTCTGACTTGATGACAGAAATTTTTGGTGAAGATGTTTCAAATCTCACTTTGACAGATTTGTTGAGTATGGCAAATGTTGAACTTGCAGGAAGTCTTAACAATCTTGAATTTAAGGCAGTTTTAAATTCTCAAAAACAAGTTTCAGTTTCTGGAAAGATTGATTTTGTTGAGAATATGATTGATGCAATAAATGTTTCTCTTGATGGAAAGGTTGGAATTGGGCTTAAAGTGATTCCTTTTGAATTGGATGAAATTGCAGAAGAGAGCTATTACAACATCACAAGTGTAAGCACAGGGGAAGTTGTTGTATCTTACAAGAATGGCGAAGAAGTTGTAAACATAATCGCAAATGTTGAAATTGATTTGACTGATAAATTATATCTTCACGCAACAGCTACATTGTTCAATGAAAAAATTGAATTGACTGTTTTGAATAATATGTTGTATTTGAAAATAGGAGAATTAAGTTTTGCTACTGATTTCAACAATGCAAAAGAGTTGTATGATTATGTTGTAGAACTCTTTAACATTTCCCTTCCAGAAATTGACATTTCAACTGCTTTTGCAAAATTTGATCTTAACTTTGCAAACATCTTTGATATTGAAGGGTTGAGCATTGCTTGTGACGGAACAGTATTGAGTGCTGATTATCAAGCAAATGACAAATTTGGTATTTCATTCAATTTGAAAGACGAACAAATATTAGATGCAATTACTGTTCCAGAAGAATACGAAGATTTGAAATCATTGCTTCCAAAGATTAAGTCTTTGATTGATTATGTAAATAATGGTATTTATGAATTTGATTTTAGTGTTTCTTACAACTCCTTGAATTTTGATGGCACATTCAAGTATTTTGAAAATAATTTTGAAATTTCAAATATGGTCGTTTGTGGAGAAAATGTTTACATTAGGATGCAAGACAATGTGTTGTATTTTGCATTCGGAAATATGAAGTTTAAGTTTGATGTAAACAGCATTGGTGGTTCTTCTGTAAACATTGGAGAATTGATAAATCAAATTTCTTCAGATACTCTTGGAGTTGAATTGAATCTTGGTGTGTTTGAAGAATTATTGGAAATTGTAAGAACATACAATGTTCAAGATTATTTAACAAAATTTGTGCTTGATATTTCTGGGAATGCAAATTCTATTGATTTGCAACTAGGAAATAAGAAAGAATATTCAATTTCTCAAATCTTGAGTGCAAGAATCTTGTTTGAACAAGACAAACTTAAAAATGTAAGTGTTGATTTGTATGGTTTGTTGAGTGCAGAGATTGATGTAAATTATGTAGAAAATTCAACAATGACAGAATTTAATCCTGATGATTATAAGGATTATTCAGAAAATGTAGTTGATGGAATTTTGGACAGTTTCAAAGTAAGTGACGATGCTTATGCATTTAGCAGTGATATTGCCATCAGATACAGCAACAATCAATTCTATGGAGAATTGGTGGCTATGCTTGTTGAAAGTGAAAATGGAATTATTGGAAATTATATGCCAGCAGTTTCACTTTACACAACATCTCTTGATTTCAGCACCTATGTATATTTGATTGGAAAGAATGTTTATATTGATATCAATGGATTGCAAGTGACAGCAGATTTGAGTGAAACGACAATCAATGAAATAATCAGCTTTGTTGAACAAAAATTTGGTTTGTCATTGTCAGGCGACGCAGAAACATTGGAAACGGCAACAGAAATGTTTAAGATTGTTTTGCCAGCAATTGACAGCATTTATGGTTCTTGGATCTCTGGAGATCTTGGAAATGGAATTCAAATCAACATCAACAGTGATCTTTGGTATAAAGAAAATTCAAGGTTCTATGACATTGTTTTGCAAGCATTTGTCGAAAATGTTGGAGATATAATTGTTCCTACTGAAATTGTTTTAGGAGCAAACATTGAAGATCCTAATACAACTGTTTATGATGATTACAGCGAATATTGGTTGAAGAATGGAGATGTTGTTCTTGAAAATGATGCTACAAAAGATTTGAATTTTGCAGTTTATTTCAATGATATTACTGTTGGAAATTATGTTCAAAACTTGGGAGAAACTTTTGTAAGCGATTCTGGATTTGACAATATTGTTGCAGTAAAATCAAATTATGGAACATCATATTTGACAGAGTTTAATCCATACTCAACAGTTTTGGATGCTGTAGGGACAATTTATGATTTTGCTTTGTCTTATAAATATGGCGTTGACATTACAGGAACAATTGCTTCTAACGATTCTTTGATCGAAATTTCAAGAGGCGATATTTACTTTGAAGTTGGAGATATTCCAGAAGGTCAATCAAATAAGTTTGAATTTATTGAGGGGAAATCTTTAAATGTTCAAGCAGGTTTGACAATTGTAAACAATGGTTCTCCAGTTTCTGTTGATTTGATGTATGAAAGTTTGAAGTCAAATGACATTTATTTCACTTATGCATTGTCTGACACAAACAAATTTAGAGCAAAAATCAATGATTCTAATCTTGAAGACATTTTTAAAGTTGTTCAAAAATTGCTTGGCTCTCAAGATGATTCGTTGCAAGATAGCATATCAAAGATTGATCAAATTTTAAGTTCTATTACAAATATCACAAAGATTATAAAAGAAATTAAATTGTCAACAGATGACTCAAATCAAACAATCCTTCAAATCAAACTTGATATTGAAGGGAATGGAAATGTTGGAGTTGTGAGACTTGTTTTAGGCAAAGATGAAAACAACATCAGCAAAGTTGATAGAATTTCTATTTCTAATTTGTCAGTATCTGGAAATGTGATTGATTTGGAAATAATTGTCAACGATTCTAGAAATGATGCTTTTGATTATTTGGCAGAAAATCCTGCTGAAGAACATATTGACTTCTCTGGAGCAAACGAACTCATCAATGCCGTTGTCAATACTTCCGAATTGAATTATTATGAAATTGACGGAAGTTTGAATATCAATGGAAATTTGATAGGAATTGACATAAACTGGAATGTTCCTGTAAATATCAAAATAAAACTTGATGAAAATAGAATGCCTGAGGTTATGGCTGTAATTGGAGAAATACCTGCAGTTGTAGGGGTAAACAATGATGTGCCTTATGAATTTGGAGACACAGAAAGTGGTTCTGGAAGAATGCTTTATATCTACTACAAAGACGGATATGTTTATTTCTACAGAACTGAATATGTTGACATTATGTTTGGTGCTTCAAAGCGTCAATATGAAAAGAAACTTAAAGTTTCTATTGAAGAAGTTTTGAATGATCCTTTGAAATATGTTCAATATGGCATCGGCTTTACTGATTCTATTATTTCAGCAATTCAAGCTTCGTTGGATTTGGCAAAAGGACATACTCCAAACTTAGGAGAAGTTGTAAAATCATTTGATGCCAAAGATTCTCAAAACTTCAGTGTTGTGTTGAATATGGCAGAAATTACAAACGATCCAAAACTTGATACAATGACCATTGGTTTGAGTGTTGTAAACAATGAGGCTACTGGTTATAAAAATTATATTGGCAAAGCTTCACTCAACATGTATATGCCTCTTGCAAGCGTGTTTGATATGACTCTTTCAAGCGACAATTTGGTGCTTAAAGATATTGGCAAAGAACTTGATTTTAGTCAGTTGTATGACTACATCAATTCTTACACTTACAATGAAGGTGCTCAATGGCAAGCATCAAACGGAAGCTGGTCATTGGCAGGAGAGATCTCATATAAAATTTCTTTTGAAGAAAATGGTGGATCTGAATGTGCAGACATAGTTTCTCCTGCTGGTGTGCAGATAAGCTTGCCTACTTACAATGAAAATTTGGTTGTTAATGATGTTCAAAACGGCATTAAATATGTTTACAAATTTGATGGTTGGTATACAACTTCCACATTTGATTCTGATACAAAGTTTACTTCAAACATTATGCCTAGATCAAACACCATTCTTTATGCAAAATGGAATTTGATTGAAACTATTGAAACAAGATATTATACTTTGAATTTCAATGTAAATGGTGGAAATGAAACATACAACAGCATTAGCGTTGCAGAAAATTCTGTGGTAGATCTGAATGGATATGTTCCAACTAAAAACACATATTATGTTGATAAAGGTTACAACTGGGTTGGATCACACACAGGCAAATGGACATACGAAGTCACACGCTATACATTTGCAGGTTGGTACACCGATATTAGTTGCACTCAAAAGTTTAACGGAACAATGCCTAGCGGAGACCTTACTCTTTATGCAAAATGGGATGCAACGACAACAACTGAATATTATTACAATTGGGAAAGACCATAACAAAAAAGCTACTTAAATTAAGTAGCTTTTTTATTTTTTAAACTTTTTGAAATTTTATAAATTGAACACAAAAAGAAAAAAGGCGTTAAGCCTTTAAATCTTTTATATCAAATGGAACAGACAATTCTTGTTTATATTTTTCAATTATATCATCATCCAAACGAGCAAAAAGTGGTTTTGGAGTGTTTACTTTGTGATCTTTTTTGATGTTTATCTTGCAAGCATCTTGCCACATATCTTCTGCATCTGGACGACCAGCAAAGTTCAATTGTTCTGACCAAATTTCAGCAGTTTTGTTTGGAATTATTGGACTTGCAACAATTGCAAGAGATTTTGCCATATTCAAGCAAAGATACAAAACTTTTTTAGCACTTTCCAAATCTCCATTTTTGATCATTGTCCATGGAGCAGATTTTTCAAGATAAGTGTTTCCAATAGAAGCATATCTCATAATCTCTTTGTAAGCCATTCTAAATTCAGTTTTTGCAAAAAGATCTCCGATTTGATTTGGCAAAGTTTCAATGGCTTCAACCATTTCTTTGTCATTTTCATTGAGATTGTCTTTTACATCGTCAAAATCAATTTCAAGAGTGCCACCAAAATTTTTGTTGATCATATTTAATGTTCTGTTAAAGAAATTGCCATATTTCCCAACTAATTCGGCGTTTGTATTAAGTTTAAATCCTTCATAAGTGAAGTCACTGTCTTTGTTTTCTGGGAATATTGAAACCAAATAAGCACGAAGTGCATCAATATCAATGTCACTGTCCATCAAATTGTTGCAGAAGATACCAATTTTTTTAGATTTAGAAAACTTTTGACCTTCAAAGTTGAGGAAGTTGAAACCAACAACATTTTCTGCCAAATTATATTTTTTGCAAGCAAGTTCCATACTTGGGAAGAATATAGCGTGGAAGTCAATGTTGTCTTTTCCGATGAAGTTGTAAATTTTGCAGTCTTTGTTTTGCCATCTGTCTTTTACCATTTCATCTCCACCAAGTTCTTTGGTGATTGAAATGTAGCCAATAGGAGCATCAAACCAAACATAGAAAACTTTGTCTTCATAACCTTTCAAAGGAACTTTTATTCCCCAAGGAATGTCTCTGGTGATGCAACGAGGTTGTAAGCCTTCTTTAAACCATTTGTTTGTCATGCTGTAAACATGTGGACGCCAAATATCTTTTTTACTTTCTACCCATTTTTGAAGTTCTGGTTGAATTTTGTCCAAAGACACATAAATATGTTTAGTTGATTTTTTTGTGGCTTCCTTACCGCAAAAACTGCATTTAGGAGCGATTAAATCATCAAGCTCGTATGTTTTTCCACATTGATCACATTGGTCTCCATAGGCCTTTTCATAGCCGCAATATGGGCAGGTGCCATACACAAATCTGTCAGCCAAAGCAATCTTGTCATGTTCACAATAAAGCATTGTGCTTTCTTTTTCTGTTGTGTATCCGTTTTTGTAAATATCATTGAAGAAATCTATTGTTACTTCTTTGTGGGTTTCATTGTTTGTTCCACTGAAATAATCAAAACTTATGCAGAGTTTTTCAGCAATTTCTTTTATTTTTGAGTTCATTGTGTGGATGAAATCTTCTGGCTTCATTCCAACTTCTTTTGCAGAAATAAAACTTGCTGTTCCGTAATCATCAGTTCCGCTCACATAAACTACATCATTTCCAAATGTTCTGTTATAACGAGCAAAAACATCCCCAGGAAGCCAACAGCCTACGACATGGCCAAGGTGAGGGAGCCCGTTTACATACAACAATGCAGATGTTACTAAAATTTTTTCTTTTTTCTTTTCCATTTTTTCTTTTCCTTTTGAATATATTTGATTGTTATAAAATTTATTGATTGTTTGCAGTGCACATTCGGTCATTTTTAATTTTTTCAACAATCTGTTCAATGGAAAGTTGAGATTGTTCAGATGTTGTCATATTTTTCAAAGTATATTTTTGATTTTTAACTTCATCTTCACCAACAATCAAAACATACTTTATTTGTCTTTTGTTTGCTTCTTTCATTTTTGATTTGAAAGATTTGTTTTCATAAAGGCAGTCTGCTTTAACTCCGAGTTCTCTCAATTTGCTTGTCAATGAAAGTCCGTCTTCCAAAGTGTCGTCAAAAGTGATGATGGCACATTCAATTTCGTTTGTTTTTGACAAGTCAAAATAATTTTGCTTTGTTAAAATGTCAAACAAACGGGTGACACCAACGCTCATTCCAACGCCAGGCATCTTTTTTTCTGAGAAATAACTGCAAAGATTTTCAAATCTTCCACCGCCACCAACTGCACCGAGACTTTTATCATTTTTGAAGAAGCCTTCAAAAACTGTGCCAGTGTAATAGTTGTGTCCTCTTATGATGGAAAGATTGTAAACTACTGACTTAACTCCAAAGGCTTTTAAATGTTTGTCTGTTTCTACTAATTCTGAAACACCATCATTGAAAAGTTGATTTTGAGAAAAATTGTTTAAATTTTCTGTAATTGTTTCAATATTTCCAGTAGTTTTTGTCAATTTTATTATTTTTTCGCTTTCTGTTTCTGACAAACCGATTTCTTTAAGTTGAAGCATGGCTTCTTCAAGAGGAATTTTTGCAAGTTTGTCTAAGACAATCAAAATTTCGGTTGTTTTGTCTTCTTTGTTGATTTCTTGAATGTATCCAGCAATAATTTTTCTGTTTGATACTTCAATTTCAATATCCAAATTCAAAGCTTTGAAGCATTTGTCAAAAAGCGCAATGCATTCTGCGTCAGCAACAAGTGACAAAGTTTCATTTCCAATAATGTCGGCATCGCATTGATAGAATTCTCTAAAACGACCTTTTTGTGGGCGTTCGCCTCTATAAACTTTGCCTATTTGATATCTTTTGAAAGGAAATGACAATTCTTCTTTATGCATAGCAACAAAACGGGCGAGAGGAACGGTTAAGTCATATCTCATACACATATCTGTTGAGCCTTTTGTGAAACGATAAATTTCTTTATCAGTATCGCCACCACTTTTTGCAAGCAATGTTTCGCTATATTCCAACACAGGCGTGTCTAAAGGAACAAAACAGTTGTTTTTGAAAACATCTTCTATTTTGTTTAGGAATTCTGAAAAAAGCATTTGTTGTTTTGGCATAAGTTCCCAAAAACCTTGAAGTTTTCTAGGAATTATCAGTTTTGAATTGCTCATTTATTCTCCTTAATTCATTTATTTTTTACAGATAATTTTAATATAAAAATCTTTATATTGTCAATAAAAATAGTCTTTCAAAGGCACAAAAGTTATGCACCGACATTTTCCACTTATCCACAAATTTATAAATATACATAGCAATTTATGTTTATACAGATGGGGTAAAAGGGGTAAAAATTGAAGAAAACCACACAAGTTATCCACATTTCCACATTTTTGTGGACAATTCTTTCAAAAAACTGTTCTCAAACACGGAAATTGATAATATAATTGTGCAAAAAATTGAGTTTGAATATAAATGAAATTTTTTATATTTTTGTATACTTTTTTGTAAATAAACAAGATTGTATAATTTTATAAATAATATTCATATTTTATGCATATTCATTCATTCAATTTTTTGAAGTTTTTTTCATCAAAAATTTGCTTGGTGCTTTGTCGCTTAAGAAATACAACTTATGCAAAGCTCTTGTTGAAGCAACATAAAGCAAATTTCTGTCAAGTTCGTTGTGATAATTTTGATTGTTTGCAAAAGGTATGATGACACAGTCAAATTCAATTCCTTTTGCTTTTGCAGGGGTAGTAATGATTTTCTTTGATGAAATCTTTACATCATCCATAACTTTAAACTTCTTGATTTGAGCGCTTGCTTTTTGCAATTCTTTAATCTCTTCTTTAGATTTGCAAATGATTGCAACGCTTTGTTTTTTAAGTTTAGAATCACTTTCTCTTTTTTCCAAAATCTTTTCAATTGCTTTTGCACAATCTTTTGTTCTCAAGCATTCCACTTCTTCGCCTTGTCTGTTTACATTGTTTGCAATGTGTTTTCCAAGGATTTTTTGAGAGAAAACAGAAATTTGAAGGGTGCTTCTGTAAGATTTGTTCAAAAATGTGATTTTAGATTTTGTCAATTTCATCAAATCTGTGAGATATTCTGGAGTCAATGTTCTGTCTATACTTTGATAAATATCTCCCAAATACAACTTTGAACACTTCCATATTTTGTCAAACAAATAGAAGTGGCAAGGGGTATAGTCTTGCATTTCATCGACAATTACATATTTTGCATCAAAATTGTTTTTAAGAGAGAAAAGATTTTCTTTTATAAGCAGAACAGGGGCAATATCATATGCTCCAATGCTTTGCACTTCTTCAAGTTCTAGACTTCTTAAAAACAAATTGTAAATTCTAAGCAAGTCGGTTGTTATAAAGTTGTTATACAAAATTTTCTTTGCTCTTTTTACCAAATCATTATGTTTTGATTCTGGAATTTTAAATCTTTCTGCAAAATTTTCTGCAAGGACTTCAATTCTTTTATATACAGGCAAACTTTTCAACTTGTTGAAATATATGTCTTGTATATCTTGTTTTTCTATTACAACATCGCCAAATACAAATGTTTTTGGAATGAATAGATTGCAAATTTCATTGTTTAAGAAGTTTTTTAAGTCTTCCAAAAACTCAAAACTTGATTTGATGGCAATATTTTCAAAATCTTTTTGATTTTGTTTGCTTATCACTCTTTCAAGCATGTCTTCTCTGTTTTCGAAGTCCATACCTAAAAGTCTTTTTGCCATATTAGCAAAAGTTGTTGTAAAAGTCCTTTCTTCGCCAAGGGCAGGCAAAACATCATTTATATAATCTGCAAACAGTTCTGAAGGGGACAACACAAAAATATCTTCACTTTTGAGTTGGTTTCTGTATTTATAAAGCAAGTAAGAAACTCTATGCATAGCGATAGATGTCTTTCCAGAACCAGCAACACCTTGAACTATTGTGTTTTTGAAATCATCAGCACGGATCAAAACATTTTGTTCTTTTTGAATTGTTGAAACAATTTCGTGCATTTTTGATGTTGCGTTTTGTGAAAGTTGTTCCATCAAGATGTCATCGTTGATGACCATGTTGCTGTCGATATAATATACTAAATTGCCTTTATCAATTTTGTATTGTCTTTTTAATGAAACATTTCCATATATCTCACCATCAGGGCAAGTATATGAAGTTTTGCCAATTTTATCGTCATAATATAGAGAACAAATATCTGCTCTCCAATCGTAGACCAAATTTACTTTGTCTGTATCTTGGATCATACCCAAACCAATGTAATACTGATTTGGGTTTGATTCAGTTTCACTTTGGAAATCAAATCTTCCAAAATAAGGATTTTTCTTCTGTCTTTGCAATCTTGAAATTTCTTTTTCAAGGCTTACATTTTGTTGTTCAAGATTCTCAATTTGAATGTTGATACCAGCAAGTTCATCATTTTCTTTTTTGATATCATAAAAATTTTCTGCAAAAAACTTTTTTTGATATTCAATATCATTCAAATTTTGCTTGTACTTTTTATTGTCCTTATCTTTAAGTTTGTCGATTTCTTTTAATGTTTTGTCAAGATAAGTTTTTTCTTGTTCGATTATTTTTTTGTCCATTGTATCTCCATTTTAAAAGGACTGATTTTGGTTTTATTTTGACAAACTATATTTCTTCATCGTTTGATGAAGTTTCTGCTGAAGTTTCCAACTCTTCTGCATTTTCAATCTCTTCAACATCTTCTTCTGTTGAAACAGGAGTTTCAGGCTCTTCTTCTTTTTCAGCCAATGCAACGCTTGTGATCTTTGCACCATTTTTCAATTTCATAATCTTAACGCCTTGACTTACTCTTGAGAAGTGGCTTACATCTTCTGCAGGTGTTCTTATAATGACACCATTGTCAGTGATGATCAACAAATCGCAATCTTCGTCAATTTGTTTCAATGCTACAAGTTTTCCTGTCTTCTCGTTGAAGATGCCGGCTTTAACACCGCTTCCACCTCTTTGTTGAAGTCTAAATTCATCAATGCTTGTGCATTTTCCATAACCATATTCAGAAATGGTGATCACATTAGAGTTTTCATGAACAATAGACATATCAACAACATAATCGTTTTCAGCGAGTTTAATGCTTCTTACACCTTGGCTGTCTCTGCCGACTGGGCGAACATCTGTTTCATTGAAGCGAATGCATTTGCCATCGTGAGAAGCCATCAAGATATCATCTTTGCCTGTTGTGACATCAACACCAATAAGTTCGTCGCCTTCAACAAGTTTAATGGCAATTTTGCCGACTTTTCTGATGTTTTCATATTCAGAAAGAGGAGTCTTTTTGATAAGACCATTTTTGGTTGCCATAAGGAGATAGCCTTTTGTGTCTTCCTTCATTGGGATAACAGCACTGACTTTTTCTCCAAGAGAAAGTTGAAGAAGGTTGATGATTGCTCTTCCTTTGGCCTGTCTTTGTGCTTCTGGAATTTCGTATGCTTTAGAGCAGTATACCTTTCCAAGATTTGTAAAATACAACAAGTCATCGTGAGTTGAGCATACAAACATTCTTTCAACAAAATCTTCATCTTTTGTTTTATGTGCTGTGATGCCTACTCCACCTCTGTGTTGAGCTTTATATTCATCAACAGACATACGCTTGATATAGCCCATATGTGTCATTGAGATAATAACATCTTCTTCTGCAATAAGGTCTTCAATATCAATTCCGCCCATATCCATGCTGATTTCAGTTTTACGAGCATCACCAAATTCTTGTTTAACCTTTTCAAGATCATCTCTAACAATCTGCAATACTCTTGCAGGTTTTTCTAAAATATCTTTCAAATCAGTTATTGTAGCTTCCAAGGATGCAAGTTCTTCGTTTAACTTTTCAACTTCCAAACTTGTAAGTTTTGAAAGTTTCATTTCAAGAATAGCATTTGCTTGAATTTCATCAAGTTCAAACTTTGTAATGAGGTTTGTGGTTGCTTCTTGTTTGTCTTCAGATTGTTTAATCACTCTGATTACTTCATCAATATTTGCAAGAGCAATAACCAAACCTTTTACGATATGTTCTCTTTCTTCTGCCTTTTTAAGGTCAAATCTTGTCTTTCTTACAACAACTTCTTTTTGGTGCTCAAGATAATAGTAAAGCATTTCTTTAAGGTTTAATACCTTTGGAACGCCATTGACAAGGGCAAGCATAATGATTCCGCTGCTTTGTTGAAGCATTGTGTGCTTAAAGAGCAAGTTTAAAACCACTTGTGCATTTGCATCTTTCTTTATGTCAACAACAACTCTAAGTCCATCTCTGTCACTTTCATCTCTTAAATCGCTGATTCCATCAATTTTTTTATTTTTTACCATATCAGCAATTTGAGTGATAAAACGAGCTTTGTTTACTTGATAAGGAAGTTCTGTAATGATAATTCTTTGTTTTCCGGTAGAAGTTTCTTCAATTTCAGTTCTACCTCTTACCAAAATTCCACCGCGTCCAGTTTTGTAAGCGTGTTTAACGGCAGTTCTTCCCATAATAATTCCGCCTGTAGGATAATCAGGTGCAGGGATTATTTTGATAAGATCATCAATGTCGATGTCAGGATTGTCTATCATCGCTTGCAAACCATTGATAACTTCTGTAAGGTTGTGAGGTGGGATGTTTGTTGCCATACCGACAGCAATACCATCAGCACCATTTACGAGCAAGTTAGGAAATCTTGCAGGAAGCACAGAAGGTTGCATCAAGGTGTCATCAAAGTTTGGATAGAAATCTACAGTTTCTTTGTCGATATCTTGAAGCATTAATGAAGCAATCTTTGAAAGTCTTGCTTCGGTATAACGCTGTGCAGCAGGAGGGTCTCCATCCACAGAACCAAAGTTTCCGTGTCCATCAACAAGTGGATATCTGATAGAGAAATCTTGTGCCAATCTTACCAATGCATCATAGATAGAACTATCGCCGTGTGGGTGATATTTACCCATAACTTCACCGACAATTCTTGCACTCTTTTTGTGAGGCTTGTCATAAAAGTTGTTCAATTCTCCCATACTGAAAAGGATTCTTCTGTGAACAGGTTTCAAACCATCTCTAACATCAGGAATGGCTCTGGAAACGTTTACAGCCATGGCGTAAGCGACGAAAGATCTCTTCAACTCTCCAACGACTTCAATAGGTTGAATTCTTTCTTTTTCAAACAACTCTCTTAAATCTTTTTTCTTGTTTTCTTCTTCTTTCTTATTCATTCTTATCCTCTACTTGTAGATTTATATTGTGTTTTCTTACTCTTTCTTGTCCACGGGCAAGTTTAAAATCTTCAACTTTTTCAACTTCGTCCATACAATCAAACATATAGATAAGTTCATCAACGCAAATTCTTACATCTGCAATTTCTTCAATAATATCGTCAATCAGTTTCTTTTCTTTTTCTTTTGAGCAATCATTGATTTTTCTTTTGTATTTGCAAATAGCTTTTGTAAGTTCGCTCATTTCTTCAATGGCAAAATTTAGTTGAGCATCTGCACCAAAAGTGTCAAGGAAGTCTTTGTAATAATGCAAATCTCTCATTTCAGACTCCTAAACATCAAGGTCGGTTACAAGAGTAGCATTTTCTTCGATGAATTGTCTTCTAAGTTCTGGATCTTCTCCCATCAACTGGCTAAACAATTTATCGGCTTCAATTGCATCTTCCATTGTTATCTTTAACAAGATTCTGTGTTCTGGGTTCATTGTTGTTTCCCAAAGTTGTTCTGGGTTCATTTCACCAAGACCTTTATATCTTTGAAGGGTTGTCCCTTTTCTGCCGTTTTCATCAAACCATTTGTTCAATTCGTCATCAGAATAGAAGTAGAAATCTTCTTTTCCTCTTGAAACTTTATAAAGAGGAGGTTGTGCTGCATAAACATGACCATTTTCAATAAGTGGGCGCATAAAACGGAAGAAGAATGTCAAAAGCAAAATTCTGATGTGAGAACCATCGACATCGGCATCGGACATACAAATGATTTTGTTGTATCTGAGTTTGCTTTCATCAAAGTCATTTCCTGTTCCAGCACCAAACGCTGTGATCATTGCACGAATTTCAGCATTTTCCAAAATTCTGTTGAGTCTTGCTTTTTCAACATTCAAAATCTTACCACGCAAAGGCAAAATTGCTTGAAATCTTCTGTCTCTGCCTTGTTTTGCAGAACCACCCGCAGAATCTCCTTCGACAATGTAAATCTCGCAAAGGCTGCTGTCTTTTTCAGAACAGTCAGCAAGTTTTCCTGGGAGGGTGGTGTTTTCAAGAACACTCTTTCTTCTTGTAGATTCTCTAGCAAGTCTTGCAGCATCTCTTGCTCTTTGGGCTGTGATGCTTTTCATAATAAGTTCTCTTGCTTCAGTTGGGTGTTCTTCCAAATAATCTCCAAAAGCTTCTTGCATAGCTTTATAGACGATTGTTCTCATCTCGCTGTTTCCAAGTTTGGTCTTTGTCTGTCCTTCAAATTGAGGCTCTCTAAGTTTAACAGAAATTACGGCTGTGATACCTTCACGGCAATCTTCACCAGACAATTTTTCGTTTTCTTTGATTATCTTGTTTTTAACAGCATAATCGTTTATAACTTTTGTCAAAGCATTTTTGAAACCATCAAGGTGAGTTCCACCTTCTTCTGTGTTTATGTTGTTGGCATAAGAGTTGATGATTTCATTGTAAGAATCGTTATATTGGAAACAAACTTCAATTTCATTTACAACTTCACCTTTTTCGTTGTGATTGAATTTGTTGAAATATACAGGGTAAGGAAGCAAAGTTTGTTTGTTTGTGTTAAGGTAGTTTACAAACTCGATAATTCCGCCTTTAAATTCAAATCTATCGCTTCTTTCTTGTCCAGGTCTTTTATCTTGCAAAGTGATAACAAGTCCTTTGTTTAAGAAAGCAATTTCACGGAAGCGGTTTTTGAGGTTGTCATAATTGAATTCAGTAGTTTCAAAAATTTCTCCGTCTGGCCAGAATGTGACAGTTGTCCCTGTTCTGTCTGTGCTTCCAATAACTTTCAAAGGAGCAAGGGCACGGCCACGAGCAAATTCTATGAAATGATGCTTTCCATTTTGATAAACATCAACAGTCAATTTTGTTGACAATGCGTTTACGCAGGATACACCAACACCGTGAAGCCCACCAGAGATTTTGTAGCCCTCTCCACCAAACTTTCCACCAGCGTGAAGCTTTGTCAAAACGACTTCAACTGCGCTCTTGCCTTCTTTTGGAATTATACCTGTTGGGATACCTCTTCCGTTGTCGGCAACAGAACAAGAACCATCTTCATTGATGGTTACATCAATCTGGGTACAATAGCCAGCCAAAGCCTCATCAATAGAGTTGTCCACAACTTCTTGAACAAGATGATGAAGACCATGAGTGTCTGTTGAACCAATATACATACCTGGACGCTTACGAACAGGTTCGAGCCCTTCCAAAACTTGAATTTCACTTGCGTCATATTTTACGCTCTTTGAGAGTTTTTCTTTTTCTTCTTTTTCAAATCCTTCGTTGTTTTCGTTTTTAATTTCTTGATTTGTGTCCATATCAAAAATATTCCCTTTATATATAATATATATACTATATTATATCATATATATATAGAAAAAACAATTTCTTTTGGTAATTTTTTCATCAAAAATCAAGATAATTCCAAGACCAAAAACAGGAATTTTGAAGAAATTGCTATTGACAATCAATTAGAATGGTGGTATAAAAATATATAGCGAGAGGATAATTTATGAAACCAATAATTGTAAAGAAAATTTTAAAGGGTGACGAACAACAAAGATTAGCATTCAACAGAAGATTTAGAAGAGTTACTGGGGATTTGTCATTGGCAGAACCTTGGACTTATTACAAAGACAAAGTTAGAGTGTTTATAAATGGTAAAGCAAAAGATGAACACGCTTTTTCAACATTTTACTGCTTTAAAGAAAGAGATTATACTGAATTAAACAAGCTTTTAAATGGAATAAATGCAAAGATTATAAAACACAGAGGTGATTATAGAAGAGGTGAGAAGCTTGATAAAGTTGAAGAAATTATGCGTGGTGTTATATATGAAGTAAACAAAAATAAACAAAGCGATTGTTATCAAGCAAACATTCTTTACAAAAAACTTGTAAAAAAATATGTTAAAAATATTTTTGAGTATTATAAGGATAAACCATTTGATGCAGATGAATGTGCAAGAATGTGGTTTGATGCACATGGAGAGCTTGTAAAATATTCAGATCTTTCAAAATGTAGCAAACTGATAAAAAACAATTATTTAACATTTAATTCTGCTTTTCAATACATATTTGATTATGGCTATTTTAGTCGTTATACAAAACCTACACCAGATGAATATTCAAACTTCATTTTCAACACTTATGCTTTGATTTCAAACAATAGATTTCCACATTACAGAAACATAAATGCACATGTACAAAATGACGGAAGTTGGGTTGCTGTTGATTCAAGTAAAATAAGAGAAAGTGTCGATATTTTGTTGGATTGGTTTGTAAATGACAAAGACAGCAACAAGTTGAATCCAATTGAAAAGGCCTGCATAATGCATTGCGAAATGGTTCGTATTCAAGCGTTCCCAGACGCAAATCATAGACTTGCTAGACTTATAGCAAATGAAATTTTGGTAGAATCAGATTTCCCATGTGTTGCAATTGATTTTGATATAAGAAAACATTATGAAGATGCAACAAACAAAGCAATTCAAGAACACGATATTGATGATTTGCTTGATATTTATTATGAGCAAGTTTATAGAAATGCATTAAAGATTGACAAATGCCTTGATGAGCTTGACAAGAAAGAAACTGTTTCAGCTGAAAATAAAGACAAAGATGGAAAGCAACTTTAAAATAGTTGCTTTTTATTTTAATAAACACTTGACTTTTTGTATATAAATATTATATACTATAAAAGTCAGTTGACGCGAGGTAGAGCAGTTCGGAAGCTCGCCGGGCTCATAACCCGGAGGTCGTAGGTTCAAATCCTACCCTCGCAACCAAATTAAAAATGCTATATGCAATCATCGCATATAGCATTTTTTGTTGTATTTTAAATATTCAAACAAAATTGATTATTTGGCTTTAAATGCCCAAAAAGACATAAAACAGTTTATTATATTATAAAAGTGCAAATGAGGCAGAAAAACGCCACAAAAAAGGCTAAATGGTCAAAATTGCTCTTTACAAACATAGACAACATTGCATACACACAGAAAACGATTGCGCCAGCAGAGAACAATATATTGATCAAACTGAATGAGAACATCAATATTGTGACCACTTGACCAAGAACAAGGCCGATAGAAAGAAATGCTAAGAAGAAGCTTAAAAGGTCATAAGGATTGACTTTCTTTTTGATTATTAAAAGCAAAAATGTTAAAACCAAAGCGAGAGCAACACCAATCAAGAAGCCAAGATATGTTTCCATACCTATATAAAGCCCAGCGAGTGCCAAGCTGGTGGCGGTCATAAAGTTTGCAACACTTTTTAAGATAAGACCATTACTGTTTAAGAAATAATGTTTTGAAACTTTATTCTTTGATTTTTTTCTTGATTTTGAATCATTTTCTATCAAATCTGTTGTTTCAAGATTTTCAATATTTTCATTTACATTTAAAGCTTCTAAGTCTTGATTTACTTTTGTTGTTTTTGTTTTTAAAAATTCTGACAAATCAAAAAGTGAAATAAATTGAGGTATTACTGCCAAAATAATCAAAACAGCATAACCAGAAAAGTTGTTTTTATAATTTGCTGCGACCATTCCTAGACAGACCAAAGCCACCAAGGACAATGTTTGCAACAAGAAAAACAATGTCTTATTCTTTTTTGAGAAGCAGACACCTAATGCCAACAAAGCAGTTGCAACAAACATACAAATGAGTGCAGCCAATAACATATTTTTATTATAAACAAAATTTTGTAAATTGTCCAACAAATAAGAGATATTGTTTCATATCAAAAGTGGATATAAATTTATCAGAGAAATCAGAAATAAAAAAATCATAGTTTTCCTATGATTTTTTGTTAAATATGAATTATTTTGAAATAACTAATTTTGTTTTGGCGTTTTGAAACCATCTTTCAAAGAAATAGTATAGTTGAACACCATTCTTTCTGGGGTGGTATCTTTATCAACACAATAATAGCCTTTTCTCATAAATTGGAATTTGTCTTCAACTTTTGCAGATTTCAAGAAGTTTTCTGCCAATGCAGTTGTTTCTGTCATTGAATTTGGTTCAAGAAGTTCACTGATTGGGACTCCGTCTGCAAGAGCTTTTGCAGGGCTCTTATATTCGCTCTTAACAAGATTTTTAAATTCTCTTATTGTCACTTCAAAACAGTTGTCAGCAGAAACAAAATGAATTGTTCCTTTGCATTTAATCCCTGAATTGTCTTGTCCACTCTTTGTGCCAGGGATATATTCGCATTCAAGGTGATCAATTTCTCCATTTTTGTCATAAACAACATTGTTGCATTTTATGATGTAAGCACCTTTAAGACGAACAATTCCGCCTACAACAAGACGATTATATTTTGGTGGTGGATTCAAACTGAAATCTTCTTTTTCAATGTAGATTTCTTTGCTGAAGCGTGCTTTGTGTGTGCCAGCATTTTCATCGTTAGGATTGTTGTCGATTTCGATTTCTTCACTGCCATCATAATTTGTTATAACAATTTTCAAAGGATCAAGAACAACCATTGCACGGGTTGCTATTTTGTTTAAGTCTTCACGAACATAATGTTCAAGAGCAGCGAAAGGAACGGTCACTTCAATTGTGCTTCCCCAACCAACTGATCTAACAAAATCTTTTACCGCTTTTGCTGTGTATCCTCTTCTTCTTATTCCAACAAGAGTTGGAAATCTTGGGTCATCCCAGCCAGTTACGGCGCCACTGTTTACAAGTTGTTTTAAATATCTTTTACCTGTCAAAATGTTCTCAATCACAAGACGGCTAAATTCTCTTTGTTTTGGAGCAAAAGGTTTTCCCCAGCCGTGATTTACAAACCATTCATAAACAATTCTGTGATCTTGGAAACCTTTGTCGCACAAACTGTAAGTTGTTCCTTCAAGACAGTCTTCCATTGGGTGAACAAAGTCATATTGTGGCCAAATGCACCATTTGTCTCCAACACGATAGTGATGTTGTCTTGCAATTTTATACATTACAGGGTCTCTCATGTTGATGTTTGGGTGAGACATATCAATTTTTGCACGCAAAGTTTTGCTTCCGTCAGGATATTTTCCATCACGCATTTCTCTGAAGAGTTTCAAGTTTTCTTCTGGAGTTCTGTTTCTGTAAGGACTTTCTTTTCCTAGCTCTGTCAAAGTGCCTCTTGTTGCAGAAACTTCTTCTGCAGAAAGGTCGCAAACATACGCATCGCCATTTTTAATCATTTTTTCAGCAATTTTATAGATGTCGTCAAAATAAGATTCACTTGCATAAACAAGTTTTTCAGGTTTAAATCCAAGCCAGTCAAGGTCTGCCATATAGCTGTCGGCAAATTCCCCCTCTTCTTTTGTTGGGTTGGAGTCGTCCATTCTTAAATAAGTTTTTCCACCAAACTTTTGAGCAGTTTCAAAGTTTATTGTCCATGCTTTAACATGCCCAATATACCAATAGCCACTTGGCTCTGGAGGACATCTTGTGACAACTTCTTTAGTTCTTCCGGCTTTTATATCTGCAATAATTTCTTCTTCGAGTTCGTTTTCAGGAACGATCTTGTCTATATCAATATCTTTCAAACTCATAAAGTTTCTCCTTAATGCTCTTATTTTACGCGTAAAATGGGGGAAAAGTCAAGTAAATAAAGAGATTGCAAAATATTATTTGGCAATAAAAAAACCGTTTATTTACGGTTTATTTTCTCTCTTAATTTTGTTTTAATTCTGCTCAAACTGTTATCAATGCTTTTTTCTGATATTTTTAGCATTGCAGAGATTTCTTTATAAGAAAATCCTTTCAAATACAATTTCAAAACATTATATTCCATTTCTGAAAGTGTTGATTTGATGGTCTTTTTCAAGTTTATGTAATTTTCTTTGTCAATGACCTTTTCTGCGGGGGTAGATGAAAGGACCAATTCGATAGGCAAATAGTCTATACTGTCAGAAGATTTTCCATCTTGAAAACTTTGAAAAGAAACAGCAGAAGAAAGAGGTTTGTTTTTGTTTGTGTTAGCTTTTTTGATTGCTGATTGAATTTGATGCTTTATGCAGATTATGGCAAAGGTCTTGAAAGAAGTCTCCTTGTGTCCAGAATAGCCTTTGATTGCTTTGTAAAGACCAATCATGCCTTCTTGGTTTAAGTCCTCCAAATCTCCGCCAACAATGAAATAACTACGGCTGATTTTGGTCACTAAATCTTTATAACGCGCAAAGATTTCGTTTTCAGCCTTATCATCTCCATTTTTGATTTTTTCTAAAAGTTCTTCATCTGTTAATTTTTTGATATCCAACAGTTTTTTCCTTTTAATTGTTTTCTCTTTGTCTTAAAACTTCATAAACGACAAGAGCTGTAGCAACACTTGCATTTAAAGAGTTTACGCTGCCTTTAAGAGGAAGGGTCACAATTCCATCACAATAAGTTCTGATTGACTGTTTAACGCCGTTTCCTTCACTTCCAATGACTAAGCCAATAGGTCCAGTCAAGTTTTGTTTGTAAATGTTTTCTCCACCAGTTTCAGAAACATAGATCCACAATCCTGCATCTTTTAATTGGTCAATGGCTTCTTTTAAGTTTGTCACTCTTGCAATTCTCATATTTGAAATTGCACCAGCACTTGTTCTGACAACAGTTTCATTGACTTGGCAAGCTCTAACTTTTGGAATGATGATTCCATCAACACCAGCACATTCACAAGTTCTTATGATTGCTCCAAGGTTGTGAGGGTCTTCTATTCCGTCAAGCAAAACTACAAAAGGATCGTGATTTTTTTCTTTTGCATTGCTTAAAATGTCTTCAATTTCACAGTATTTAAAATCAACAGTTTCAGCAATATATCCTTGATGATGTCCTGTTTCGCTTAAACTGTCCATTGCTTTTTTAGGCAAAAATTCTATTCTCAATTTGCTTTTTTTAGCAAGAGAAATAACATCATCTTTTCTTGTCATATAATTTTTGTCGATGATGATTTTGTTTATAGTGACATCATTTTTTATTGCTTCAATGACTTGGTTTTTCCCTTCAATTTTCATTTTAAACCTCTTTATCCTTTATTGAAAACATCAAGATTTCTTTCAATCTCTCTTGTCTGTTTTTCAAATATAAAAATCCTACAAGTGCTTCAAATGCGGTTGCTTTTTTATAAGTTTCTTCATCAAAATTTTTTGCACCGTGTTTGCTTTTGCAATTTCTTGCTTTGCGAACAACATCTTTTTCCTCGTCAGTAAGGTTGTCTCGCAAACTTTCCAAAGTCTCTTGTTGTTTTTTTGCGTTGCAATATTTTTTTGCGATGTTGTGATAATTGTTTATTTTGTTTAGATTGCCTTTCAAGACTTCTTCTCTGACAAAAGCAGTATGCACTGCATCTCCCATAAATGCCAAAGCAAGAGGGGATAATTGATCAACTTTGTCCATAAAATTCCTTTTAAAATTTGAAAGATTAGTTGTTGAAACGGAACAAAATCACGTCTCCATCTTGAACAACATAATCTTTTCCTTCCATACGAACTTTTCCTTTTTCTTTTGCTTTCAAGAAACTTCCTGCTTCAACAAGATCGTTGTAGCTTACAACTTCAGCTTTGATGAAACCTTTTTCAAAGTCTGTATGGATTTTTCCTGCGGCGGCAGGAGCTTTTGTGCCTTTTGTGATTGTCCAAGCACGAACTTCTTTTTCTCCAGCGGTCAAATAACTTTGAAGTCCAAGAAGATCATAACTTGCAACTACAAGTTTTTCAAGCCCACTTTCTTTGATGCCGAGTTCTTCTTTATACATATCTCTTTCATCTTTGTCAAGTCCGACAATTTCTTCTTCAATTTTTGCAGAAAGTACAACCACTTTTGCACCTTCTTCTTGTGCGATAGCTTTGACTTGTTTAACATAATCACAATCTGGTTTCCCAATATCATCTTCGCTAATGTTTGCCACATAAATGACAGGTTTTGCTGTCAAAAGAGAAAAGTTTTTGAGCAATTTCTTCTCTTCGTCAGTGAAATCTAATATTCTTGCTTGTTTTCCTACTTCCAATGCTTCTTTGATTTTTGAAAGCATATTTACACTCAAAATCAAAGATTTATCGCCAGTTGTTTTGACAAGTTTAGCATTCTTTTCCAAAATTTTGTTTACCTGTTCAAGGTCGGCGAGTGCAAGTTCCATTTCAATGGTTTCAATATCCCTTTTAGGGTTTATGCTTCCACTGACATGAATGATTTTGTCGTTGTCAAAACATCTTACAACATGAACAATGGCATCAACTTCACGGATATGACTCAAAAACTTGTTTCCAAGGCCTTCGCCATGGCTTGCTCCAGCTACAAGTCCTGCAATATCAACAAATTCTATGCTTGCAGGGGTGATTTTTTGAGTGTGATACATTTCTCCCAAAACTTGCAATCTTTTGTCTGGTACATCAACGATACCAATATTAGGTTCGATTGTGCAAAAAGGATAGTTGGCACTTTCTGCGCCAGCTTCCGTAATTGCATTAAAAAGTGAACTTTTGCCAACATTTGGCAATCCTACTACACCAATTTTCATAACTACTCCACAATAATTTGGAGAGGTGAAAAATACATCTCTCCAATGATTTTATTTTTCAAAATCAGCTTTGCTTTCTTTAGATTTTTCAGCTTTTTTCTTTGGATCTTTAGAATCCAATGGTGGCGTTTTTTCATCAGCTTCTTTAATATCCCAACCAATAGGATCATAGTCTTCAAGAATAGCTTCATTTCCAGTGACTGATTTCTTATTTTTGTTACTTTCTTTTATTGTTTTCTTAATTTGAGTGCTGCTTTCTCTTATTCTTTCTACTTCAGCTTCAGATTTCTCTATTTCTTGTTTTCTTTCTAAAGCATTACTTTTTGCAATAGATTCCTTTGCCTCAATAACACCTTTGAGAGCCTCATTTTTTTCTTGTATTCTTGTGATTTCAGTAACAGCATCAGAAATTTCTTTATCGTATTCGCTATATTTTTTGCGTCCTTTCTTTTTAAATTTTGCACGCAATTTTTTAAGCAATTCCAATTGTTCTCCAGTGAGAGTTCCAGATTTTTCTGCTTTTTCTAAGTTTTCTAGCGTTTCTAATTCAGCTTTATCTTTTTTAATTTCTTCTTTTTTAGCAACAGCGATGTCATATTCTTTCTTTTGCTGTGCAAGAGTTTTTTCTAATTCAGAAATGTTAGCCTTGTCAATTTTAGACATTTCTTTATCGTGATTTTTAAGATACTTTATTGATTGTTGATAATCTTTTATAAGATTCTCTGTCTTTGCAATTGAAACATCTTTTCCTTCGTTTTCAATTGTTATTTGAAGTTTTGATATCTCTTTTTTATTTTTATTGATCTTATCATCAATTTCTTTAATAAGACGGCTTCTCTTTTTCTCAGTTATTTTTTCATTATCCAAAATTTTTTGTTTTTGTCTATTTAATATATCATTCTTTTCTCTCAAAGCAGAAAGTCTTTCTACAGATTTTGAAAGTTGATTTTCTTTTGTTTTAACTTTGTCTCTTCCTGGTTTGAATGATCTTTGTTTTTGTTCGCGTTTTTTCTTCCTATCATTTGCAATACTAACTATCCAAGGTCTGACTTCATTGCCAACAGCTGCAGCTGCAAAAATAATTGCTCCGATTGCAAGAAATGGAAGAACCATTGACAAAAATGTGCAAAGAGCAAACAATCCGATTAACACATTTCTTACCCCATGTTTTTTAGGTGATTTTGGTTTTTCAAGTTTTTCTTTCCACTGTATAGGATTGATAGGTTCCTCTTCTGGTTCTTGTTCTAAATCTCCTGTTATTATAGGAGCAACTTTTTTATTTTCGTTGTTTGTTTTTTCTATTATTGTTGTATTAGTGCGGTCAACAATAGGATGATCTGGAAGAATTGGAGATTTTGGCAAATTTCCTTCGGATTCGGATTCTGTTTCTCCAACTTTTCTAGACAATATTGCAGTGTCACTTAATGATAAAATATTTGCACTATTTTCTTTTGGAATAGGATAGATGACAAAGTTTTCTCCATCAATATTTCTTTGTTTTCCTTTAAATAGAGGTTCTGCAACTTCTTCATCATGAATTTTTCTTTCAAATTCAGGAGCCAAGACTGTTTTCTTTAAAGCTTTCAATGTTTCAGCATTTTTTTGATAATCAAGATCAATATTTACACGGACAACATCTTTTCCATCTTTGAGACCTAAATATAGCGAAGGGTTTTTTATATCAGACATTGTTGAAGTTGAGCTCTCTTCCAAATGCGCAATGTCAATTTCATAAAATTTTGGTATCTTAGCAGATTTTACGCCTTCACCAGTTATGTGAAGATATGCATAAGATTTTCCTGTCGAGTCAGTTCTGATATTTAAATATTGTTGTGATTCAGTGCCATCTTTGCCTTTCATTGTAAGAGGAATAGAATAAAGTTTTGTTGTTGGAGTTGTTGATCCTTCAGGCAAAGATAAAGATATAATCTTATTTGGTTCTGCGCTCTTCTTTCTTTCAAGTTGAATTCTTGCAATCAACAAAGAATCAAATCCAACACCATGTTTGTCATAGCTAATTTTTTTGTCGGCGTCATCTTTTTCTTCTTCTTTTTTCATGCTTCTTGACAAGAATTCTGTTGACACACCAATATTAAAAGCGTTTTCTTTATTTCTTAAAATTCCAAGATGTTTGTTTTTATCAACAATTTGCAATCCAAGAGCAGAGAAAAGAATTGCAAAATCTGGACTTGCACCTCTAATTTGCATGTCTTGGATGTTAAGATCTTGAGAAAGTTTCAATTTCTCAATTTCATAAGTCACATATTCGCCATCAAGTTTTCCTTCTGGCAATTCAAGATTTTTGTTTTCTGGTCTTGCCAAAAATTCATCAAGGAAAGGTTTTGATACTTTAAATTTTACAACAGGCACATCTTTGTCATCTTGTTTTACTATATCTTTTGAGAATACAGCAATAGGTTTTGGGTTGCTGTCTGTGGAAACCATAAGTAAAACATCTTTAAGGACAGAAGAATCTCCACCTTTGTATGAAGAAGAATCAATTAAGGTCAACTTTTGTGCATTCTTCAAACCTAATTTTTCTGAATTTATTTCTTGACTTAATCCATTTATAGATTCTTTTCCAATGGCAATTGTTTGTTCTTGTAATTTTTGACCTTTTCTTTTTGCTTGGATAAGTTTTTGATCCTCTAGTGGATTGCTTGTTTTTGGTTTTTCTATATTTAATTCTTTGTTGAAAGGAGGATTTGAAACTCTTGGGCAATCATATACTTCTATATTTGTGAAAGCAAAATGAGAATTTGAAATTACTGAGTTTAAATCGCCCAACAATTTTTCGTTGCCGGTTTTTGGAATTGGCATATTGACAACACGCATTTGTCCATTAACTTCAAGACTAAGTGCCAGAACTTCTTTTTCTTCAACTTTTTCAAATGATGCTGCAAGAACTTGACAAGTTGTATTTTTGTCTTTGTTTGTTTCGTCTAGACCTTTTATATTTATATATGTTTTTCCATCGTATTGCATCAATGTCAAATGACTATCGTTATCATTGAATTTGTATGGAAGAAACACATATGACAATGCATCATTTTTATAAACCAAGTTGCCATCAATTTTTTGTGGTCCGATTATCTCTGTTTTTATTGTTTTCTCTTCATGATTATTGTCAGGAGTTCTGTCTGAGTCTTCAGGAGTAGGCTCTTTTTCTTTTTCAGGAAGATCTTTGTCTATAACAGAAAACTTAGGTAGGTTTGCTTTTTTGACTTCGGTTAAGTTATCAAGTTTATTTGCTGTTAAATTTCTAAAATATTCCATAAAAACAGAATTGTCTTCAACAACAATAGGAAGAGTTATAATAGATGAAGTTGATTTGTTTTTTACTTCAAAACTTAAGTGTTGTTTTTCATCAACTGTTTTAAAACCAGCATTTACAATTTTAAAACGAGTTGTTTTTTGTGGGTCTTTATTAAAACCAGCAACATTGATTGATGGACCATCACTGGTCATCACTACTTCGAGATAGTCCAAATCGTTTCCGTCATTTTTTAGATAAGGGATATATAAATACAACTCTCCAGATTCTTCATCAATACAACTAAAAATTTCTTGTAATTTTTCTTCACCTATTTTTGCCATTTAACCCTCCTGTCAACATATTGATGATTTTACCATAATACGGGTATTTTGTCAATTATTGTAATAAAAATAGAGTTATGGAAATTATTTGATTTTAAAATGCGTTTTAAGGTTAAAATAAATACAAAAAACTTGTTTTTTTTTATTATTTTTGCTATCATTGGTATGATATTATGGCAAGATGAGGAGATTTTAATGGGACTTTTTGGGAATGAAAACAAATCACAAGTAAAAAAATTAAAGAAAATAGCCAATAAAGTTGTTGCTCTTGAAGACAAATACAGAGCTTTTACTGATCAACAACTTAGAGATTGCACAGAAGAATTTAAAAAGCGTTATCAAAGCGGAGAATCTTTGATGGACTTGCTTCCAGAAGCTTATGCTGTTGTTCGTGAAGCGTCTGACAGAGTTTTGAAAATGCGCCATTTCTATGTTCAGATTCTGGGTGGAATTGCTTTGCATCAAGGTCGTATCGCAGAAATGGCAACTGGTGAAGGTAAAACTTTGGTGGCAACACTTCCTGCTTACCTCAATGCTTTGACTGGATTGGGCGTTCATGTTGTTACCGTAAACGAATATTTGGCAAAGCGTGATGCTGAATGGATGGGAAAAGTTTACAAATTTTTGGGACTTACTGTTGGTGTTGTTGTCTCTGGAATGGACGAGAAGGCAAAGAGAGCGGCTTATAATTGTGACATAACTTATTGCACAAACAATGAGATTGGTTTTGATTATTTGCGTGATAATATGGCAATTATGAAAGAACAAAGAGTGCAAAGGGGACACAACTTTGCCATTGTCGATGAAGTTGACTCTATTTTGATTGATGAGGCAAGAACTCCTCTTATCATTTCTGGAAAGGGAATGAAGTCAAGCGACAACTATATCAAAGCACAAAAATTTGCCAAGACTTTAAAACCAGAAGACTATGAAAAAGATGAAAAGACAAAGGCTTTAAACTTGACAGAAAGTGGTGTGGCAAAAGCAGAAAGATTTTATGCGATTGACAATTTGTCAGATGTTGACAATTTGGAATTGAACCACTACATCAACAATGCATTGAAAGCAAATTTTGTTATGTTTAGAGATGAAAACTACATCGTAAAAGATGGAGAAGTTGTCATTGTTGACGAATTTACTGGTCGTTTGATGCCAGGCAGAAGATATAACGATGGTTTGCATCAAGCTATTGAAGCCAAAGAAGGCGTTGAGATTAAAGATGAAAATAAAACTTTGGCAACAATCACTTTCCAAAATTATTTCAGAATTTACAACAAACTTTCTGGCATGACCGGAACTGCAAAGACTGAGGAAGGCGAATTTAGAACAATTTACAAACTTGATGTTGTGACAATACCTACAAATAAACCAAACATAAGAATTGACGAGCCTGACATTGTTTTCACAACAGAAAATGGAAAGATCAAGGCTATTGTTGAAGAAATCAAAAGAAGACACGCTCTTGGACAACCAATTTTGGTGGGCACAATCACCATTGAAAAGAGTGAACTTCTGTCAAAAGCACTTAAAGAAGCAAAAATCAAACACACAGTTTTGAATGCTAAAAATCACGAACAAGAAAGTCAAATTGTTGCACAGGCAGGAAGAAAAGGCGCTGTAACTATTGCCACAAACATGGCTGGTCGTGGAACTGATATTTTGCTTGGTGGTAACCCAGAATTTATGGCAAAGAAAGCTATGAAAGATGAAAATTTCACAGACGAACAAATTTCTTATGCCACAGCATTTAACACCATTGATGATGCTGATATGAACAAGGCAAGAGCAAGATATAATGAATTATACAATGAATATAAAAAGATCACTGATGCTGAAAAAGAAGAAGTTAAAGCAGTTGGTGGTTTGCACATTATAGGGACAGAGCGTCACGAATCAAGGCGTATTGACAACCAGTTGCGTGGTCGTGCTTCTCGTCAGGGAGACCCTGGTTCAAGCGTGTTCTTCCTCTCTCTGGAAGATGATCTTATCAGAAGATTTGGTGGGGACAGACTTAAAAAGATTGCTATGTTCTTCAAATTGGAAGAAGACACACCAATTCAACTTAAGATTCTCTCAAGACAGATTGAAAATGCACAGAAGAAGATTGAAATTCAAAACTTTGGTATGAGAAAAACTGTTTTGCAGTTTGATGATGTTATGAATGCTCAAAGAGAAGTTATTTATAAAGAAAGAAACAAAGTTTTGGACGGACTTGATGTTCACGAACAGATTATGGGAATGTTCCCTGGGGTGATCTCAAAGTTCTGTGATAAGTGCGTTGATGATGAAAAACCATATTTTGAATGGGATTTTGCAAAGATCAATCAAGAATTAGAGAGGGGACTTTTGGAAAGAGGTAAAAATCTCATAACAGAAGACTTCTGCGAAGGTTTTGATCGTGAAGATTTGGAAAATGCCGTTTTGAAACTTGTTGAAAAAAGATACAACGAGAGAATGGTTGAAGCAGGAAAGTATGGCATTGATTTTGAAAAAATAGAAAGATTTGTTCTTTTGAAAGTTGTAGATTCAAACTGGATGAATCACATTGATGATATGCAAACAATGAAAAACGAAATCTTTGCTCGTGGATTTGGAAATCAAGATCCTATTTTGGCTTATAAGAAAGAAGGCTATGAGATGTTTGACAATATGATTGAAAAAATCAGAGAAACAACTTGTATTGTTCTTCTCAACACAAGCATAGAGATAAGAAGACCAGAACCAAAACCACAACCAAAAATGACAGAAGCAAAAATTTATGATCCACACAAAAAACCAGAAGAGATCAAGAAGCAAGTCACTGTCAAAAACACAGAAAAGAAAGTAGGCAGAAATGATCCTTGCCCATGTGGAAGCGGAAAGAAATACAAAAACTGCTGTGGGAAAAATGCATAAAAGAAAAGGTTGAGCAAAACTCAATCTTTTTTGTTTTATAATGCTTATATAATTATTATAAATTTAAACGACAATAAATTGCTTGACAAAAAATGTTTTCTGTGATATAAATATAACGCAGTAAAAATACTGTCCTTGCTTTTAAGTTTTTTACTTGAAAGCCACTAGTCCAAAAGGAGGTAAGAAGATGAATAAGTATGAACTTATGTTTATCATTGCCAGTGATGTCAGTGAAGAAAAGAGAGAAGAACTTATCGCTAAACAAAAAGCATATGTTGAAGCTCACAAAGGCACTGTTGAAGGCGTTGATAAGGTTGGAATGAAAAAGTTTGCTTATCCAATCAACTTCAAAAATGAAGGATTCTATGTTGTTATGAACATTTCTATGGATCCTGCAGAAGTTGACGCTATGAACAAACTTATGACCATCACAGACGGGATTGTTCGTCAAATGTTTGTAAGAAAATAATAGGAGAAAATTTATGAATAAAGTTATTTTGGTAGGAAATTTAACTAGAGATCCAGAACTTCAAACTACAAACAGTGGAAAATCTGTTTGCAGATTTGGACTTGCTGTTCAAAGAAGATTTGCAAATGCTGATGGAGAAAGAGATGCAGATTTCTTCAACATCACAGTTTGGGGAGCTCCTGGTGAAAATTGCCATAGATATTTGAAGAAAGGTTCTAAGTGTGGAATCGTTGGAAGAATTCAAATTTCTACTTATGATGCCGCTGATGGTTCAAAGAGAAACTCTACTGACATTATTGCAGAAGAGGTTGAATTTGTTGGTTCTAGAAACGGAGGAGACAATTCTGACAACAGTTATTCTGCTCCAAGCGATAGCAAACCAGCAGCAAAGAAGGAAACTGCCGAACTTGAAGAAATTGATGATGACAGTTTACCTTTCTAACAGTTTAAATTGATTTAAAATTATTAAAGTCGAAAAAATAAAAATCGAAAATCTCAAGGAGAAAAAATGAGCGAAGTTGTTAAGACCGAAGAAAAGGTCGTTAAAAAATATCGTAAACCTGCAAAGAAAAAAGTTTGTGCTTTTTGTGTTGCTGGTGAAAAGACAATTGACTACAAAGATGTAGCAAAAATTAGAAAATATATTACAGAGAAGGGCAAAATTTTGCCAAGACGCCAAACAGGTGTTTGCTCTTATCATCAAAGAGAACTTTCAAATGCTATAAAGAGAGCAAGAAATATGGCTCTTCTTCCTTATATTGGTGATTAAAAGGAGAATTGTTTATGAAAAAGAATATACATCCAGATTATCATGAAGTAACAGTTGTATGTGCTTGTGGAAACACTTTCAAAACAGGTTCTTGCGTTAAGGGAGATACATTGAAAGTTGATATTTGCAACAAGTGCCATCCTTTCTATACAGGAAAGAAGAAGGTTGTTGACTCAAGTGGTACTGTAGAAAACTTCAAGAAAAAATATAATTTATAATTTTTAATTGAAAAATGGAAATAAAAAAAAGACGAAAATTTCGTCTTTTTTTTGTTTGTTTTTATTTATTCAATGTTATTTTATTTTTTCTTGTTCTGGTTCAAGTTGACTATTAAATTTTGTCAAACCTTCTTCAAACTTTTTTGCACCAGCATAAAATTTTTCATCTTCTCTATCGTTTAAAATGTCGATAAGATTTGAAACTGTTTGGTTTGTCACTTCTTTGAGAGAAATGACAGCTTCTGGAGTGTCAAAACGCTTTGCATCTTTAGAAAGTTGCATAAACAACTGTCTACTTAACAAAGAGAAAACTGAATCTGAAGTTAAGAATGATTCTGGGATAGTTTGAAGATTGTCATAGATCTCTTTTGGAGTATCATAATATGAATCTTCATAATACTTTTTAGCATTTTCGCGTCTTGTTTCTATAGATTTTGCACTACCATCAAAAATACTAAGATTTTCTTTCTTGTAAATTTCTTGTGTAAAATCTGATGCGGCAGCAACAATATATTTTGCAATTGGATCCATAATGTATTTGCAAGTTTCATCAAGGACTCTCAATTCCAACAAATTTTGTGTATGGAAGAATGTATGAATCATATCTTTTGGAATTGTAAAGCAAATAGAATACTCTCTCAACAAATTGTAATATGGACCTACAGAAAGTCTCATATTCCCATTTTTGTCATATCCGTCGTCTGAAAGATAAAATTCGCAGTCTTTCAAAGCTCCTTTTATAATTTTTCCGCTTTTGTCAATAAATCCATCTTTTTGCATTTTTAATTCAAAATCTGAAGGTAATAATCCTGGCATAATAAATCTCCTTTTTTATTTATCTATAACTGATTATAGATTTTGATCATAAAATTATTTTAACACATTGTGCATGGGTTGTCAATATGCAATAACAATTATAAAACGCATATAAATTTTTTTTGTGTCAATAATTAGTGTATGAATAAAACGATTTTTCCAACATCAAATGGTGTGGTTGTTCATTGTGAAGACAAAAAGGTGATTTCTGCAATAGATTGCAATGGACAAAAGAAGATGAAAAGTTTTAGAGAAAAAAATAAAATTATTTTTTGGCATGTTCCATTTATAAGGGGATTGCAATTCTTTTTTTGTGGCATATATGGATTTTTTCAAGCGTTGATACTCTCTTATGATGTTTGCAATGAAAAGGTTATAAAAAATAAAGATATAAAAAAATATTATACACAAAAATTGATTATGGTGATTATAATTTCTGTAATTGCAATGATTTTTTCAGCTTTTGTTCTGGGACTTTTGCCAGGCAAACTTGGGTATTTGATTGTCGATTATAGGGGCAGTGAGATATTAAGAAACTTGGTCATTTTTGTTTTTAAACTTATATTGTTTTACCTTTTTGTTTTGTCTTTAAGAGTTTTCCCTGTTGTTGTTGAGTGTTTTAGATTTAATAAGGCGGGAGAAATTGTATTAAGAAATTTTGATAAAAACAAAGAGAAACAACAGAAAAAAGATAAAAATATGAAAAAAATCAAAAATTTAGGCGTTTTTTTCAAAAAAAATGATGATTTAACGCCAAATTTTTTGAATTATATTATTTTTGTTTTCATTTTAGATTTTCTTGTGATAACATTATGGGGAGCAGATTATGGCTTTTGGTTTAATTTTGGACTCAATATAGCCATACTTTTTGTTTGTATGAGTGTTGGTTATGAAATCTTGTGGTTGTTAAGTTTGCCAAAATTGAAATTTGTAAGCAAATTGTCAAACATCACAGCATTTCTTGTTTACGAAAAACCGACAACAACACATATTGAAACAGTTATGGTGGCTTTGACAGAAATAAATCTGTTATGTTCGCAGAAGGAAAGAGAATTTATGGATGACGAAAATAAGATTGCTTTTTCAATTTGTTATACGCAAGTAAAAAACAAATTGTATAATGCAGGAATAAGTGACAAAAGTGATGCAGATTGGATTATTGCTACCGTTCTTGGCAAAAATAGGGCAGAGATAAAATTGCTTTCTTATGTTACTGAAAAACAATATCAAGACATTATGAAGGCAACCGAAAGGCGTGCAAAAGGAGAAAGCATAGACAACATTTTTGGCTACACTGAATTTTATGGTTTGAGATTTGATGTAAACAAAAAAGTGCTTACGCCAAGAATGGAAACTGAAATTTTGGTGGAACAAGTTTTAAAAGCAGAGAAGAATTTTAAAAATCCAACAATTTTAGATCTTGGAACAGGCTCTGGAGCCATTGCAGTTTCTATTGCAAAAAATTGTGATGCCACTGTTACTGCTGTTGACATAAGCAAATCTGCGCTTGCTGTTGCAGAAAACAATGCCAAGAAAAATGATGTGAAGATAGAATTTTTACATTCAAATCTGTTTGATAACTTGAAAAGAAAGCGTAAGTTTGATATAATAGTATCGAATCCACCATATATTCCTACAAACGAGATACCAAAATTGGACAAAAATGTTAGAGAGTGTGACCCTGTTCTTGCTTTGGATGGGGGAGATGATGGTCTTGATTTTTATAGAACAATCATCAAAGAGGCATCTTCAAGATTAAATCCAAATGGTATGTTGTTTTTTGAGGTCGGAAAAGGACAAGCTAAAGCAGTTAGGAATATTTTAAAAGAAAATGGATTTCAAGAAATTAAAACAATAAAAGATTACAACAAGATAGAAAGGGTGATTTGTGGAAAACGAAGCTAAAGATTTATTGGTAAAGACAGAAAAGTCTAAGGTCAGATTTGATGAATTAACTGACCTTATTTCTCGTCCTGAAATTATTGCAGACAACAAAGAATGGAAAAAATTGGTGAAAGAAAGAAGTGCTTTGGAAGATTTGGCAAACGCACATGAAGAATTAAAGAAAAATTTGACCGATTTAGACAATTGTGAAAACGACTTGAAAAATGAAAAAGATTCTGAAATGAAAGAATTGTTCCAAAGTGAAATTCATAGATTGCGTGAAAAAGTAGAAAAAATTGTTGAAGATATAAAAATTTTACTTTTGCCTAAAGACGAAAATGATGATAGCAATGCTATTGTTGAAATTCGCTCAGCCGCAGGCGGGGAAGAATCTGCACTCTTCTGTTTGGAACTTTGTCGTATGTATTCTCATTATGCAGAGAAAAAACATTGGAAAGTTGAATATATCGATATGTCAGAAACTGAAATTGGTGGAATTAAAGAAGCAACTTTGATGATTAAGGGAAAAGGCGCTTATGCTCGTATGAAATATGAAAGTGGTGTTCATAGAGTTCAAAGAGTCCCTGAAACAGAAAGTCAAGGAAGAATTCACACTTCTACTGCTACAGTTGCAGTTTTGCCTGAAGTTGAAGATATTGATATTGAAATTCAAGATAAAGATTTGAGAATTGATGTTTATCATTCTGGTGGTGCTGGTGGACAAAATGTTAATAAAGTTGAAACTGCGATCCGTATTACATATTTGCCATTGAATATTGTAGTAACTTGCCAGGATGAAAGAAGTCAGCTTAAAAACAAAGAAAAAGCTATGAACATCTTGAAATCAAAACTTTATGACTATTATGAAGAACAAAGAAACAATGAATATGATCAAAACAGAAAGAGTCAAGTTGGTAGGGGGAACAGAAACGAAAGAATCAGAACCTATAACTATCCACAAGGGAGAGTGACTGACCACAGAACAAATCTTTCTTCATATGACTTGGAAGGTGTTTTGAATGGTGACTTGGATCAATTTATTGATGCTATGATTTTGAAAGAAAGGACAGAAATGTTGCAAAATTTGGAATAGAAATTAAGCAGTTAATAAATTAAACAAAATAGAAGAATTTTTCTTCTATTTTTTTATTTATCAAATATTTTTTATTTGCAAAAAAAACACATCACGAAATCGTGATGTGCTTAATTAAAGTGTAGTTAAATATTAAACATGGAGAATATATCTTAATGAATTTGTAGCTTCTGTATATTTGTCATCAAATATGCCGAATGCATCGAGAATCATAGGTAAGAACAAGTTGAAGAAGAGAATCAATACAACAACAACTACGATTGAAACAATAATGTTGATCAAACGTTTTTTGTTTTCATCTCTTTGTTCAGCTGATTCAGCTCTTGCCATTTTTACACCAACATAAACAGCATAGATAGCTCCTGCAGCACCTACCAATACCAACAATACCCAAAGTACTGTTTGAAGTGTGCTCAAAAGGGTTGACAACCAACTCCATTCTGCACCTAAGTTTGTAATAATATCTGTCCAGCCTACACCTAACATTGAATTCAAAAAGTTCATAAGTTTATCCTCCAATTATCACTCTAATTTATTGTTCTCAAAAGATTCAAATAATATTCTTATCTTTGATTACAAAAGAATAATATCATAAATAAAAAAAAATTCCAAACGATTTGACAAAAAATTATAAAATTTTTTATAAAATATTTTTTTGGAATTTTTTTATTTATTTTTAAAGATAAAAAATGTTTTTTCTATGCGTAAAATTAAGGCAATAATTGATGTTAATAAAAAATGGAAATTAAATTAAATTATTAAAACAACGGCATCCTTGATAATTTACATTATTATTGTTGTTATTATTTGAAAGCCCAAGCAAAAGTAAAAGTAAAATGTTTGTGTTTGTTGCAAGGTTTGTATCATTTGAAGAGCTTAAAACCGAGAGCAAAAACACCCATAAAATATCTTGTGACATAATTCCCTCCTTTTTAACAAAATATTTCAAAATAAGTCTAAAACAATTTTTTTTCTTTTTGACTTTTTCTCTTTTGTTTGGGAAAATAGACTTGAAAGAATTCAAATCTTTTGGCACCACATTTTAGATTATTGTTATGTGGTGTTGCTAGTTTAATATATGTGATGCAAAAAACAAATGTGACAAAAAGGAGAAAAAATGAATAAATTGTTGAGAATTACCGAAAGAAACAAATTTGAAATGATGGATTTGCTACCTGATGATAACTGCACAAACAAGTTGGCGGTTTATTTTCAAAGTTTTTCTGATCAAACGAGAATTAAAATTTTGTCAGCGTTGGCGATCAAAGAATTGTGTGTCAATGATTTATCAAAAATTTTAGGTATAAATCAAACTACGATTTCTCACCAGTTGAAAACATTAAAAGATCAAGACATGGTCGAATATAAACGAGATGGGAAAATTTTGATATACAAAATAAAGTCTCCAATTGTGAATGAGATGATGATGTATGCAGTGAAAAGTTTGGGATAAAATTTTAGATATACTATAATTTAATCTTTCAATTGGCAAAAGTTGACAAGTCAATAAAAAGAAAGTATAATTTGCGTTATGAAGAAAAAAATGCTTTTACATTCTTGCTGTGGACCTTGTTCTACAGTCGTTATAGAAAGGTTGAAAGACGAATATGATGTTACCGTCTTTTATTTTAATCCAAACATAGAGCCAAGAGAAGAATATGAAAAAAGAAAGGCAGAACAACAAAAGGTTTGTCAATTTTTTAATGTTCCATTTATTGACTATGATTATGACAATGCTGGTTGGCGTAAATTTGTTGAAGGACTAGAAAACGAGAAAGAGGGTGGTGCTAGATGTGAAAAATGTTTTCTTTTTAGATTGCAGAAAACTGCTCAGTATGCAAAAGAAAATGGATATTCAATCTTTGCCACAACTTTGTCAGTAAGTCCTCATAAAAATACTTTGGTAATAAACAAGGTGGGAGAAGATGTTTCTCAAAGAGAGGAAATTGAATTTTTGCCAGAAAGCTTTAAAAAGAAAGATGGCTATTTGAGAAGTATAAATCTTTCAAAAGACCTCCATCTTTATAGACAAAATTATTGTGGATGTAGTTTTGCAAATTGGACTTTAAATAAAAATAAAACTGGAGAATAATTTGAGTAGATACAACAAAGATTTTATTCAATATAGTGAAGAAAAAGTGAAAGATGAGACAAAGCATCTTGCATTGTATTTTGCTACGCATATATTTCTATATATAGTTCTTATTTTCTTCTTAATTTTCTTTGCTTGGTATACAGTTTTTATCACAACACATAAGTTTTATGAAGTTAAAGGGGTGTCCATGATGCCAACTTTAAACAGTCAAATCACAGAAGAGCAACTTCTTTATGACACAAACAACGCTCAAAATTTGGCTTATGATGCAGTATATATAGATAAAATAACAAAACCAGAGATATTTGATATTATTGTTGTAGAAAGACCAAATTCTTCAAGTGTAATCAAAAGACTTATGGCTACAGAAGGTGACTATATTACTATAGCAAAAGGCAAAACACAAAGTGGCGAAGATCGTTTTTATTTTTATAGAATTCCAAGTGGCGTAGATCCTGAAACTTATTCTGACGAGCAAGCAAAATTGCAAGAAAATGGTGAAAATGGATATAACCTTTATAACAGTGATACTCTTTGGATTCACAAGTCTGCATCAAGCATTAAGACTGCGGAAAGTGGAAACTGGGAATATGAATATAATTTCTACCAAACATTTTTAAGACAATTTGAAAATTCAGAGGCAGGTTATTTTGTCTCTGAAAATGGATTGCTTTATGTGCAAGTGCCTCAAGATATGGTGTTTTATATGGGAGACAACAGAGAATACTCTTCTGATTGTCGAGAAAATGGATTTTGTCGAGAAGATTATATTGTAGGAAGAGCGGAATTTATTGTTTACGATTATAATTTTGTTAACCGTTTGTGGGAAGTAGTTAAGTTTTATTTTAGAGAAATGGAAGAATTTTTTGCTAGATAATATTTTTGCTATTTTTGTGCGTTTTTATTTGCTAAACCCCTTTATTTTATGATAGAATAGCAATAGCATAGATATGCGAAATTATCATCAAAAGGAGATAGAACTAATATGAATAAAGGTGAATTCATTAAAGCAGTTGCTGAAAAAGCAAATTGCACACAAAAAGACGCAGGAATTGTTTTTGATTCAGTTATCGACACAATTGTTAGCGTACTTAAAACAGGAGAGAAGATTCAGATCCCTGGATTCGGTTCTTTTGAACTTGTTTCTAAAGCTGCAACAACAAAAATCAATCCTCTCACTAAAAAACCTGTAAAGGTTGCTGCTTGCAAAACTCCAAAATTTAAGTTTGGAAAGAGCTTTAAAGCAGGTTTCAATGACTAATGAACATCTTTTAAAGAACCAACTTAATTGTTGGTTCTTTTTTATTGTATAAAATAAAAGCAGAAAAATCATTCTGCTTTTTTGTTTAATTTTCTCTTAATTCTTTTTCTAAATCTATAATAATATAACCTTGAGGCATTTTGCAAAGAGGACATTCTTTGAAGCCTTCTTTAGAGATGCTGACATATCCACAAGAAGAACATTTCCATTCTGTTGGAGCATTTCTTTTATACATTTTGTTGCTTTTGTATAATGATCCCAAATAGTCTAAAATTTTATGATGGGTTGCTTCAACATTTGCCACCATTTCAAACGATTTTGCTATATCCAAAAAGCCTTCATCTTTTGCAATGCGGGCAAAGCTTGGATAGATGTTGTCTGCTTCTGAAAGTTCGATTTTGCTCTCTTCCATAAGACTGCTTTTAAGGTCAGGCATTTCAAAAGGATAGCCTGCTTCAATTGATATATTTTTTACGGAGCCATTACTTTTTTCAATTATATAATCGTAAAAGATTTTTGCGTGTGCCATTTCATTTTTTGCCAATGTTTTCATTGTGTCAGACAAAAATTTTTGTTCGTCAGCAAGTGCTTTCTTTGACATAAATTGATATCTTGCTCCAGCTTGGCACTCTGCAGCAAAAGAGCGTGCTAAGTTTGTTTTTGTTACACTTTCATTAAATTCCATATTTTTCTCCTTTTCACAAAGTTATATTGTCCCAAACAATAAAATTTAAACATCGATAATTTGTTTGCATTTTTTTTCTTTATTGTTTACAATAATATTGTTAAAAGGAGTCAATATGTTTCTTGGGGATAAGGGAAAACCAACTAAATATTCCACTGTGAGATTAAATTATGATATCATTATAGACAAAGAGAAGTTTACTTTGCAGAAGATGACAAGAAAACTTGGCTTCTATACTATTTTGTTTGAAGAAAAAATAAAAGAAGTTGAAATAATTTACGATACTGATAAAAATCTTTTGACAGGTGCTGGTCTTATTATAAGGAAAAAAACAACACCAGAAAGAACCTATTTTTCTTTGGTTAGAGTCACTTCTATGAGCAATATACAAAATCGAGAGAAAAAATATTTTCTTGGAGAATGTGAACCAAAAGACCAACCAAGTGATTTCCCTGTTCAAATTGCTGATGCAATAAACAAAGTTTTCAACAATTTGTTTACAATCAATGTTGTAGATATTGTTAAACATTGCACTCCATATCTTAGAGTTGATATAGGTGGAAACAGATATAGAATCATAAGCGGAACAGGTTATGAAGCAGAGATTGCATTTGAAAATTTGAAAGTAAAAGATGTAAGAACTGGCAGAAAAGCAAAAAAGCGAATTTTCTCTTTGAAAATGGAACTTGATCCAAATTATGAAAAAGAGCGTCAACAGATTTTGGATGTGATTGATAGATATTGCAAAGAACTTGTTTATATAGACAGACACAGATTTGAAATTGCTGAAGTTATGGTCAAACAAAGAACTCCAAAAGAAGAAGACGGAAAAGATAAAAAAGTTAAGAAGAGTAAAAAAGAACTTAAAGCAGAAATGGAACAAAAAGGAGAACAATAATTCTCCTTTTTTTGTTGAAGTTTGCAGAAAAATGTTTGTTTATGAAATTTTTTAGCCGTTTTGTTTTTATGGTTTTTTAATTTTCACATCAATCATATAAATATAGAGTGAAACAGAAGGTTAAAAAAAGTGGTTTAACTTTTAAAACAAAATTGTGTTATGGCATCGGAAACTTGGGTTATGGCTCTATGGGACAAACAGTCAGCAGTTTGATAATGTTTTTTGCCACAAGTGTTTTGGGACTGCCAGGATTTTTGGTTGGGCTTACCATTGCAATAACATCATTATGGGACGGGCTGTCTGATCCACTTATTGGCTATTTGTCTGATAGGACAAGAAGCAAATTGTTTGGCAGAAGACTTGGTCATATGCTTTTTGCAAGTTTTGCCTTGGCAATAAACAATGTTGTGCTTTGGTTGTGTCCGCAATCAGACAGTCAAGCAGTTATGATGCTTTGGCTTTTGTCGTTTTTACTTTTGCAGGAAACATTTAATACCTTTTTCGCTACACCATATTCAGCATTATGCATTGATATTGCTCCAGACTATAATGATCAGACAAAAATGCAAGGTTTTAAAACTGTTTTTTACATCATGGGGCTGATTATGCCAAGTATTTTGATGTATGTTTTTATGCCGTCTTCTAGCATTGGAGTGCAGGGGCAGTTTAACCGTCAAGGCTATATAAACATTGCATTTGTAAATTCTGCTTTAGTTTTGATTTGTGGGATAATCACTGTTTTGGGGACGATAAAAAGAGTTCATTCAATGCCAAATTATGCTCATAGTGTAAATGAAAACAATAAAAATGGAAAAGTTGACACCGAAAGTGAAACAAATAAAGGAAAAAACAAAACGAAACACAGTTTTGCTACAATCCTTGCAGGATATGTTGAGACTTTCAAGAAAAAAGATTTTAGAATTGTTATGCTTGGCTATTCTGTTTCTTTGATTGCAACTGTTTTTATTACTTCGGTCGGTATGCATCTTTTTACTTTCTGCTATCATTTTTCGAGCACTCAAATTTCTGTGTTGATGATCTGCCTTTTCGGTGGTGCTATTGTTTCGCAAGCATTATGGGTGAATATTGTTAAAAAGTATGACAAAAAACAAACTTTAATTTTTGCTCTTTCGGTTATTTTGTTTGGAATCGCTATGACAAGCATCACATTTTTGTTTAGAATTTATTGCACAAGCGACTATATCTTTTGGTTTGTTTTGCCTTGTATGTTTGTTTGTGGAATTGGTTCTGGGGCATTGTATTCTTTGCCACATTCGATGTATGCAGATGTTGTGACTATGGAGCAATACAAAACAGGCGTAAACAATGCTGGAAGATATACAGGTTATTACACTTTTACTTACAATTTTTCAAATTCGATTGCACTACTTTTTATTGGGCTTTTGCTTGATTTAGTCAAGTTTGATTCTTCTCAACCTGTTCAGGCATTATCTGTTCAGGCTGGACTTGGGAAAATTGTCTTTCTTGGCAGTGCTATTTCTTTAACTTTGGCAATTATTATTTTTTCTAAATATAGCATAAAGCGTTCTGATGTTTTGAAAGTTCAAATCAAAGCAAATGAAGAAAAAGAAGAAAGTTGACAAGGTTTTATATATAGAATAATTTTCTAAATTTTAAACACAATAAAATTATGAAAAAAATGAGATTTACTGTAGTTTTGTTGTGTATGCTTTTGCTGTTGCCTTTCATGAGTCTTGGATGTGGAAGCAAAGAACTTGAATCTGCCAGTATTGTTAGAGATGATGCAAGGACTGGCGGAAGTTTGAGTTTTGTTTATGACAAGAGTCAGAGGATTGTCTATATTGGTGGAGAAGATGAAGTTGTGCAATACAGTGAAGCTGACGAAACGAAAGACCTGTCAGAAGGTTGCAGAATAGGGCTGAAAATAACAGCGCCAAATGAAAGTTTAGATTTAAGCACAGCAACTTTGGAAATGAACGGAATAAATTATTCGTCAGGCAATTTTTTGGAAAGAATAAATGGACAAAAGCAAAGATTTTTCAATATTTATCCTATAGTATCCCAAGAAGATGACAATGTAAATTTTTCGATAACTTGGCAAGACGGAACAAAAAAACAAGAGTATAAAATTGTTGTTGTAAGTGGAACAAAATTTATGCAAAAAGATGGCAGTATAGAATAAAAACAAAAAAGACTGAAAATTTTCAGTCTTTTTTTATCTTTGGCGAAACAAGAACGATCAAAATCGAAACAGATGTTTTAATATTTTTGCTTGCAAAATATACTTAATACTTGTCCAATTCTAACGTATTGTTTTCGCACATAAGTGATATTCAGTATTTATGTATGCCAAAAATACTTTATCTTTTGAATGTGTCAATGAAAACAATTTTGTGCACATTTCGTCAAAACTTATTCCGGTTTTAATCAAATAAGAAGATTCTGTGAGTCTTTCTGCTTTGATTTCTCTTAAATAATCATACAATTTAGTATAATCATCTGAATTTCCGAAATATAAGTCATAAGTCAATAATCTCGTATACATTTATTTTCCTCCTTTGATAATATTTCAAGTTGACTATTAAGTTTTGCTTTGTTATAATAACATCAACTTTGAAGTAATAATAATTCGACTTTATTGTTAATAATAGGGTGTAAATATGCACTAATGCAACATATTGTTCAAAAAAGGAGAAATATTTTAAAACAAAAATGGAAACTTTTAAAACTAAATCAGGGAAAATCGGAAGACTTTCTAATAGAGGTGATTATGTCGTTTATCAAACAATAGAAGAATTTAAAAGGGATAAAGAAATGTACAACAGAACAAAACCTTTACCAATCAATAACATATCTGAAAAGTTTTGTAAAGAGTTTATAAAATATAATTTTAGTATACAACTGAAGAAAGTTTTAAAATACATAGAACCCAACTACAATTATGGGTGGATTGAAACACTAACAGGAATAGAGCATTCCTGCATTGTTCGAACGCTAAACGGCCAAATAGTTCCTTCAGTTGAAAATTTTTATAAATTTTTATATTTAATTTATTCATATTTACCAGATTTCAATATCTGGTTTTTGCTTGATAAAAAAGCTTCAATGCAAAATAAAACTTCAAAAACAGAACCTCCGTTTATGCATTAAGCAATTGATTTTTATATAAATATTTGCTCATATTTTTAATATTGACCATTATTATATTTGAAAACGTTCTTTTAATTTAAATTATTGCCATTATTCGTTTTTTTTGAAATAATATTTTTAATTTATTAAATATAAATTGTTATTCTTTGAAATTTGATGATATCTCTTAAAAAAGATTTCAATTTTTTATCATTCTCACTTTCAGATAATGGCACAACTTCAGCGTGAGGTGTTATACTGTGCGTTTACTAAACTAAAAACAAGGTTCGATTTTTATATTAATAATTATAATGAATTTGAATACTATCATTATCTAAATTTATTTCTAATAAATTAGTAGAAACATAATTTTGCCAATCTTGCTCACTGCCTGAATAATATATATTTTTTAAACGATTGTATTTAAATTTATATCCTGTGAAATATAAATTATATTTTTTATCTGGAAGGTAAATATTATAGTAACCAGTTGTCGCTAAAGGAAGATCGCAGTCCAAACTACCATCTTTTATTTCTGTCGTAGAAGAGTATATTGTAATATTGTCAAATCCTGTATTATAAAAATCATAACTTTCTATCTTTTTCATGTTTTTCCCTAAAATAATATTACCAATTTTAGAATTTTGAAAAACATGTCCGCCAGTATTTATTAAAGAATTAGGTAATTTTATATTAAGTTTTTTATTTGATGTAACTGCACACATATTAAATGCACGAGAACCTATATATTCTAATCCTTCATTAAAATTGATTTCAGACAATTTATTGCAATTTTGAAAGGCAGAACTTTCTATTCGTTTTAGTGATTTTGGAAATGTTATTTTTTCTAAATTTATACAACCATCAAAAGCATAACTTTCAATAACTTCTAAACAACTATTTTCTTCAAATATTATTTCTTTTACACTGCTATAAGCAAATGCATAAGAGCAAATAGTTTTAATATTTTTTGAAATAGTAAAAGTTGTTAATGTTTTATTGTTTTCGTATTGATGTGGATTAATTTGGTTAGAGGAACAACCTTGCATAAATAAAGGACTAATTAAAGCTATAGCCATCATCAATATTATAAAAAATAATTTTGTTATCTTGATAAAATTTATTTTATATTTATTTATGTTTATCGTTCTCATAAAAATATTGTAGCATATTCATAAAAAAAATAAAACTATTTAAAAAATAATTTAGTATTTAGTTGTGTGCTTAGCATAGACAAGTAGTGTCGTTTTTCTCCACCATACAAGCAAACGCCAATTTAACAAAACTGAACAAAAGAAATCTCACAAAAGAGTGTAGAAAATGGGGTTTGCACGCGAGATATCTGCAAAAACTCATTTTTTTATTTCCTACGTGATTTTGTCTTACTTTGAGTAATGTTTTGGAGGAATACGGCAAAATATAGGTTTGTTTACAAATTGTTTGGGTGAGTTTCTACAGATTTTATTCCTTCACATTTTTGTTGTTTCGTGCTAGTCTATTGCTGCAAGAACTTGTTGTATGTAAAATATTAAATTCTTGTAAGACAAATTAAATAAGACACGCAAAATGGTAATCTCGATATTTAGTAAATATGCTCGAGATGATATAGAGGATTTTAAAAAGAATAAAGATAGATACACTTTGGAAAAAGATAAAGATGGGACTCAAAGACTTGTTGCGATTGACGGCAAGCCTATAGAAATTTAATATAAAACAAAAAAGACTGATTTTTATCAGTCTTTTTTCAATCTTTGGTGACCCCGACGGGATTCGAACCCATGATACCGCCGTGAAAGGGCGGTGTCTTAACCGCTTGACCACGGGGCCAAAAATATACAACTCAATGCTTTGTAAGTATAATATAATTTATCAATGTGTGTCAAGTGTTTTTTTAGAAAAAATATAAATTTTTGTTTTGCTGAAAGTTTATGTGTGCTTTAACTTATTAAAATCATATTATTTCAACAATTGACTTTGAATTTGTAAAAGTGTTAATCTATAAAAAACATTGGAGTTGCAATACAAATGAAACAAAAATTTAAAGACAAAATGAAAGATTTAGGTAAGAAGTTTGCAAAGTGGTGTAATGATTTGTTGTTTCCAGAAAATTACAAATGCATATTTTGTGGAACTGATATTCCAGACTTTGAAAACAAACCATATTGCAACGAATGTGAAAAAGTTTTGCCTTTCAACAACAAAAACAAGTGTATAATTTGTGATGAACCTATTGACAATGAGGCTACTGTTTGTGATTCTTGTCAAAAACATAAAAGATATTTCAAAAAGGCATTTTGTCCTTTTGTTTATGAAGGTATTGTTCGCAGTGCAATACTTGGTTATAAAGATGACAACCAAAGATATAAAGCAAAGACTTTTGCAAAATTTATTTCCAAAGAGATTGAAAGTAGTGATGTGAAAATTGATATGATTACTTACATTCCGTTGACGCCTAAAAAAGAAAGGAAGAGAGGTTTCAATCAAGCAAAACTACTTGCTGATGAAATAGGAAAGATTTTAAATGTTGAAGTTGTTTCTGTTTTCAACAAAGAGAGAGATGACAAAGAACAGAAATTTTCTTCTTATCGTGAAAGACAAGAGAAAATGAAAGGGTTGTATTCTTTGAAGTCTGTTGCTTTTAAGAAAGAACAAAACGTGCTTATAGTGGATGATATAATCACAACTTGTGCAACGGTAAATTATTGTGCAGAACTCATTTCAAAGAAAGTTAAAAATGTTTATGTTTGTGCAATTGCAAGGAACAAACTAAACAATAAAAAAGGTGCCAAATAGACACCTAAAACATTTTCTTTATTTTTTCATTTGCCAAGATAAGCAATCTTTTCAAGAGCGTGAATCTTGTTGCTGTGTATTTGTTTGAAACCATACGCTTTAGATATTGTTTTTCACCAACAATAACAACCATTTTCTTTGCTCTTGTGACAGCTGTGTAAATCAAGTTTCTTGTAAGGATTATGCTTGGCCCAGCAATTGCAGGGATAACAATCGTGTCAAATTCAGAACCTTGGCTTTTGTGAATTGTTATGGCGTAAGAAAGTGACAAGTCAATCAAGTCTGGTCTTGTGTAAAGACAAATTCTTCCGTCTTCAAATTCAACAATCACTTCGCTTGTGTTTGGATCAATTGTGGAGATGAAGCCAATATCACCATTGAAAACACCTTTTCCTGTTTCATCTGCAAAACGGCCGTGTTTTTTCCATTCAAGGTCGTAGTTGTTGCTCATTTGCATAATTTTGTCGCCTTCTCTGAAAATTGTATGCCCAAATTCTACTTGTCTTTTGTTTGATGAAGGAGGATTTATACGCTCTTGAAGAACTTTGTTTAAATTTTCAATTCCACACACGCCAGCTTTTAAAGGAGCAAGCACTTGAATGGTTTGTGGGTCAACACCCAAAAATTTTGGAAGGCGAGAGGTCACCAAGTCCAAAATTGTGTCTTTAATCACTTCAGGATCGTTTTTGCTGTCAAAGAAGAAATCCATGCTTGTGTTGTCGATCAAAGGCATTTTCCCTTCATTGATAAGGTGTGCGTTTGTGATGATCAAACTTTTTTCATTTTGTCTAAAAATTTTGGTCAACATGCAATATGAAATAACTCCACTTTGCAAAATGTCTGCCAAAACATTTCCAGCACCAACACTTGGCAACTGGTCTTTATCACCAACCAAAATCAATTTGCAATCTCTTGGCATAGCTTTGAGGAGAGAACTCATAAGTGCTGCATCGACCATTGAAACTTCATCAACGATTACAGCATTTGTCTTTAATGGATTTGATTCGTTGTGAACAAAATAACTTTCGTTTGATTGAATAACATTGACTTCCAAAAGTCTGTGAATTGTTTTTGCTTCGTGACCAGTGCTGTCACTCATTCTTTTTGCTGCACGGCCTGTTGGGGCGACAAGCGAAACGGTTTTTTGTTGAGAAGTTAAGATTTCCAAAATGCATTTTATAATTGTCGTCTTTCCAGTTCCTGGGCCACCAGTAATTACAAAAACACCGTTGTTTATTGCTCCAATAATTGCTTTCTTTTGTTCTTCATGAAAAGTGATGTGATTTCTTTGTTCGAAATTTGCAATTTCTTCATTTACATTAAACTCTTCTTCATTTTGACAATTTGCCAGCCATACCAATTTTTGTGCAATAGAGTTTTCGTAATAATAATATTTTGAAAGCATAACAATCTCTGTGTTGTCGACCCAAGTTGTTACCGCTGTCCTGTCTAGGCACAAAGAATCAAATGCTTCGGTAAACTTTGCTTCTTGTTCTTGCAAAGAAAGTTCCAAGGCGTCAGCAGCCTGTTCCAACAACATATTTTTTGGCAAATATGTGTTTCCATTTTTTTCGCAAGATGTTTTCAAAACATAAATCAGTCCTGCTCTTAAACGGAACAGAGAGTCTTTTGGAAGTCCTGCATTTTGAGCAATTTTGTCGGCTGTTGCAAAGCCAATGCCGTCAATGTCTTCGACAAGTTTGTAAGGATTGTTTTTTACGATGTCAGTTGTTTTTTCGTGATAGACATTGTAAATTTTCAATGCCATGTTTGTTGTTATGTTGAAGTTTTGCAAAAACATAATTGTGTTTTGCACTTCTCTATGTTCTTTGAAAGAAAAACCAATTTCTGTCGCTTTTTTAGCGCTTATGCCAGAAACTTCTGACAGCTTTTGAGGGGTATATTCCAACACATCCAAGGTGTCCTTGCCGAAATGTTCAACAATTTTTTTTGCAGTAATTGGTCCAACACCTCTTATAAGTCCACTGCCTAAATATTTTTCTATGCCAGACAAAGATTTTGGCATAGAAATTTCATAGGAATCGAATCTGTATTGAATTCCATATTTTGTCTTTTCATATTTTCCGTCAAGAGTCACAAGAGAACCCACTTGAACATCAATAAATTTGCCTACGACAGTGACAATAGAATCATCTTTTTCTAGTCTTGCCACTGTGTAGCCATTTTCATCATTTCTATATACTATATCTTCAATTGTACCAGTTAATGCCATATACCTATTTTAAAGTTTTTTTCATTTAAAAGCAAGCAATAATAAGTGAATGTTGCTTTGACTTGGAGTTTATCTTTGGGGACTATTTCAAAAAGGTTTGATTTTGATATTTTCATAACTTTTTGTTTTATATTTAGCAATTTGGTTGCAAATTTTGGAGCATTTTTATATAATATATTTGTATGAAAAATGTTGACAAGATAATTGAAATTGAAGCTTTAACAGAAAATCTTACAAAACACTTTGCAAAAAACAATTTGCTTCGCATTAAGGTTTTGTATTTTATTTCCCAATACGAAAATTTATCTGTCAGTATGATTATTGACAAACTTGGCTTGAAAAAATCCAATTTTGCATTGATGACAAAATCCCTTGAAGAGGAAGGATTGGTTGTTTCCAAACAGGGAGAGATTGACAAACGATGTCGTATGATGTTTTTGACTGAAAAAGGCAAAACAGAACTTGCCAATTTTATTCAATCTCTTGATGAGTTTTTCGGAGAGCAGAACTCTGAAGTTGAACATGCTCTCGAAACACTTTCTATATATCTTAACAAAAAGATATAATTTGTTTGGAGGAAATATGGTTAAATTTTATAATTCGCTTACTAGAAGAAAAGAAGAAGTCCCATATCACGATGGAAAAGTTGTAAAAATGTATTCTTGCGGACCTACTGTTTATTATTATCCACATATTGGAAATTTCCGTGCTTATCTTTTTATGGATAATATAAGAAGAGTGCTCAAATACAACGGTTACAAACTTGATGGAGTTATGAACATCACTGATGTAGGGCATTTGACTTCTGATGCTGATGAAGGTGAAGACAAAATGCTTGTTGCATCAAAGAGAGAACATAAATCTCCTTGGGAAATTGCAAAGTTTTATACCAATGTTTTTATGAACGATGCAAAGCTTCTCAATATTGATATGCCAGAACATATCGTGCCAGCAACAAGTGTAATTCCTGAAATGATTAAGTTTGTTCAAGGACTTATGGAAAAAGGTTATGCTTACGAAACAAGCAAGGGCATTTATTTTGATATAGCAAAATTCAAAGACTATGGACGCCTTTCTGGTATGGACATAAATGAAAAACTTGCCGGTGCCAGAATTGATGTTGATGAAGAGAAACATTCTCCATACGATTTTGTGCTTTGGGTAAAAGCTCCAAAAGAACACATTATGCAATGGGAAAGTCCTTGGGGTATGGGTTATCCAGGTTGGCACATAGAGTGCTCGGTTATTGGCGACAAATATTTGGGTGAGACTATTGATATCCACACAGGTGGTGTCGATCACAAGCCTGTTCATCACGAAAATGAAATTGCACAAAGCAATTGCTATTATGGTCATCAGGTTGTAAAAATGTGGATGCATCTTGAGTTTTTGCAAGTCAATGGCGGGAAAATGAGCAAGAGTTTGGGAAATCTTTATACGCTTGCTGATTTGAAAGAAAAAGGTTATGATGCAGAAGTCTTTAGATTTTTCTACTTTATGGCTCACTATTCAAAACAACAGAATTTTACTTTTGATGCACTCGATATGGCAAAAAGCACATTAAAGACAATCAAAAACTTGGTTGCAGAGCATAAAAACGGCACAGCCGTGGTTGATACTTCTGAATATGAAAAAGAATTTTTGGAAAGTGTCAATGATGACTTGAATATGCCAAAGGCAATCGCTACAGTTTTGAGAATGCTCAAAGAAGAAAGAAGCCAAAATGTTTATAAAACTTTCTTGAAATTTAATGAAGTTTTAGGATTGAGTTTGGAAGAGAAACAAGACATTCCAGAAGAAGTCAAAACAAAAGCAGAAGAAAGATGGAATGCAAAGAAAAACAGAGACTTTGCTTTGGCAGACAAATTAAGACAAGAGATTTCTGATCTTGGATATGACATAAAGGATGCAAGAGAAGGTTATCAAATAAATAAGAAATAGAAAAAAGTTGGTGTAAATTTCACCAACTTTTTTGTTTGTTATAGAAGCAAATAATTTTTTTGTCTATGGCTTTAAAAACAAAAAAATCAAATTATGCATTTGATTTTTTCTTAATTTTTATGTTTTTAGTTCCAACATATTTGTCTTTTGTTGTTTTGCTTTTTGAACTTGTTGTGCTTGCAGTTTTCTTTGTAGCATTATTTGATGAAGATTTTGTAGCAGGTGAAGTCTTCTTTGTTGTCGTTTGTTTTGTTGCAATATTTTTTGTATCACTGCTATTTGATGTTTGAATATTGTTTTTGTTTTTAGACATAACAGTTGGCAAGTCATCTTCAACATCAGCTATTGTTTCTTCTTTTGTAAATTTTGATGAAATCTTTTGCCACAAATCCACTTTTTTCTTTTTTGATTTTTTGTCTTGAGGTGTTTCAACAACGACCTGTGTTATTTGTCCGTTTGCTGGATATTCTTCAGTGTTGTTGCTTTCAACTCCAGCTTTAGCCAAAGCTTTTGCTTCTTTTCTATTTAGATACCACTCTTTGAGATAGAAGACTGCGACTATAAGCATAATTGTGCAAAGAAGTAGTGTTGCAAGTGTGACTATAACTGGGAAAGTGTAATCTGTGATTGAGAAGAATTGTCCTAATCCCCACAAACAAGAAATAATAAGGATTGCAGAAATTGTTATGCAAATACCTCTAAGCCAGTTGAGAGGCCAGCAGATCCAAACCAAATTTACAAATCCAACGAATGTCAAAAGCAATGTGCAAAGTGAAGTGTATTCTGTTGGTGACAATGTTGATGTGTTTTCATTTAATATTAAAACAATAAGAATGTTTATAAACATTAATAAAGAACAAGGGATAGACTTCTTCAAAACTTGAGGAATAAAATCACCTCGAATAAGTTTGTCGTTTGGTTGGAATGTCAAGATAAACGATGGAAGCCCAATAACAAACATTTCAAGAAGCAACAGTTGTTTTGGTGTGAATGGGTAAGATATTCTCAAAATCAAAGTTGTTATACAAAGCATAATAGTAAACAAAGTTTTCATCAAGTAAAGCACAGAAGAGTGTTGAACATTATTTACAATCTGTCTTCCTTCTTTAACGATTGAAGGAAGTGCAGAGAAGTTGCTTTCCATAAGCACAAGATGAGAGATGTTTCTTGCGACTTCGCTTCCATCAGCCATAGCAATAGAGCAGTTTGCTTCTTTAAGTGCCAAAGTGTCATTTACACCATCACCAGTCATTGCTACAACATTTCCTTGGGTTTTTAATGTTTTTACAATCACATGCTTTTGTTCTGGGGTGACACGGCCAAAAACAGTAAATTTGTTTGCAATTTGTGCCACTTCTTGAAGGCTCATATTTTCAAGAGATACATATTTGTCACTGTTTTCCACTCCAACTCTTTTTGCAATTTTTGAAACAGTAAGAGCGTCATCTCCAGAGATTATTTTAATGTCAACATTGTTCTTTTTAAACCAATCAATTGTTTCGATGGCATCTTTTCTTATATGGTCTTCAAGGACAAAGAGACAAACAAGTTTTCCTCTCTTGCCGGCTGTTTTTTCTGTGTATGGGTTTGAGTCTTCAACAAGAGAAATCACACGCAAGCCTTTTTCCATGTATTGATTCATCAAATTTTTTTGTTGAGCTGTCAAAGCACATTTTATAAAACCAACAGCACCAACATAATATGTTTTTCCATTGTTCAAAGTGGTAGCACTGTATTTTCTTTGAGAAGAAAATTCTATAACTTCTTTAACAGAAGAATTTAATTCTTTTCCAAACTTCTCCACCAAAGCAACACTTGTTGCGTTCATTGTTTTTTGATGAGGAAGGATTGTTTTCATTATTTTTTCTATTGACTGCAAAGAGAAGTTGTTTTGTGGCAACACTTCAACAACATTCATTGTGCCGTCTGTGATTGTCCCTGTTTTATCAAGACAAAGCACATTTGCTCTTGCAAGCATTTCAATTGAATACAAATTTTTAACCAAGGTTTTCTTTCTGGCTAGTTTGATAACTCCAACAGAAAGACCAACGGTAATAAGCAGATACATTCCTGCCGGGATCATTCCAGTTAGTGCACCACTCGTGCTGGTGATTGCCTCTTCAAGTTTTATTCCTGTTACATAAATTTCTTTACACAATGTCAAAACGCCGATAGGAATTAAAATTATGATAATGATCTTAATCAAACTGTTTAAGTCTTTAAAAAGGTTTGATGTTTGAGGTTTGAAGTCTTTTGTTCTTTCTGCAACAGTTTGAATGTAGTTATTTTTCCCGACCTTATCAACTCTTGCATAACATAACCCAGAAACAAGGAAACTTCCTGCTAGCAAATAATCTCCTTCTTTCTTTTTGACAAGATTAGATTCGCCAGTCAACAAACTTTCGTTTGCTTCAACAGTTCCATCAATAATGATGCAGTCTGCTGGGATTTGATTCCCGTTTTCCAAAATGATAATATCATCCAAAAGCAAATCTTCACCTTTGATTTCAAGTTGCACGCCCATTCTTATGACTTTAATTTTTGGGGCGGTAACCATAGAAAGTTTTTCAACAGTGTTTTTTGCTTTGATCTCTTGAAAAATTGAAATTGCTGTGTTTGCAATTACGACAAACAAAAACAAAAGATCGCTCCAAGCATTTACGCACATCAATGCTATGGCAATCACAAGCCAAATCACATTGAAGACTGTAAATATGTTTTTACAGAAAATTTGCAAATAACTGTTTGATGTTTTGATCTTTGTATCATTGACAAGTTTATGCTCTATTCTTTCGTTGATTTGTTCCTCAGAAAGACCATGTTCTTTATCTGTTTGATAACGAACAATTTGGATGTCTTGCAACACTTGTTTTTTCTTATTATTTTTAGCTTTCTTTATCTTTTTCATCTTCGTATTTAAGTTTATTAAATTTTTGGCAAAATGTCAAATATAATTGACTTTTTTAAGTAATTATATTATTTTTATTCTATATGATTTATGCAGTTTGAAACTCGCTTTATGTTTAATTTTGACGATTGATATAATTTAATTTTGTGTATATTTTTGTTTGGGAGGCAAAATGTTTATTCAAATTTCTGAAGATTTAAAAAAATTAGCAAAATTTTTCCCAGAAAATTTATATATCGTTGGAGGATTTGTTAGAAACAAAATGCTTGGGCTGTCAGAGGGTGATGTTGACTTGACAAGCAGTGTAAACATTGAAGAAGTGTCAAACAGACTTAAAGGGTCTGAGTTTTCTGTCAAAATAAAAAACTTAAAGTTGGGATCAATTTTGATTTTTAATGACAAAGAAAGCTATGAATATACTTCTTTCAGAAAAGAAGTTTACGAAGAAAATGGATCACACTGCCCAGTTCAAGTCAAATTTACAGACAAAATTGAGGAAGATGCTGTTCGCAGAGATTTTACTGTAAATTCAATTTATTACAACATAAACAAAGATGAAATTGTGGACATTTATCATGGCATTGTAGATTTAAACCAAAAAATTATTCGTTGCAACATCAATCCTGACGAAGTCTTGAAGTATGATGGGGAAAGAATTCTTCGCATGGTTAGAATTGCTGGTGAGCTCAATTTTAAGATTGATAAAAACACATTGAAATCGGCAATAAAATATGTATCAAACATAAAAGATATTCAAGGCAATAGGAAATTGCTTGAATTAGAAAAGATTTTATATTGTGACAAACGATATAATTTAAACAAGAAAGGTCTTAAAAGAGCATTAAAGCTTCTAAATCTTATGGGTGTTTGGAAGTATTTTGACTTATCAGTAAAAAAAATAAGATACAAAATGGTTTACAAAACTGAAGACAGACTTTTGGGACTTTTAATTGACATTGTAGATTCTCAAAAACCAGAATGTTTGCAAACATTCTTGGAAGTATTTTTGAAAGACCAACTTGGTTTCAATCAATCTTGGATAAAAAAAGTTTTTGTCTATTTGTCAGGATATTACAACGCAATCAAAGGGATGAAAAACAAAAATTATTTCTTTAAGTATTATCAAGACTGGGCATACATTTATCCTTTGCTTGGAAGCAAATCAAAGAGATTGCAAAGTAAATACAACTTTTTCTATCAATACATCATCAAGCACGGACTCGTGATTGCTGTTTCTGATCTTGAGATAAACAATGCGGATATAAAACAAACTTTCCCAGATATTGACAAAAGAAATTATGAGAGAATTTTAAACAATTTGCTTTCAAAGGTTTTTGATGGAAAAATCAAAAATGACAAAGAGTCTTTGCTTAAAGAAATCGAAAAAAACTTACAAAATTATTGATTTATTTCAATAATTTTTTTATTACAAAGAATGAAATCCTTGGTTTAATATTTTTGATTTTATTTGGCATAATAAATTTATGAAAAAAAATCAAGACGAAAAAAAATCAAAGATAAATAAAAAAGATGACAAAAAAAATGCCAACAGCTCTCACAAAAAAGAGAAAAGTCAAAAAGGTTTTTTATGGTTTTTGGGAGTTTCTGCTATGTCAGTTGCACTTTTGATAGGGTGCCAATTTTTCTTTGAAAACACTATTACGGGCAAAGAAAAATTTTACGATAACACAAAAATAAACGGGATTGATGTTGGTGGGATGTCAGTTGCAGAAGCAGAGAATGTTGTTTTGACGGATATGTTAAACAGCAGAAAAGAGATTGAAATAGAACTTACAAGCAAAGACAAGAGTTGGACTTTATGTGGAAGTGACTTTGAAGTTTCAAACAAAATACAACCACTTATAGAACAGATTTCAAAATATGGCAAAGATGGAAACTTTTTTCAAAATATGCAAAAGGCAAAACAAATCAAGGCAGAGGGGAAAGATTTTCAAATTTCTTACACCAATGTTTTGGCAGATATAGATGAAAAAATAAATGATATTATTGATGAAGTAGAACAAGAAAGCAAACCTGCTTGTTTGGTTTTTCAACCAAATGAAGAACAGGTGTTTGCTGTTGATGAAGGACAAAACGCCATAATTGTAAATCGTGATCAACTTTATCAAGAAATAGACAATGCTTTGACAAACAACAAAAAGGTAAAAATTGAAATACCGATTATTGAAATAGAAAATCAAATTGACATTGAAGCATTGAAAGATAGCGTGGTATTGCGTGGAGAATTTTCAACATCTTATGCCACAAGTTCTGCAGAAAGGAAAAACAATGTGAAAAAGGCTATTGAAAGTTTCAATGGAATGATTGTTGAACCTGGACAAACGGTGTCATTTAATGAAACAACTGGTCCAAGAACGGAAGCACAGGGATATAAAAATGCACATATCATTGTAGGTGGAGTTTATGTTGATGGTGTAGGTGGTGGTGTCTGTCAAGCTTCCACAACTCTTTACAATGCCTTGCTTTTGTCTGATATAGAAATTTTGAGTGTAAATCATCATTCGTTGCCGGCATCTTATGTGCCATTGTCTTTTGATGCAATGGTTTCGGGAAGTTATTCTGATTTGGTATTTAAAAATACTCTTGATAATCCTATTTATATCAAAACTTTTGCGGATGATTCAAATGTCACAGTGCAAATTTATGGTCAAAAATTTGAAGAAGGGTTGACAATAAAAAGAAGGGCGGAACTTGTCAAAATTTTACCTCATAATGGGGACAAAATCATTCCTGACACAAAAGGAGAATATTCAAACAGAATTTTATATAAGGGAGAATATTTAAGAATAAAATATCCAAGAGAAGGGTATGAAAGCAAAGGATATTTGCAGTATTACAAAAACGGAGAATTGGTGGAAGAAAAAGAGATAAGACACGATTATTATTTGCCACAAGATGGAATTGTTATGGAAGGAGTTGAAAGTCCTGTTGAGGGGATGATTATTCCTGCAAGCGATGTAAAAATTATAAAGCCTCAAAAAGTCACAAAGGCATCAGAAGAAATTGTCAAAAACAAACTCGAAAAAACCAATCCAAGCGAATATAATCCATAACAAATTTTATTTTGGAGGTTTAACTGAAAATTTAAATAAATTTTGAATATAATAAAATTATAATTATGGCAAAAAAAGAAAGGAAGGAAAGAAAGACCTTATCTAAAAAATCAAAAATAATTCGTTCGTTGATTGTTATTGCAATTTTTACAGCAGTTATTGTTTTGGCATATTATGTTTTGGTTTGGACTGGTGCTTGGGAATATATAAACTCTGTTGACAAAATTAGACAACTGATTCTGTCTATGGGATTTTGGGGTAGATTTGCTTTTGTTATGTTGCAATTTTTGCAAGTCACATTTTTGCCAATTCCTTCAACAATTTCCACACTTGCTGGAGTGCTAATTTATGGTCCTTTGCAGACGGCTCTTTTAAGCCTTGCCGGAATTATGCTTGGAAGTGTGTTGGCATTTTGGCTTGGAAGACAATTTGGAAGAAAGCTTGTTGCATTTATGGTAGGCGAAGAAACTTGCAAAAAATGGACTGACTTTTTGACAAAGGCAAAGTATTCATTTTTTGTGATGATGGTTTTGCCTATTTTCCCTGATGATGTTTTGTGTTTGGTGGCTGGGCTTACTAATATGACTTGGAAATTTTTTGTCATTACAAATTTGATTGCAAGACCGATTGGAATTTTTTTGACTTGCTATATAGGAAGCGGAGAGATAATACCTTATTATGGCTGGGGACTTGTTGCGTGGGCGTTTATAATTGTTCTAGTTGGAGTTTTGCTTTTTCTGTCTTTCAAATTTCGACCACAAATAGAATCTTTTTTAAAAAACAAATTCAAATCAAAAAAGACCATTTGCAATGTTGAGGCTGGGAAAGAATGTTTAAAAAGTGAAAGCGATAAAGATGATTGAAAAAAATGCTTCAAAAAACGAAGAAAAGAAGGACTAATTTTTGTTTAACACAATGAAAATTCCTTCTTTTATTTGTTTTGGAGAGAGATTGTTGTCAAGCAATATTTTTGTGCTGTCTATATTGTATTTTTGTGAAATTATTTTCAAGTTTTCGCCTTTTTTAACTTGATAATATGGAAAAGGTATTTTTTTCATACTCATACTTTGTCTTAATTCTCCTTTATTTTGATTGATATATCTTATTAGTCATAAATCAGCAAAAATTCTTATAAATTAAAATATATGAAATCAATCTTTAAAAATGTTGCAATTATCACAGTTTTTTCTTTGCTGACAAGGATGTTGGGATTTTTCTTTCGCATTTTTCTTTCCAGAACAATTGGAGCAGAAGCACTTGGCATGTATCAAGTGGCTCTTTCTATATTTATGGTGCTTTTGACAATTGTTTCAAGTGGGTTTACTTTGATTATTTCAAGAATGACTGCAAGTTATAGGGTTGGTGCAAAAAGAAAAGAAATTGGAAGTCTTGTCACTTCAAGTTTGTTTGTTGGACTTGCTGTAAGCGTGCTTCTTTGTTTGATAATACTCCTTTTCAGAAATTTGTTTGCAAATCTTTTTACTGACAAAAACTGCATTTATATATTGATTATTTTGTTGCCGTCTCTAATTTTTTCTGCAATTTACAGTGTTTTTCGTGGGGCAATGTGGGGAGATGACAACTACTTTGGGCTTTGCGTTTCCGAACTTTTGGAGCAAATTGTCAAAATTGCTATCTGTGTGCTTTTGCTCGCGTCAGGTATGACTGCTTTGCAAAATGCAATGTCTGTTGCGTGGTCTTTTACTCTGTCCTGTCTAGTTTCGGCATTTTTTGTGATGTTGCTATATTTTTTCTATGGTGGAAAATTAAACAAACCAACCAAAATATATAAAAAAGTTATCAGACAATCTGCACCAATAACAGGAGTAAGAGTCGCAGGTAGTTTTGTCCAACCGCTTGTTGCATTGATTTTGCCTGCTCAACTTATGGCAGCAGGATATACTTCTTCTCAAGCTATGAGTCTTTATGGTATTGCACTTGGAATGACCTTTCCTTTTTTGTATCTTCCTTCTGCACTGATTGGCTCGCTTGCGACAGCGCTTGTCCCTGACATCTCTATGGCGATGGTGCAAAATGACACAAAACATATTGAAACAAGAGTTCAATCTTCTCTTTTGTTTTCTATGTTTGTTTCGTTTATGATAGTTCCTGTGTTTATGGCAATAGGGGACAAGTTTGGAGTTTTTATTTATGACAACGAATTGAGTGGAAAACTTTTGCAGTATGCTGCTTGGATCATGATTCCAATGGGAATAACAAACATTTCTTCTGCCGTTTTAAATTCGGTTGGGTTGGAAGTGAAATCGTTTATCAATTATATTATTGGTGGCGTTTTCTTGTTTGTTTCAATTTTGTCTTTAACAAAATTTATAGGCATCAATGCACTTGTGATAGGAATGGGCGTTTCTTCAATTATTACTTCAGTTTTAAACTTGATTATGTTGAGGAAAAAATTGAAGATAGAAATAAATATCAAAAAAAATCTTTTGCAATTTATTTTGTTTTCCATTCCAACTGTGGCACTAACTTCGTTTATTAGTTCTTTGCTTTCCTATATTTTTCCTATGTTTTTTGACATTGTGATTTCAACATTTATTGGAGTGATTGTATATGTAATTTTATGTTCTTTTTTCAATGTTGTAAACATCTCTGTTTATGCGGTAAAACTTAAAGAAAAAATATCTGAAAAATCAAATATTTTGAAAATTAAAAGAAAAAATAGAAAAAAATCACAAAAAATCCAATAAAAATCAAATTTTTGTGTTAATTTTTGAAAATTACTTATAATATTTTTATGTTAACAATAGTTGTAAGAGCAATAATTATTTATTTAGTGGTTTTGTTTTTATACAGGCTTATGGGCAAAAGGCAACTTGGACAAATGCAACCTTTTGAGCTTGTTTTGACTCTTATTATTGCTGATCTTGCCACAATACCTATGGCTGAAGTTTCTGTCCCTGTTTTGCACGGGATAGTCCCTTTGTTAACACTTGTTATTGTCCATTTTGTATTGACTTTGCTGTGTAAATTAAGCAATAAATTTTCCTCTTTTTTGAGTGGAAAACCTGTGATTGTGATAAATCCAAATGGGATAGATTATAAGGCACTAAAAAATTTAAACATATCTGTTGATGATGTTTTTGAAGCAATAAGAGGGTGCGGGTATTTTAAAATAGAGCAAATTCAATATGCAATTATGGAAACCAATGGAAAAATGAGTGTTTTGCCTAAGAGCCTTTATTCTCCAGTTACGATTGGAGATATGAAAATAAAAACAGAGAAGAGTGCCATTCCTGTAAACATTATCAATGAAGGAAAAATTGTAAAACAAAATCTTGCAATTGCAAACATAAGCGAAATTGATGTAAAAAACATTTTGCAAAAAGCAAATATAAAAAAAGTTAAAGATGTGCTTATTTTGACTGTTGATAAAAACGGTGATGTTTACATACAAAAATTTAATGACAAATATCTCACGATGCAACTTAAACAGTTGGGGTCGGTGGAAGAATGACTAAGTATATGTGGTTTAAATTGGTGTCTGTTTTTGTGATTGTTGGGACTCTGATTGCTATTTGTGTGGTAGAGGACAGACTGATAATAAATTCTTTTAAAGAAATTCAAAATTATTGCTATGAAATTGAAGAAGTGGCAAAAAACAATGGCATTGTTGATGGAGAAGTGGCAAGCTTGGTTGACAATTTGGAATATTCTTGGACAGTCAACGAAAGCAAAATGTGTTTTATGGTCAATCATAAAGCTATCGAACAAATGGGTGTGGAAATAGTGAGACTAAAAACATACATAGATGAAGATGAGCCTATTGAATTTTTTGTTTCTTTGGAACTTATAAAACATTATCTTGAAACTTTTCAACATTTCATGGGGGCAAGTTTTCACAACATTTTATAAAACAAAAAAAAATAGTGAGTTTTAGTCAAGCAATTTTGAAACTAGCGGTATTTTTAGAGAAAGAAAAGAGTATAAATTAAGTTTTATCTTAAAATATACTCTTTTTCTTTTGTTTTATTATTGCTCTAGAGAAAATAGAATAAGTTTAATATGGGGAACAAATATTTACATATATTTTTTGTATTAAGTTTGTATAGTTATATTACCACATACACATCATAAGATTTGGAGTAAATTCTTGTTGTGCCACCTTTGAATGTGCGTTGGGTGGTGTGGGTTTCGGTGAAAAGTTTTTTAGATGCTTGCTCGGTGGTTTGTGGCTGGTTTATAGAGTAATTAAGATAGATTTCAATTTTCTCGTCATACACCCTAATCTGCTTTATGAAAAGTTCTATGGCTTTATTTGGGCATTTTTTCATTGTGTATTTAAAGAAATTTTGAATATCTTCTTTTGTTAGATCAAAGCGTTCTTTTGATTGCTCTACAACTAACTTTTCTTGCAAATCTTTCTTTTGTTTTTCTAGTTCTTCAAGTCGAGATTTTGTTGTGTCTGTTAATATCCCTTTTTCTATTGCTATCATAATATTTGAAATAGCGGTATTGGTTCTTTGCAATTCATTTTTTAATGCATTAAGAGAGTTGTTATTTCCAACTCTCTTTTTATGAAGTTCATAGATTTTGGTAGAAAGTTCTTCTAAATTTTCTGGAATATTGAATTGAGATATTAAGAATTTATCAATCACGCTTTCAATAAAGGTTTTATCAATGATTCCAACTAAACAATTTCTTTTCTTGGTAGTTATGCATTTGTAATATCGTATAGTTTGTCCATTAGAAGAAATTGCAGACACAGGATACATTTTTCTATCACAACACCCACAATAAATTCTATCTTTCAACCTAAATATTTCGTGATTGTCTTTTCGGCAACCATATCGGTTTGCGTCAAGTCTTTTCTTTACATTTTGGAATAGTTCTTGTGATATGATAGGTGGATAGATTTTATCGTAAACTTTACCATTTAATCTATAAACACCTGTGTAAAATTCATTCTTTAAATAGTGCCTTATGGTTTCTGGAATAAACTTTTTACCTTTGTTGGTTATATTTTCTTTTTCAAAATCTCTACAAATTTGAAGTATTGTTTTACCACTCGCATAATCTTCAAATACTCGTTTAACAATACTTGCTTCATCTTCATTTATTTTTAGCATTTTGTTTTCTTTTACATATCCAAATGGAACTGAGCCTATACAATGTCCTTTCATTCGTGATTCGTGAAGTCCACGACTTACTTTTTGTGCTAATTCTTCGCTGAAATATTGGTTCATACCTTCAAGCAGGCTTTCAAGTAAAACTCCTTCTGGTGTTTCAGGTATGTTTTCCATAGCGGACAATAGTTTTATTCCATTATCTTTTAGGTGCTTTCTATGAATTGCTGATTCATATTTGTTTCTTGCAAATCTATCAAGTTTATAGACTAACACATAGTCCCACTTTTTGTTATTGCTGTCCTTTAACATTCTTTGAAAGGCTTCTCTCTCGTCCGTTGTGCCAGAGATTGCTCGGTCTATGTATGAATCTACGATAACTATATCATTCCGTTTAGCAAAATCTTGGCAAACATGAACTTGACCTTCGATTGATTGCTCTGTTTGGTTGTTGCTACTGTATCTCGCATATATTACTGCTGTTTTCACTTCTTTTTCTCCTTTTATTCTATTTTTCTGTCTTTCGACAGGGGCGAAACAAACGGAAACGAATTGTTGTTTTTTAATTTTAAATTTTAGAACTATTGTCAAAGGTTGTGAAACAATGCACTTTACCTTTGACAATAGTGAGTTTTCGTTTAAACTTCGCACCCGAAAGACTAATTACTCTTTGGCATTTCACTGATAACTTCTGGACTAACTTTACCCATAACAACACCTTCGTCAATGCAAAGAAAGTCATCAAAGAGAAGTAGTTTTCTATCTTCCTGTCCTATGGTGCAAACGATATCACTTTCTAAAATGTCCGAGATAAAGTATGTTTGCAGATGCTTTGAGTAGACAACTCTTTCGCCAGTCTTTCTAATATATTTGAGAATATATGAAATTGCTTGATAGACAAGAGAACTATGTTCAATCTCTTTAAAATCGTTTCTACCAAATCTATCTAAAAAGAAAGTGTTTTGGTATGTTATCTGCATTTTATGAGTCTTTGTAGAATAGTCTTTGGTTTCAATAATCTCTCCAATCATTTTCGGTATCACAAAAATTCCGTGAAAGTGGAGTCTATTATTTATAGGGCTTCGTTCCCAAACTCCAATATATTTCCAGCCTTTGCGGTTAGATAGATGTCTTAAACAATTTAGTAGTTTCTTTTTAAATTCTTCTTCGCTTAATTTTTTACTATCATAGGTAAATGTGCAAAAGTGCGTCCATTGTTGTAAATTCACTTTTCTATATAGCCTTGTAAGTCTAACAATTCGATTTCGCTTTTCCTTATTTAAAACTTTCTTAACTATCTCTTTTGACTTCTCAATATCTTTAACTTCTTTATCTATTTCTTCAACTGCTTCTTTAATTTTTTCACTCTTAACTTTATCTTTCTTACTTTCTAAAATTTCCTTAACTTTTTCTTCGTTTTTATCTTTCTTAACTTTTCTTTTCTTACTTTTCCACGGTTGCGTGGTATGAGGAATAGCGATGTAATGACTACCGTCAAAATATACTTTACTTTTTGGATAGTGCATTTTGTTCCTCCCTTGCTTTTGTGATTAGATTTAAAATTTCCAAGAAAAAATCTTCTTTAAGAAGTGATAAATCTAACACCTTTTCAACTTTTAATGTTCGCATTTCTTTAACTCCTTTTTTGTAAAATTTGGAATTAAAAAAGACATAGAAAAATATTTTTCTATGCCCATAAAATGCAACCACTGACTCTTAAATTTTGGCTCAGAGCATACCAATAAACTAACTTCTCGGCTTGCCATTTTGCGTTGTCTAATTTAATTTCAAGAAGAGAATAGCATAAATGATTTAAAAATGTAAGGAACTAAACTAGTACAAAACTAGTACTTTTTCCCAACAAAACCCAAACAAACTTGTAGTTTTTGGTAAAAAGTTGCACGATTTTTGCTATTCTTCTCTAAATACAGCCACAAAAAAGGGTGAAAGTTAAGGCAATATTCAAAAAATATTCCACTTTTTATCGTGGAATATTTGAAATATTACATATAATACATTGCATATCTATCTTTGAATTTTCTTCTTCGTCTGTAAACTCTATCTACGCTTATGCCTAAAAATTCTGCTATAAGTTTAGGTTCTACTCCGTTGTAATAGAATTCAAATACTTGATATTCAAGTTTGTTCTGTATGATTTTTGAAAGTATTTCTTTAACTTTTGTATAGTCTGGTTTTTCGTTTAATATTGGTCTATCGTCTATGAGTTCAAAACATTCATTTTCATCTACAATGTTGTTATGAAATTTTAATTCTTTTCGCAAGTACACTTGTAATACTCTAATGCAAGCATTTTTAAGATTGTCTATCTTGCCAGATTTAGACTTTGAGTTTTTGCAAAGTTCACCAAGTCTGTGCCCTATGAATTTGCAAAGAAACAAACTTGCTTCTTGGACTAAATCGTATGCGTCTGAATAGTTATCTAGTTTCTTGTGATAGCAAATATCTTGTTTCAACTGACTTTGCAATCTCTCAACTTTTGGTGTTGCACTGTATGCATATTTCTTAATGCCTTTCAATGCACATAGAGCGAAACATTGAGATAACTTTTCAATGTTTTCTAAGGTAATAACCGTGTTTTCATCTAAAATACCTTTTTTCTTTTTTACTTCTTTCATATATAACTCCTTTTATTTGCCTTTTGGCACAAACAAAAAAGAGCATAGTTTGACTGAAAATTTAAAACATTAGAATCTTATATACAACAAGTCAAGGAAGAAGAAATATATATTTTATGCAAAGAAAAAAGACTAAGGTAAAACCTTAATCTTAAAAGAAAACTAAAATATATATTTCCCTTGAATTGTTGTGAGAACTATGCCACAACCACCAGCCAAAAGGCGAAGAAAAGGAGAAAATACAAAAAACGGCATCGTAAAAAAATGAGAAGGCGTTTGGCAAAGAGGGTTTACCCCTTGCCAGCCTCTCATTTTAGATGCCGTTTTGTTTTGCGGGAGAATATTTTATTAAATTGCAATATTTTAAATTGCAAGTTTTTGTTATTTTTAATTAAAAAATTTTTTGTTTTGTCAGTTTTTGCGTGTGTGTGCTTGTCTTTCGGTGGAGCGAAGCGACACCGACTTGTATATGGCAAGCACACGTCTAAATGCCAATATTTGTTACAATTGTTGTATATCAAAAAATTCAAATTGGCTGTGTTTAATTTTATTTTGAGCCCAATTAACAACAAAATTTCTATCACCGCTGATTGTTTCATAAAAAGCAGGCACTCCTGACCTAAATGAATTTTCTGTTATATAATAATTAATTTTCCATTTCATAAACATTTAAACCTTTTAAACTTTTTCTTCCCATTTGCTACATGCCGAGTTCATACAGCCTTGGTTTCCATTCCCTCTAGCATGAATTTTACAAACATGTGTAGAAAGCGACTCCCATTGAACATTGCTTCCCATCCTTTTTGATGGATTTCCAAAATACTTGCATGTGCAACATACTCTTTGTCTTGCTGGTGTTGAATTCGTATACTACCTCCTTTTTCAACAATAGAATTATAACATAAAAATTTTAAGTTACAAAGAAAAAGCAGTATTTTAGTGTCCATATTTTGGGACATATATTTTGATATAATCTATTTGCAAAAAGGAGAAATAATGAAAGATAAAACTTACAATTACAATTTAATTACGCGTGAAAAGATTATCACAGAAAAAGATTTAAGTAATGGTAATTTAATTTTATTAGCAAGTAGACCTTGTATTGGGAAGACCAAAACTTGTTGTTATTTATTTGAATATTATTCAAAGAAATATAGTTGTCTATATTTTGATTTGTCTGGTAGTTCAAGCTCATATTTTCTTGGCAACAAAGAACAAAATGGATTAATATTTGATTTTACGCCTTCTGTTGAGATGATTAAAAAAATACAAAATGGAATAAAGTATGATAATTTGAAAATTGTTTTTATTGATTATTCGCAATTGTTAACAAACACAGACAATTGGTTTTTAAATATGCTGTTGGAATTATGCTCCAACCATAAGATAGTGATAATAATCACAAGCCAATTATCAAGAAAGATTGAAAAACGCAGACAACATTTGCCAAAATATAAAGATTTAAGAAATATTAAAAACATTTTCTATGCTTGTCGAAAATGCGTTGTGATAACTTGTCCATATGCTTACGGCGAAAGCGAAAAATACGAATTAGTCTATTTACTTTATAAAAGCAATTGAAAATATGCCGATTGTTTGCTTTTTATTGACTTTTATGATACACTTAATTTGAGGTTTTTATGGCTACTGATACAAACAAAAAATTGTCAATTATATACATATATGAAATATTAAAAGAATATAGTGATGAAAATCACTTACTTAAACAACAAGATATAATCAAGTTGATTAAGCAAATATATGATATGGATTGTGAGAGAAAATCGATCGGAAATAACATTGATTTTCTCATTGATTTAGGTTTTGATATCATTAAAGTTCCACATAAAGGTTGCTATCTTGGAGAAAGAGTGTTGGAGCCAAGCGAAGTATCGTTTATAGTTGACGCATTGTTTTCAAGTAAATCAATTAGTGGCAAGCAAGCAAAAGAGTTGTCAACTAAATTGTCAAATTTGCTTAGTAAATATCAACGGAAAAAATACAATTACATATTTAAAGCTGATGAGGTTAACCGAACAAGCAATAAAGAACTTTTTTATAACATTGAAATCATTCAAGAAGCTATTGAAAATAATAAAAAAATTTCATTTAATTATATAAGACCGCATTACGAAAAGGATAATCTACAAAAGGTTTATATTGTCAATCCATATTTTTTAGTGAATAATCAAGGTAGATATTATTTAATTTGCAATTTTGATTATTACAAAGAAATTGGTAATTATAAAGTTGATTTTATTAAAAATATCAAAATTTTAGATGAAGAACGAAAACCTATTACAAACATTAAAGGTTTTGAAAGGGGAATTGATATTTCTAAATACATAAATGAACATATATATGTGTTTGGAGATAAAACAATAAATGCTACTATAAAACTTGCTGACGACAATTCAATAACTTATGTTATGGAATGGTTTGGTAAAAACGCTAAAATATATAAAAAGAACAACACAACTTATGCTGATATTGTAAGTAGTGAAAAAGCTCTTGTCTATTGGTGCTTGCAGTATGGTGAAAGTGTGGAACTAACTGAACCAACAGAAACTAGGAACAAAATTAAAGAAAAAGTCAAAATGATTTGTGAAAAATATGGAGAATTATAAAATTATGAGATATTTAGACAATAATATAAATCTATTGCAAGAGAAACTCGATAAAGTTAAAATTACCAAGCCACAAATCAGTTTTCTTCAAGTTATCAATAGATCTATGCGTGAAGTGGTCATCTCAAAATACCTGGCTTTTTTGCTAGACGAAAGAAATACAACATTTAAAGTTCTTGAAAAAATTTTAACAAAAACTCATGAAGGAGTTGAAAAATATAATGTAAATTTTAAAGAAAGCCAACTTGAAGGGGTATATACCGAGTTCCAAATTTCAAAAAACGACCGAATAGATATATTTATTAAATATTCCAATTTTTGGATTGTAATTGAAAATAAAATTTTTACTGGAGAGTCAAAAGAAAACCAAACAGTAAAATATAAAGAAAAACTAACTAAAATAAATACAAGGAATTTGCCTATATTGTATATATATTTAAAGCCTAAAGCGAACCCCTCAAAGCCAAGTGAAAGTGCTTTTAAAGTATTAACATATGAAGATTTATATTCTATCTTAGATGCCATAAAAGAAAAAGATTTATGCCAAATAGAAAATTATAAGTTTTTACTTGATTTTAAAATTCATACAAAGGAGATATTGATGAAAATGTTTAATCTTGATACAGACGAAATGAAGTTTTATCTTGATAATCAAAATAAATTGCAAAATGTAATAAATGCATACAATAAAAATTGTAAGCTTGTTAAAAATGCTTTGGTTGATGCTTTTAAAGATAGATTTGGATATGAGTTTGAAATTCATGAAACAAACAGATACATACAAGTTTATAAAAAAAATTGGGATGATGGAACACATTTTGAATTGTTGTTTAAAGATGGTGAGAATTTTGAAAATATTATTTCTGAAACCGATAGAACTTTCTTCTTCTGTCTACATACAGAAGGAAAATCTCGTAACAAGTATCCTAAAATTAAAGAAAAAAGCCAAGAAGAAAAATTTAAATTTAATAGCAATGAGAATATAATGTCATCTATAAATAGTATTGTAGATAAATTTGATAACTTATTGATTAAAAAAGATACGGAAATTATTGATTCGAATTTTACTAAAAACTAAATTTTGATATATTTAAAAACAAAAAGGAACCTAACTATTTTGTGAAGTTCCTTTTCTTAATTTTATACTAGTTTCAAAAGTTTGCACCCTTGCACTATCTTTTTTTATTTTTATATTACCAAACTTTGTCTCGTTTTTTGTAGAACACGATTAAAGTGATTACACTTGCTAAAATCAAAACAGAACAAATAATCAATAAGATTAGCCAAACATAAGATTTTGCTTGTTGTTTCATAGTTGAAAGGTTTTGAACAGACAAGTTTAGTTTGTCGCTTCCGTCAGAATTTTTTATTGTGCAATAAACTGTCCATTTGCCTTCTATATCATTTGAATCGAAAACAAAACTCGTACCTGTGACTTTGTCTTCTGGCAATGACTGCCAAATAACTTTTGAATTTGCATAATTTATATTTTCATCTTTAATTTTTTGAGTTAAGACATAACTTATATTTGTTTTATCATTTCCAACAACATTCCATTGTATGTATTTTGGATTTACATATTTGTAAGTGTCATTTGAAAGATATAAATTGAAAATATTCATAAGTTTGTTTGAGCTTGAGATAGAATACAAAATGTTTATTTCTGAAACAGGAATTGAGTCTATGTCATCAGGCAAAATGGCGATGTAAATGTCTCCAACAGATCTTTTTATCTCAACATTGTCTTCTGTGTAAGTGTAAACAAAATCAAATTTGTAAAGTCCAAAATCGTTTCCTGTGCATCGTGTTGAAGTTTCTGTTATGTTTGCATCATCATCGATATAATAATAAAAATCAAACTGTGAAAAGGAATTGTTTGAAATTGTGCCTTGATATAAGATTTCAGGTTCAATTACACCGAGTGAAGTCTGTAAATCATCGGTTTGTATGTTTGTCAACAGAAATTGGTAATAACTGAAAGTTTTTGTGCTGTCTTTTATAGTGGAAGTGAAACGAAATCTAAAATATTCAAGTTCGCTCCATTTAAAGCAATAATATGTTATGCTTTCTCCAACAACTGTGGTGACTTGTCTTTCATCAAGGGGCAACGCTGTTTGAGTTCTTGAATTTGCTTCAATTGACATTGAAAAGTTGTCATCTTGAATGTTTTTTGAGACAAAAGAATCTGCATAAGCAATATTGTTTAAAGGCAGAGTAAAAAATCCTACACCAAAGATAAGTGCAATCAAAAAAAATGCAAATATTTTATATATAAGATTTTGTCTGATTTTTGTTTTCATCAATATTATTCTAACATAATTTTATAATTTTTAAAAATAAATTGAAATAATTTTAAAATAATAATTTTACATCTCAATTATAATGGTTTCTTTGTTGACAAAAAAAATAAATGATTTTATAATATTTCTATGGAAATTGATAACGAATTGGAAATTGAAGTAAACGAAAATCAAATCAGTTTTGATTTTTTGCAAAATATGGAAAAAGAGCCTTTGCAACAAGCAGAAAATTATGAATGGGTTGCAGATGAGACTTTGGTCGTCATTATAAAAGCCAAGGGAGATATTTCACCTAATTTTGACATCTGTGGCAAAAAGATGATTGATTGGGTTGCTCTTGCGACTTCTGGTTGCACACAAAAAATTATTGAAGAGCCTGATGAAGAAAACTTGTTGCAAACAATAAAAGATTTATCTGATGGCTACAACTTTGTTGCCGTTTTTTATAGTGATACTCCACTTTTGAAAAAATCCACTTTTTTGGAGATTATGGATTATTTTTCAAAACGCAGAATGAATGTTTTAAAACTTGTCAGAGGATATGTTTTTAAAACAGAATATTTGCAAAATGCGAAAATGCTTTTGTCTACAACTGTTGAAGAATTTGATAAAGAAGATTTTACTATTGTAAATTCTTCAAAAAAAGCTTCTTTTGCTTTCAAAATTTTGAATAACAGAATTTTGAATTATCACAAAGAAAGAGGGGTTGTTTTCTTTGGGGAAAACACAATTTTTATTGATGCAGATGTGGAAATTGAAGAGGGCTGTGTGATCTATCCAAACAACATCATCAAGGGCGAAAGTTATATTGGGAAGAATGTAATTTTGGAAAGTGGAAATTATATTTTTGACACAATTGTTTGCGATGAAGCTTTTGTTTGCCAAAGTTATTTGGAAAAAAGTAAGGTAGAAAAAGGAAAGGTTGTTGGACCTTTTGCGAAACTTATAAATCAAAAAATTTAAGGGGAATTTTTATGAATATCGTGGTTGGACTTGGAAATCCTGATGACAAATATAAAAACACATATCATAATATCGGTTTTGATGTAGTTGATGCCCTAGCAAAAAAGTTGGGCATTTCTTTTGATAAAAACAAATTTAAAGCTCTTGTTGGAGAAGGAACTTTGAACGGAGAAAAACTTTTGATTGTAAAACCTCAAACCTACATGAATTTGAGTGGTGAGTCAGTCGTTATGCTTAAAAACAAATTTAAAGATGCTCGTATTTTGGTCGTGGTTGATGATATTGATTTGCCAAAAGGAAACATAAGATACAGAGAACATGGTTCTGCAGGCACACATAATGGGCTTAGAAGCATTGTTTCTTACATTGGTGAAGATTTTGAAAGAATCAAAGTGGGTATAGGCAGAGATATAACTATGGATCTTGCTGACTATGTCCTTTCAAAATATGATAAAAATGTTTTTGCACCAATTATTGATAAAGCAGTAAACGAAATTTGCGAGAGATTGTCTTAATGGAAAAATTTTTAAAACTTCTTCAATCAACACAGTTATCCAAGAAAGCAAACTTGGGTGGTTTTTTTGTTGGCGAAAAAGTTTTGTTTTGTGCTTTGCATGACAAACTTGTTTATTTGTGTGGTGATTTTGTCACAGCAAGCAAACTAAAAAGAGGACTTTTAGACTGCGGGAGAAAAGTTCAGATTGTCTCTTGTGGCAGAGAAAACGAAGATGAAAAAGATTTCAATTTGTTTCCTTTTGCAGATGCCGTTTCTTCTTTTTTGGAAAATAAGATTGATGTGCTTATATTTTTGCCTTCGTCTCTTACAACAAAATTTGATTTAAATTTTTTGCGCAGTAAGTTTGTAATTCAACAAGAAAAAGAGATCCCTTTTGAAGAATTATCAGAAAAATTGATTTCTTTTGGATACGAAAGAGTTGATTATGTCACAAGCGTAGGACAGTTTGCAGTAAGGGGAGATGTCGTAGATATTTTTGTTTCTGGACAGGAATATCCTTACAGAATTGAATTTTTTGATGATGAAGTTGAAAAAATAATAAATTTTGATTTTGCAACCATGAAAACTCAAAAAATGGTTGAAAAAATTGAAATTTTCCCTATTTTTTTGAAAATTGGAGAAAACTCGGTTTTTGATCTGTGTGAAAATATTGTTGTTGATGAACCAATAAAAATCGAAAACGAATGCAAAATTTTAGAGAAGAGCAGAGAGGAATTGTCTTGGAATTCTGATGGCCTTTTCTTGAAATTTGAAGATGTTGACTTAAAAAAATATGTTGTTTTGTCAAACACTAATGATAGTGATTTTGAAAATAAAACTGTTGGACAAAAAAGTTATATAACAGATTTCTTGTCTTTGAAAAAAGATATAACAATTTATGCTGATGGACATATCAATGTTTTTTTGTTTGCAGGAGAATATTTTGATATTCTAAGAGAATTTTTGTTGACAAACAAAATTCAATTTAAAGTTTTTGATGGAGAATTGGTAGAAAACCTGCACATTTATTTGTGCAAAGATTATTTCCCATATTCTTTCAGTTTCTTGGAATTTGGTATCGTTGGTATTGGTACTGACGATATGTATAAAAACAAAAAAGTTGATTACAGGTCTGGGAAACAAAACTTTTCTTATCTTCCAAAGGTGGGAGACTATGTTGTTCACTCTTTCTATGGGGTTGGACGATGCAAAGATATTGTCAGAATGAAACTTTCTCACTTTGAGAAAGATTATTTTGTAATTGAATACAAAAATGGTGCCCTTTTATATTTGCCATCAGAGCAGGCAAATCTTGTTTCTGCTTATATTGGTGGAGAAAATCCGAAACTTAACGCTTTGGGCTCTAGTGAATGGACAAAATTAAAACAAAAAGTCAAAGAAGACTTAAAAGAAGTTGCTATTTCTTTGGCTAAGATTTACAAGGAGCGTGAAGAAAAGAAAGGTTTTGTTTTTGTCAGAGATGAAGAACTGGAAAAACAATTTTCGGATGCTTTTCAATACGAACTTACACCAGATCAGGTGCAGGCTATTGCTGATGTTGACAAAGATATGGAAAGTGACAAAATTATGGACAGATTGATTTGTGGTGATGTTGGATTTGGGAAAACAGAAGTCGCTTTCAGAGCAATTTTTAAAGCCGTATACAATGGAAAACAAGTTGCGTTTCTTTGCCCAACCACTATTTTGTCAGAGCAACATTATCGTTCTACAAAACAGAGAATGAATGGTTTTGGTCTTAGAATTGAAATCTTAAACAGATTTAAAACGGACAAAGAAACTAAAGATATTTATAAGCGTCTTGCAGAAGGAAAAATTGATATTTTGATTGGGACTCACAAAATTTTAAACGAAAATTTGAAGTTTAAAGATTTGGGTTTATTGGTGCTTGATGAGGAACAAAGATTTGGTGTCAAGGACAAAGAAAAGATCAAAAAAATGAAGACGGATATCGATGTTTTGACACTTTCAGCTACTCCTATTCCAAGAACTTTGCACATGTCACTTTCTGGGATTAGAGATATAAGTGTTATTGCAACGCCTCCTAGAGATAGGCTTCCAATACAAACCTATGTAAGTCCTTACAGCGACCAACTTTTGCAAGATGTTGTTTCAAGAGAGTTATCAAGAAATGGCAAGGCACTTATTCTTTTCAACAGAGTGGCAGAAATTTATGAATTTAGAAGTCATGTTGCTTCACTCTTACCACAAGCGAAAATTGGCGTTGCACATGGACAAATGATGGAAAACGAATTGGCAAAAGTGATCAATGACCTTTACGAAGACAAATTCAATTTGTTTATTTCTACAACTTTGATAGAAAACGGAATTGATTTGCCAACTTTGAACACTTTGTTTGTGGTTGATTGTGATATGTTGGGGTTAAGTCAACTTTATCAAATTAGAGGTAGAATTGGTCGTTCTGACAAACTGGCATATGCATATTTGACCTATAATGGCGGAAAGGTCTTGACAGAAGATGCATACAAGCGTCTGGAAGCGATAAAAGAATTTAGAGAACTCGGAAGCGGATTTAAGATTGCTATGAGAGATTTGGAAATCCGAGGAGCTGGAAACATTCTTGGAAAAGAACAACATGGTCATATGCAAAAAGTTGGCTACGATATGTATGTTAGACTTTTGGAAGAAGTCACAAAAGAGATTTCTGGACAAAAAACTCATGATGCAAAGGAAATCAAGATGGAGCTTGTGCTTGATGCGTATATCAGTGAAGAATACATTCCATCTCAAGAAGAAAGAATTGTTTTCTACAACAAAATCAGCAATATTTCTTCTGAGTCTGAATACAAACAGGTGCTTACGCAACTTCAAGAAAGCAATGGAGATGTACCTGTTGAAGTTGTCAACTTGTGTAAAGTCGCATTTTTGAAGAATTTGGCTGGCAATTTTAATGTCAAGAAAATCAAAATTAATTCTGCTGATTGCTTGATTTATTTCTACAAAAGTGAAGAGATTATTGATAAAAGATTGTCGAATGTTGGCAAATTTTATGATACCTGTTTAAAATTTGAAGATCTACCTATTCTAAAGGTGAATACAAAAGGAAAAGTTATTGACAAAGTTGATTTACTTATAGATATGTTTTCAAATGCTTTAACCAGCAAAAAAGATTGATGAAAATGCTTGCTTTTGCTTGAAATTTATTGTTTTATAGTTTATAATATCAAAGTTAGAATATTTATTAAAGTGAAGGATCTTCGCTTTAAAATTTGCTTGGAGATTGATGTGAAAAGAAAATTTGCAGCGTTATTTATGATGGTGATTATGTGCTTGTCTGTTTTTACAGGCTGTTCTTTAGTCACGAGAAATGATAAAAATTATTTTGAAGCAGTTGTTGCGACAATTACTTATACTGATGGAGAAAAAGAAAACATAACAAAAAGAGATTTAATCTCTGCTTACAACAGCTATGGATACAACTATGTTGACAACTATGGTTATACTATGGAACAAGCAGTTAACCAAACATTGGAGACCATTATTGACAACCGTTTGACAATTAAAGCCGTTGAAAATTATTATGAAGAAAATCCTAGTGAAGGAGAAATGTTAAACGGAAACGAAACAACATATCTTTGGGATACAACTTACAGTTCTTTGTATTCAAATTTAAAAGAATATTTGAACGAAGTTTTAGAAAATTCTTCTGATGATAGTACCGACGATGCAGAAAGTGACACAAATGCTTCAGTTTATACACCATACGACAAAACAGCTTATCTTGATGTTGATGCAAATGGGAAATATGTAATTAGAAAAACCACACCTGCAACAACTATTAGAGCAACATACCAAGGCAGACAAAATGCAAGTGGTGTTTATTGCGACTATGATTATAAAGATGCAGAAGGAAATTATCCTTTTAAAGAAGCAATGTATGAAAAACTTTATTCTTTGATCGACTCAAGCAATTCTACAAGTGCAAAAAATTGGAGAAGTGCTTTCAACAAATATCTTGCAGATATAAAAGAAAACTATGGATATAAAGATTTCAAGACTGACAAAGAATGGTTCTTGTTTGAAATGGACAGAGTTTACAACATTCTTAGAGACAACTATATTGTTGAAAAATATGAAGTTATTTTCAATACTCAATCTCATCAAGATGCAGACATTTCAAATATAACAGTTAAAGATGTATTGTCTTATTATTCAGCAAAAGTTAGAGCAGACTATGCAACATACAAGATTGGTGGTGATACAGAAACTTATGCTAGCACAATGCTTTCAGACGTTGGAAGTGTAGATTACATTTTGGAAGGCAGTGGTGCTTCAAATTACTTCTATGTAGGTTATATCAAATTGGAAATGACAGATGACCAAAAGGCAGAATATTCTGCACTTAAAACAGCACTGGAAAGTCAATCAATTGGATATAATGAATATGAAGAAGCTATGAACAATTTATATAGCAGAATTAGTGCAACAGTAAGAGATGCAGAAACTGGAGAAAAAACAACAGAAACAATTTCTGCTCAAAACTTGTTAAACAAAATCAATGAAGATATTGCAAATTATCAATATATTTCTGATTCAACAATGACAGAAACAGAACTTGCAAACTACAATAAACAAATTTCTTACAACAAGGCAGATGCATTTAGAAAATATCTTTATCTCTACAATGATGATGACACTTTGAAAGGTGCAGAATACAATGCAGTGTTTGGTGTTGATTCTTCAAACAAAGTTTTGGCAAATGATACATTTAGTTCAAATGATGATGTTAAAGAAGCAATCTTAAAACTCTATGACAATGGAAATGCTCAAGTTGGTGATACAACTGATTTTGTTAGAGCAGAAGATGGACTTTATATGTTCTTCTATGCAGGAGAAATCAAAAATTTGTTTAGTGGAATAACAGCTGATTTTGATGCTTCAACAAACCTTGACAACATCAAATTGTTGACTTCAACAAGATTAAACATCTTCTCTGATAAAACTGTATTTGATAAGATTTACGAATCTCTTACAAAAGACAACTTCTCTGTTTTCCAAAACATGAACATGAACTATTTAAGAACATACATGACAACAAAGATTGAATCTATAACAAACAATATTAAAGATTTATATTGATAGAGGAGAAAAATTTAGGGCAACTCTTGTTTAAAATTGACAAGGGTTGTTTTTTTTGCTAAAATGCAAATTGAGATGAAAAAAGAAGAACAACAAGTAGAACAAATTGAAAACACTGAATCTACTGAAAGCGTTGATGTAAAATCAAAGCAAAATTTTTTTTCTCGTCTTAGAACCAAATACAAAGCAAAACAGATTGAGAGATTAAAAAAAGAAGCTCTTTCTGATGAAGAAAACAAGAAAGTAGAAGAAAAGCTTGAAGAAGTCACAAAAGAAGTAAACGAAAAAGCAAAAGACAAACGAAAGAAAATAATGAATGTCGTCTATTTCGTTTTCAACATTTTGTTGGTTGCTGGGATCCTTGTTTGGAATATTCTTTCTAGTGACGATTTTACTCCTTTAAGAATTGTTGATATAAACTTTTTATATATATTTATAATGTTGTTGTTTCTTTTTATTATTGTTGTTGTTGATGTGTTTTCTGTACACAGAATGATATATAGAAAAACTTTGCGCTCGAGATGGTTTTTGTCTTACAAATCTTTGGGTATTTTAAGATATTATGATGCTGTGACCCCAATGTCAAGTGGTGGTCAGGCTTTTATGGTGACTTACCTTAATGCAAGAGATATACCAGCTTCAACATCTCTTTCGATCCCTATTTCTAAGCTTGTTTTTCAGCAAATAGCATGGCTTATTGTGACTTCTGTATGTCTTATAACATCTTTTACAAACGGAATGTCTCAAAGCTTTGTTTCTGCAGCAAGTATTATCGGTTTTTGTTTGGCATTTTTGGTTGTTGCGTTTATTTTGTTTGTTTCTTTGTCAAAAAAACTTGGGGAAAAACTCGTCTCAGGAAGTTTGAAATTGCTTGTAAAAATGCGTATTTTGAAAAATTATGAGAAGCATTATGACAAAGTTATGAATTTTGTTCGCGATTATCAAAATATCATGAAAGAGTATAGCAGATCTAAATGGGATGTTTTATACCAGATTTTGTTGCATGCTATAAGATTTGTTTTGCTGTTCTCTATTCCATATTTCATTTATTTGGCTTTCCCTTATCAAGGCGGGAAACTTGGTAATTATGGAGATTTCTTCATCTATGCAGCATTGATTGATTTGGCATCAAGCTTTATTCCTCTTCCAGGTGGAACTGGTATGAATGAAATTACATTTGCGGCTTTGTTTAAAGATTATTTGGGCGGTTATACTTTCTGGGCATTGCTTTTGTGGAGATTTTGCTCTTACTACTTCTATTTGTTGCAGGGGATTGGAATTATTTCTTATGATACAATTTATGGAAATAGAAAATATCGTTGGGTAAAAAAGAAGTTTGAACTCCAAGAAGAGAGCTTGGAATTTAAGAAAATACAAATAGAAAATTTTAGACAAGAAAGAAATAAGAGAAGAAAAAAACAAAAAAAAGTATTTAAAGCAGAATAATAACAAATTCAAAGTTTAAACTATTGTTATGAGAAAAAATAGTTGTACAGGTTTGATATTTGCTGTTGTTATTCTGTCTTTTTTATTTGTCCTATCGCTTATTTTGGGTGCTACAGGCTATTATTTTTCAATATCCTATATAAATTCCGATTCTGATCTAACTGTTGGCGATTCTTTTTCTATTGGAGTGAAATCAAATCAATCAAATGTTGCTTCTTTGACATTTTATGGTTCTTATTTGCCAGGAGAGATGATTCCGCAAACCATTCAAATAAATGCTCAAGACTTAAATTCTGACATGAGAGTAAGAGTAAAAGCGAAAATTTTTGGGAAAAATCAAGATGAAACATTTGATTTCGTGACATCAGAACATTTTGAAAAATCAGAAGATGGATATTATTATTATGACGATGTATTGCGAGGAGGGAACAAAATTACTTTTTGTACATATTTAATTGTGCCAGAAGACTCAAACCTTGTTAGTAAAGAAAAATACATTATCACTTTTGTGGTTGAAACTCTTGAAACTAAGTATGACGAGCAAAATATTTGGAAAAATGTCCAATAGTGTTGAAATTTGTTGGACTTTTTTTACTGTAATAATATAAAATATATCTAAATAGAGAAGGAGTTTTAAATGGAAGATAAAAAAGTTGTTATACCACCTCCACCAAAAGAACTTAGGAACATGCCACCACCTCCACCAGCTTTTAGAAATGAAAAAGGTGATGATCCTAAAAATGCAAAAACAAACGATGTAAATAACAAGTCTGTTGAAAATCAAGGACAAACTGTTGTGTCCAGGACAGAACAATCTCAGAATTTAACAGAAAATGTTAAACCTGATACAAAAGTTGAGAAAGTTAAGAATAAACCTAGCGGTGGGCTTAAAACTGCTTTTTATTGGATAGGTTTTGTTGTTTCTTTGGCAGCTCTTGGTATTTTGATTTTTATGCTTGTAAAATAAGTAATATAAAATAAAAATGAGAAAAGAAGTGTACGCACTTCTTTTTTTTGTTTAACAATGCCTAAATTGGGAATAGTTATTTTATGAAAAAACTTTTAGTGTTTATTTTAATTTTGGCGTGTTGCATTTCAAGTGTATTTATAAAAAATGACATAAATCCAATTTTCAATTTTTCAAACATTGACAAGGTTTGCATTGTATCTGCTTCAAATTTTCAAAATGACGGCGAAATTGAATCTGTTGCTTGTGGAGACAAATATTTCAATTATTGTTCGTTGGATGTTGCGAGAACGAAGATTAGAGAATTGAAGAATGATTTTGATGCTATACAATTTTATTTGTCAGGAAATGTTGATGAATTTTTAAACAAAATGAAATTTCAGCTTGTTTCAACTTCTTTTATTGAAGGTATTGAAATTTATTATGGTTATACTCCATATTATCAAGATTGTGTTTTTGTTGATGGCAAAAAGGTTAATATGCAAGTCGCTGTTGTTGGTGAAAGTATAATAACAGGTTTTCCATTGATATTGACTGGATATTGATTTAAAAATGATAAAAAATTTTTAAATTTTATGTTTAATTTAATTTTTTGTGTCAATTATTAGTGTGTGGAGGTAATATGGAAATAAACGAAGAAGGTAAATTTAAAAGATTATTCAAAAGATATGGTGCGTTGGGTGTTGCTTGTGTGGTTTCGCTTGCCCTTGCACTTGGAATTGGTTTGGGAGTGCAAAAAGGAGAGCCTGTATCAACAAGCAGTATTCAATTTGCTTTGCCTATGACTGATGCTGTTATTGTGAAAGATTATGCTGATGACAAGTTGCAGTTGAATGAAAGTTTAAACAGATGGGAAATTCATCTTGCTGTTGATCTTTCTTCAGAAAATGATGCTGTTTTTTCAATCTATGATGGAATTGTAGATTCTGTAGAATCAAATTCTCTTGATGGATGTGTTGTCACAATAAGTCATTCTGATGGATTTGTAAGCGTATATTCTTCATTAAACGAAGATGTAAAAGTTTCTGAAGGTGACAGTGTAAAGAAAGGACAACAAATTGGCAACGCTTCTAATTCTGCCACAAATGAATCAAAAGATGGTGCTCATTTGCATTTTGTTCTTATGAAAGATGGTGTTGAAGTAGATCCAAACAATTACCTTGATTTGCAAAACAAGTAATATGTCATTATTTCAATTTAGTTGATTTTTAAGTGTGTTTTGTGATATTATAGCCATGTGGAGGTTGACATGGTTATTGATAAGGTAAAAGAATTGGTTGCAGAACAACTTGGAATCTCTAAAGATACTATTACAGCTGAATCAAACATTGTTGAAGATTTGGGTGCAGATTCTTTGGATGTTATTGAAATGTTGATGACTCTTGAAGATGAATATGGTATCACAATTCCAGATGAAAAAATTGGCCAAATCAAAACAATCGGTCAAATCGTTGAATTGATTGAAGAATGTCAAAAATAGAACGAAATCGTTCTATTTTTTTCTTTTTATTTATTCGACAAATTATGGCATAATATGACAAGTTCTCTCATAAAAATTATTATGACAATTTTAAAGAAATTTAAATTATCAAATTTTTATGGGAGGAGAGATGAAACCTTATATAAAAGAAAGGACCCTTGAGGTCGCTCGTCATATTTCTGAAACGCAAGATACAATAAGAAAAACTGCAAAAATTTTTGGCTTAAGCAAAAGCACTGTCCACAATGATTTGTCAAAAAGGTTGCAAAAAGTAGATAAACAAATGTATGAAAATGTTCAAAAAATTTTGGATCATAATTTTGCTGAAAAACATATTAGAGGTGGAATGTCCACAAAACACAAGTATGAGAATAAAAATCGAGAATTATAAAAAATAAAAAAATATTAAAAAATAATCAAAAAATCGCAAAAAATGCTAAAAAAATTGATTTTTTTGGCATTTTTTTATAATTTTTATTTATTTTTATAATTTTTAAACAATTTTTTCAAATAAAAATATTGTGAAATTTTTATATAAGTTTTTGTATGGAAAGAAAAAATATTTTAAAAATTCTAATTAAAAATTGTTAAAAAATGTTTTAAAAATATATTTTTTGTCATTTATTTATTTTTTTAATTTTAATTAAAATTATTTTGTCAGAATTTGACTTTAGGGCTTTTATTTATTTATAATATATTATATAAAAATTTGCTTATTGCAAATATTAACTTAGGAGGACACATGAAAAAAGTTGCTCTGGGAATTTTAAGTGTTTTTATACTCTTGGGAGGATTGTTGTTGTCTGCTTGTGAGAAGAAAGTTTCTCTTTCTGTTTCTACGGAAGAAGTGGTAATTTATACCAATGATGAGCAAGCAGAAAATTATCTGTCAAAAGAGATAAGTGTCTCTCTTGAGAACTCTTCCTCTGGCATTAATGTTGAGATTTTAAATGGTGGAGATAGCATCCGTCTTTCTCCTGTTACTGTAAAAAATTCCAGCAATTATGCCTTCACAATTTTTGGTGATAAAAGTGGTGAAGCAGAAGTTAAGGTTTCAGCAAAGGCTGATAGCAAACAGAGCAAAATAATTACTGTTCATGTTAAGACTATTTTGGAAGACATTGAGTTGGCACCAGATGACAGTGTTGACGGAAGAACAAATCTTTATGTGACAAAAACAGTTGGCAAAAAACTTAATGTTGAAGATTACTTTAATCTAGAGCCTGTCACTGCAAATGTTAAGGACATCGTTTGGACTTTTGAAGGTTCTGAAGAAGAAAATTCTCAACAGTTCGTTAAAGATGGAGTTGTTTATGCAACAATTCAAAATGATGTTTTGCTTGTAAACAACGATTATGATTTGCCTCAAATAAGCTTGAGAGCATCTTTTGCAAACAACACTGCAATTTTTGGAAGTGTAAGTTTTGAAGTTTTGGAAAACAGCACTATCAATTATTTGAGTATTGATGGTAGGACCTTGTATCAAAACAACTCAGTTTCTGACAGTGAAGAAGTTTTTAATATGGTTAGAAACAATGCAAACGAATCTAGCGTAGAAGGAACTATCATCATAAATTCTCCATACGAAATCGCATTGACTCCTATTGTTTATGAAAAACTTGATAATGGTTCTTTGCAGTTGTTGTCAAGTTCCGTATATCAAAATTACTTAACATTGGAGATTGATGCTCCGATTGTTGATGAAACTGCAAATCAAATAAGATACAATTTCAGAATTGATGCTTTGGACAAGTTTTCTATAAATAAATTTGGGACTTTCTATTTTTATTTGAAAGTTGGATACAAAGATTACAATTATGACATTGTTTCTGATGGAACAAATGCAATTTTGAACACTTACTATTCTGCAACAAGAATTGAGCTTTCAAACACAAATGGTGATATTTTAAACAATAATGTCATTGATGTTTTCTCAAATTATGCGAGTGGAAATGGATATAAGATTTCTACAACTGTTTTGCCAAGTGAAGTAGCAATTGACAACAGTATGTTTTATATTTCTGTTGATTTGAACCAAGATGCTTTAAAACAATTGACACTTGACCTTGATAATCCAGTTTCATCTTTTGCAAAAATTTATTATCGTGGACAAGAATTGACCTTTACAAATGAGACTGGATCAAGTGTTTATACATCTTCAATGATGTTGAATGGAAGCGATGTTTATTTTTCAAGTGCTGAAAATTTTGATATCCTTGAAGGAGTAGAGTTTAACTTCACTTCAGCAAGCAATGCTGATGCAAGCACAACTCTTACAACAAATTTTTATAAAATTTCAACTGATGAAACATTGACGGTTACAACAGAAGAAGATGAAGATTTGCCTACAACGACATATATGTCTTCAAGTATTTCTGCTGTAAAGACTCAAACATTTACGGTAAAAATTAAAGATTTGTCAACAATCTCTGGATTGTCATTAAAGCATGATGAAAATTTAAGATTTGAGTTCTCTGATATTCAAGCAATTTCTTCAAGTTCTGATTCGGAAAATGGAATGTATGTCATTGTTAGATTTAATTTGACCCTTAATGGCTATAACTTTGACGCTTCTGTAAACTTCTGGTTTGAACATGTGACAGGAAAAGTTTCAGATAAATTCGCAGTAAGAGCATTTGTACCTTTGACATCTGCAACAATTTCTAATGCTGATAAGGCATCTTCTGATGTTTATAAAGATGATGAAAGTTTGCAAAGTTATGTTGATGTTGCTGGAATTATTGATTCAGACGACACAAGACAAAGTTTGTCTATTTCAAGATTGATGCTTGAAGCAGGAATTAGCATTTCTTTGAATACAAATTATCAAAATGCATCTTTGTCAGAAGCTGGAATTTCTTATAGAGTTCTTACTTTTGACAATTTGATTGCGGCAGTAAAAGCAGCGGAAGGATTGCAAGATGATGAAACAGCTTTGGCTAGAGCAGAAGAAATTTTTGCTGGCAACTCTTTGGATACAATCGCTTTGGATTATAACTATTACAGATATTTCATAGAAAATGATGGGCTTTATTTTACAATCAACGAAAACAGATTGTCTTTGACTGACAATGAGTTTAAAGGTTATGTTTGTGTGTTGTTTAATGGTTATGATGAACAACATAATGATGTTGTGATTGCAAGATTCTTTGCTTTGGAAAGTTTCTATTCTGTAAGATATCTTTCTTCAAGTGTAAAGACAGCATTGTTATATACAACTGAAACATTGAGCCAAAATGATATTGGTATGTCTAGGGTTGATGTCACAATTTCTATGCGTCCTGATGAAAAAGCTCCTACATATTCAAATGAAATTTCTTACTTTAGTTTTTCTTCTGCTTTGGAAGATTTTGAAGTAAGTCAGGGCGGGGCTTATTTGAAGAACAAATACTATGAGATAAGCAATATTTCTTATTCAACATCTGGAAGATATTTCAATTTTAGAATTACTGCAAATTCTACAAATTTACAAACTTCTGTTAGAGATATTTTGACGATTTATTATCGTGACGAAAATGGTTTTGAACGCAGAACAGAAATCCAAATAGAGATAAGAAATGTAAAACGCGTTGAAAGTGTTCAGTGGCTAAACAGAACAGAAGACAATGAAATCTATTTGAATTTGACAACGACTGTAAGCAGTGAAAGAAGCTTTACTATCTCTGCTTCTGTTTCTCCAAGTGATGCGTATGATATCAATCTCGCTTATGCTTATTTTGCGACATCAGGTTCAAGCAGTGATTTGGCTATTACCACCTCTTCTATTGGACAATCATTCAATTTGAACATCAATACAAGCAAGGGTGGTTATGGAAACCTTTACTTGTTGCCAAATGATATGATTAAAACGGTTGATGGCATCAATCAAATTTTGGTTTACAAATATTCTGAAGACTCTGATGGAAACATTGTAGAAACACCTATTTATAAAAGATTGTCAGAATTAAACAGCTATTATGACAACCTTATAAACGAAAATGATGAAATTTCTACATATTTCTATAACAATGACGGAGAAAAAATCTATTACAAAGATTTGATCGTAAAGATTTCTATTACCATTGCTGATGGTATGAGTGAAGGTACTGCTATTAGAGTTTATAATGAAGCAGATTTGAAAAATATTGATACAGCAAAATATTACAGAATTATGAACAATATCACTCTTACAAACTGGACAAGTTACAACGAATTTAGTGGTATGTTCTTTGGTAAAGATAAAAATATTACTTTGACATTTAGCGGAACAAGCCAAAGCTTTGTAAACACTCTTCTTGAAAAGGGAACTATTAAAAACCTTACTTTTGTTGGAAATGTTTTGAGCACTGGTACAGAATCCGCAGGTATTGTTGCTAATACAAACAGAGGTACAATTGATGGCGTGGCAATTGATGTTTATTACTCTGATGGTTTGTATAAGAGCAGTACATTGGATGCAACTGCATCGTTTGTGGGTGGCTTGGTCGGAATAAACTATGGAACAGTTAAAAACTCTTATTCTTATGGTGTGACAATAAATTCTGTAAACGCATCTTATGTTGGTGGTCTTGTCGGAGAAAACTTTAACAAAATTGAAAATTGTGGAGTTGAGTTCTATAATTTTGTCACAGATGATGATGATACCACAGCAGTAAGCAACAAAATTACTGCAAACAGTGCAGTTGGTGGAATTGTCGGCTTTGGTGGGGCTTCAAGCATTATCAACAAATCTTATGCTTATGCTTATTCTTTGATGGACTCAAGCAGTTTTTCTATCAACAATGTTTTTGACAATAGTACAAGTGCAAAAGCTATATTTATGGCAGGATTTGAAGCAGGGGCTAGAATAAATGAAAGTTTTGCATTTATGGGCAGTTTGCAAGCGCCTGTTCAGTCAAATACAAGTGCACAGTTTATAAATGTCACTAACTCTTATATATCTTATTACAATTCAAGTTCGGCACAAGTTGAAACAAGAATTTTTGAAAATGCTGTGTTTGCTTATGCAAACAATTCTTACAATCCACAACTTGGTTATGCAGACCAAACAAGTGATGACAATGTTTTGACACAATCAGACATCCCTAGTGATTATGCAAATCCAAGTGAAACAGAAACAAAATGGACCAATTTGGTTGCTAGATTGGATAGTTCAATTTGGGAAACTGTTGATATTGATGGCGAAGTAAACTTTGGTTATATGTATCTTAAAAACACAAAACCAAGTGCATCTGTTGATGTCTCTCAAGTCGAGATAGCAAACAATGTTTCACCTTTGAAATCTTTGAACGCTGGAAATGATAAAGGTATTTTGTTTGTTTATAATGTCAGTGCAACAATCTCTAACGCTGCAGAGCAATCTGCTTTGACAAATTATAATACAATTTCAGTGGCAGATTTGTTTGGTGTCACAGCAGAGCAAGCAAAGAGTTTGCTTCTTACAAGTGATAGTAAAAACATTTCTATAAGCACAAATTCTATTAAGATTTTGTCAAAAAATGTGGAAGAGTTTGAAATTGATGTTCATTCAAAAATGGACTTCACATCTTACAAAACATTTAAGTTTGTTGTATTGAATTTCTTACCAGAACTTGTGACAACAATTGATTCTGTTGAACTTAAAGAAGATCAAACAGTTTTGTTGCAAACTGGTTTAAATAATTCAAGAACTGTTATGTTTAACATGAATAACACTATCTACTTAAATGGAAATGGTTATTCAACTGTTAGAGATGCATTTTCTGTTGAATATGTCTTGACTGGAAATTCTTATGAAGAAGGAACAGACGGACAAATTGTAAACAAAGATTATGTGACAATTTCTAAGAGCAACAATTCTTTGAAACTTTTGGGAAACAAAAATCATGAAAATGATGATGTGACAAGTGTTGAAGCATATGTTGTTGTTGATGACATAGCTCAAAACAGTGATTATTCAAATGCAATTAGACAACAAAGAGTAAGAAATTTTGATATTTCTGTTTATAATGGTGCAACATCTTTGGTTATTGATAACGCTACAAATTTGATTGTAAAACCTTCTCAATATGCTGTTTTTGATGTGACTATGGAGTCAGATGCAGAAAACGACAATATTGTAGTTGGATTGAAATATGGTGAAATTGACATTCCAAACGAATTGTCTTCAGATGAAAATTCTGCAAAATTTGTTGTTGACAGCAAACTTGTTTTGAATGTTTCTTGGACAAAAACCACAACTGACAGTGGATTTAAATTTAGAGTTTGGGTAAAAGTTGATGATGCATGCAAACATTTGATCGAACAAAATTATACCGATTTGTCAATCAGTGTTGATGCTGCAAGTCAAAACAAAGGACAAAATTCTCAATACGCAAAAACTATTGGGCTTTCTGTTTTGACACAGGAAATTGAAGATTTTAGCATTTCTACATACAACATTGAAAGTCGTCAAATCAAAAATTCTGTTTTGTACTTGAATCCAGCTGATGAAATTACAAATACTTTAACTCCTTCTTCTGATGCAATTATGGCAGTGACAGTTGATCCTGCTTATGCTTTGATGACAAGATTTACATTGACTTATTCTGCTAGTGGAACAGGAAATGTGGGGACTGTAAACATTTCAAAACTTGCATTTGATTCAAGATATGGTTATTATGTAAATTCCAACTCTACTTCTTTGATTGAAAATGGAATTGAAGTAAGTTTGACAGAAGCTGACAAGACTGGAAATGGAGTGTTCTATTTCAGAGTCTATATTTCAAGTGCATTTACATCTTCAACTTCTTTGAAATTTACTTTGACTTATTATAATGGCTCAACAGAGTTGGCTTCTGGTACTCACAATCTTAACATAGATTATTTGCAAGGTGCCAACATAAAAGTTAATGGGGCTTCAACATATGTGCTTGCAAAAGGTGGCTCTGCGACCGTAACCGTAACTGTTGATGCAAATCAAGAACTTGACAATTTATATTTGCAAAACAATGGTGCAAATATAAGTCTTTCTGCGGTCACAAAAGAAGAATTTGACACATACAAAGTTTATACTGCAACAATTTCTGCTGCCGTTGACGCAAAATTGTCAGGAAACAAAGATAGTGGAATTTTCTATGTTTGTGCAACTGTTAAGAAAGTGATAAACAATGTGCCAGAAATAAAGGAAAGCAGAGCAACTATTTGTTTGGTTGACTTCTCAGTGGATGGAAGCAATATTAAACTTTCTTCAAGCGGTGGAACTTCAACATATAATGGAAAAACTTATGATGTGTTCTATTCTTATATAAATGCAACAGACACATTGAATTTTGATTATCCATTCACTCCAGAAAATTATGAATATGACAAGAATGATGCAAGTGAAGTTGCTGCAGTAGAAAAAATTATGGAAGAAAGATCTCGTTTCGAACGCAGCAATACTTACAAAGATGATGATGTTGGATATTATATTAACTATAATTTCAACAGTACAACTGGACAATATGAAGAAGTTGCTTTGAAATATCAACTTTGGTATGCTTCAGATGAAAGTCATTCTTCTGCAATTTGCAATGATTCTGGTATCGTTCAAAATGGTGCATTTAGAATTGATGAGGCTGAAGGTAAATACAGCGATGGAAGTGCTTATAGTTATTTGACAATTACTGGTATAAAAACTGGTAGACAGTTGATGAAGCTCAGAACAACAATCATATATCAAGGAATTGAATTCTATTATGATTATTACTTCTTGATTGTTGTTGATGTATGGTCAGATGAAGACACCCCTACTCAAATCTTTACCGCTGATGAGTTTATTGATTATGCAACAAATTCTGAAAAAGCAGATGATTATATCTTGATGAATGACATTGTTTTGACAGACTATTCTCCAATCAGCACAGATTTAATCGACAGTCTTGATGGAAATGGTTATACAATTCATATAAATAGTTTTGCTTATCCTGAAGAAGGAAACACTCTTAGTCTTGCTTTGTTTAACACTGTAACAGAAAACACAACATTGAAAAATGTCAGAGTAAACATTTACAATGGTGGTCAGATTTCTGTTGACATATCAAGATATACAAACATCAACATTGCTGGTTTTGCTGTTGAAAACAATGGTGTAATTTACAATTGTGAAGTGTTGTCTTATTATGATGAGTCATATCAATCTAGCTCTATATCAGGTGATACTGGATTGGTTGTTAAGTACACAATGGGGCAAAATACCGATCCTATTGAAATAACTTCTTCTATGGTTTCATCTTTGGGAATTGATAGCAAAGTTTCTGGATTTGTAGTGACAAACAATGCTTCAATCATGAACAGTAGAGTTGGCGGTGAATCATTTAGACAAATTGTTAAAATTGCCGGAACAAATTATATCAAAACTCAAAGTTTGAATTTGTTTGTTGTAAGAGGACAAGTTGAAGTTTCAGGTTTTGTAAACGACAATGCTTCTTCTGGTTATGTCAGTGCATCTTTCGCTGATAACATACAAATTTACAATGATATGGCAAGCACGACTTCTTTGACTGCCGGTTTTGCAGTTTACAACCACAACAATATTCAAAACAGTTATGTTGAGGGTCAAGGTAGTGATTATATTGGAGATGACGGAGAAGTAAATATTTACAACAATTTATCAAATATTACTTCTATAGGTATCATTGGTGGTTTTGTATATCAAAATGACGCTTTAATCAAAAATTCTTATTCTAATATTGCTATTGAAAACAGTGAATCTAAAGCTTCTTTGGTTGCAGGTTTTGTTTATATAAACAATGAGTCTGCAGAAATTTCTCTATGCTATGCGGCTTGTGATATTACAAAAACAGATATCAATCAAATGCAGTTCTCAGGGGTAAATGATTTTGCTGAATCATTAAATTATGGAACTATTAGTTTCTCTTATTTCTATAATGAATCTCTTATTGATGACACAAATCAAAGTTCTTTAACAAGTGGTGCTTTGTCAGTAAGTGATGTTATGAATGAAGACACATTCTATGGATTTAGTTTTGCTTCAGAGCCTGGTGCTTACAATGGTATTTGGAGCGTTTCTAAGACAGAAAAGTTGACTCTTGTTAGTGCAAATCAAATTTCTTTCTCAAATCGTTATGCTGTTACTAATGGAAGTGTGACATCAATTTTCTATAGCAAATCAATTATTGATGCTGATACTATGAGAAGTGTTGATTTGTCTTATGGTGGAGAAAACAACCCTATCATCATAAGAGACGCTTATGACTTTGCTATGGCAACAGGAAAGGCCGGAAATACAGAAATTTCTTCTTATAAAGAATATTATAGTGACACCGAAGTATTTGGTAATTATAGAATTGTAAACAATATTGATATGGCTGAAATTGATCAAAATTCTGAAGGTGACAATTCTATCAAATTGCAAACAACAAAGAAGACATTTACTGGGTTGCTGGATGGAAATGGATTTACAATTTCTAATATCAGTTTGGGTAGCAGTGAGGCCGCTGAAAACTATGGTTTGTTTGCAAAACTTGATGGTGCTGTAATTATGAACTTGGATTTGATTGTTGAATCTATCCACAACTCAAGAGCAAACATTGTAGGAACTTTGGCAGGTACTGCTGTTGATTCTAGAATTTTGGCTGTAAGTTTGTCACCAGTCACATCTCAAGGCGAAGACAGAACATCAATTTTGGGAAACAATGTTGTTGGTGGCGTTGTTGGTATGTTGTTCGGAGAAAGCAAATTAAGTGATATCAGTGTTGTCGACATTGATGTATATTCTGCTTACTATTTAAGTGGCAAAAATGTTGGTGCAAATGACTCTTATGTTGGTTCAAATTTAAGAGGCTATGCTTCAAACGGAAATTCAATTGCAACTTATGCATCAAGAATTTCATATGCCGGAGCAGTTGCTGGATATGTTGATATATATGACTCTTTAAACAGCGAAACAGTGACATTCTCTTCTTCTTTGGAAGTTAGTGATTATGACATAATTACAGTTCATGTTTCTGATGCTGTAAACATTTATGGTGAAGTAGCTGGCGGTTTGTTTGGATATGTTGGAAACTCTACTTTGATTTACGATGCAACTCTTGAACTTGATGCTGACATGAATTTGTCAAAACCTTCTTACATCATCTCTAAAAACCTTTATGCTGGTGGTTTGATTGGAGAAAACTATGGCGGATTGTTTGCTGTTTCTGCAAGCTATTCTGAAACTTTGCAAAAGTCTATGATTGAGGCTAACGAAAACAGCTATTACTCTGGAAACCTTACGGTAGAAAGAGGACAACAATCTATATTCTCTTATACTCCAAGTGATGAAGGATATAATTCAAACATCAACAATCCTCTTTATATTGGTGGACTTGTTGGATACATGGGTGGCGGTTATATTTACATTGGTTATAACAAACTCAATGTTATCTCTCACTCTGCTTCAACTTTGGCTGTTGGTGGAATTGTTGGTCTTGCTGGTTATACTGACAATCAATATGATTTGGCATTCTTGACATCTACACCAAAAGTTAATGTGCTTTTGAATGATGTCTATGCTTCTGGAGATGTGTATATTGACAGCACAACAGGAAACGGATATAGTTCTGGTATTATTGGCGCATTGGAAAGAAATGCTGAAGGACAAGTTTCTGTAGTTGCTTTGAAAAATGTTATTGCCGTAAATTACTATTCTTACAATGGATCTAAACTTGTTGGGGACAGAACGGCAAGCACAGATGCTGTTGGTGGCTATGTAAGTGATAGACACTTTATGATTGTTGGAAAGATTGTAAACTCAAGAGATAATACAGAAAACCAAACATTGAGTACAAGTTTCTATATTATTGACTCTGACAATAATTATTTGGATATTTCAAAAGGTTATAAATATACAGGCACTCACCAATCTAACACTGTTGGTGGTTATTCAAGTGTAGTAGTTGGTTCTAGTCAAGTTTCTTTGAACTTAAAACCTTATGGATTTAATCTCTCTTGGGAAAATGGAGACGATTCTAGATTTTATGATGTGCTTGTAAATGTTGAATCTATAGGAAGCAGTAATATGCAATCAATCACTGCAGCATATGCAAAAATGTATAGCTACTTCCTTGCAAATGGTTGGGATGATTATTATTGGGAACATACAGAAAATGAACTCTTCCCACATATTCAACTTTTGCCTACACTCAATATTATTTTCTGGGATGTTTATAATACAAAAGATGTTCTTGAAGCTATGGACAACGGAAACATTACCGTAGTATTGAGAGGAAAGGTTGATGAAGATTCAAATATTTATCAGGATATTGACTTGAGAAGTGTAAGCAAGCAGGATCATGACAAATATGGTGATGGAGCTGGAAGTGCAGTAGATTTTGAACCTATCAAAAACTTCCATGGAGAATTGATATCATACTATGATTATGCAAACAGTGAAACAGAAGGATTTGTCACACAACCAATTTATGGGGCAAACACAAATATCATTATTGGTGGCGATCAAGGTGATGGCGTAAACAATGCAGACAAAGTCGGTATCATTGTTGATCAGTCATTGTTTGCTGGCTTGACTGATGGCGCAAGTGTTGAGGGTATCAACATTTATATGTGCGGAGAAAATGAAGGAGATATTGAATATTCTTTGATTCAAGATAACACAGGAAATGCTGTTTTGAGAGATGTAAACATTGTTTTAAATCAAAATGTTTATATTGAAACAGAAGCTGACAATATAAATGATGAAATGATTTACAATGCAGGTTTGATCACTAGAATTGCACATGAAACATCATTTATAAATATCAATTTTACCGTAAGAGACAATGCTTCAATCAATTTCAATCACAGAATTAACACAGACAACAAAGAAGTTGATGTTCATATGGGATTGCTTGCTGGATATATTGAACAAACTTCAGCGTTTACTCAGATAAACATTCAAAAAATCAAAATTTACAATGAGAAATCTACAAAAGATAATCCATTAAAAACTAATATAAACTTCAATGTTGATGAGGTAAATTATTCAAAATTAACTTTGTATGCTGGAGTCTATGCAGGAAAAATAACAAAAGGCTCTGGAAGGGCAGACATTTCTCTTGGACTAGCAAGCATAGGTTATGTAAATGCTAATTTTGAAATTAAATCTGAAAATACAGAAAGCACTGATGTGTATATTGGTGGATATGCTGGAGAAATTGTTTCTGTTGACACTGTAACATTTATTGATGAGGCTGATGGTTCAGATGAAAATTCTGATTTGAGCATCAATCAAAAAACAGATGTAAATAATTTATTTGCAGGTTTGGCATTTGGATCAATAAGTAATTCTTACCTTGATATTTCAAATGTTGGAAGCGGAAATATTATTCTTCTCGGAGGTATTTATCAAGTTGAAGAGAATATTTCAACCAATAGAGCAAATATTGGGGCAATTGCTGGAACAATAAATTCAACTACTACAATTCAAAGCCTTTCAGTCAATTTCAATGTTGGTAAAAAACAAGATGAAAATGACTCTGCAAATGATTATGTTGTAGATGAAGAAACAGGTGAGACCTTATTTGATCAAAACTTGTATAATTATCCTGTTGAAGATGGAGGATTGACTCCATTTGTGACAAAAGGCAATGAAGATTCAATTGGTGGCTTCTTTGGTTCTGTTGTAGGAACCGCTATCAATATTTCTGGTAGTTGCAATTTGTCAGGAAGCATTGATGTTGAGATTGCAGAAAATAGTGATGCTGAAATTGGCTCACAAAGCAAACCTGCAATTTATATTGGTGGTTTTATTGGTTTGTTGCAGGGTTCTGTAAATATGAATTCTATTGTCAACAACAACTTCAACATTTCTGTAAGAGAAGATTTGACAAGTGGTGCGTCAACTTCTTCAAGTGGCAAAACAACAGCTTATGTTGGTGGTCTTATTGGAGAAATGACAAATGTTTCTTCTGATACAGGTATCAGTGGAAATGCTGCTTCTTCTACAATAAACAGCACCCAAGGACAATATCATGTATACTACAATGGAAATGTTTTGGCTTCAATTGGAAATTTGGTATTTGGTGGAGCCGTTGGATACATTGCAAGAACAGACTTTGTAGATAGCAACAGAGCTATACAAATTTCAAACATTGTATATGGTGGTGCTGTAAAGATTTACGGACAAGAAAACAATGATAAATATTATTTACCAACAAATATTACTGCCGGGGGTGTTGTTGGTGAATTTGCAATTGGACAACTTTCTTCATCAGCAGAAAGAGTTTACACAATTGAAGATTGTTATACTTATGGAGATGTTTTTGTAAACTATTTGTTTGATTCTACAAGTGAATCAAACAGTACTGTTTATAATTCTCGTATAAATACTTACAATTTTGGTGGCATTGTAGGTATAGGATCTTATATATCTATTAAAAATTGTTATTCTCTTATGACTTCATTTAATGAAAGAATTTCTATGGATGAATATTCTATTGATGGAGGAGAAGATTATTCAAATACAAATGCTATTGTTGGAAGAAATAGTAGCATTGTTGAATATGAAGGAAACAAATACAATTCATCAGTATGTATGGCATATCAAGAAGAGTCTGGAAATGAAGACATTATGTATGGTGATGCCGTAACTTATAGTGGCTATACAAACATTTATGACAAGACAGAAGGTGTAGATTCAACCAAATTAAGTTCTGAAGAGAATATTTTAAAAGCATTTGAAAATATTGGAATTAACTTAGACAATGTTGAATCTGGACACAAATTGAAACCATATGCATGGGGTCAAAGCAATGGTGGAGACAGCGAAATATTTGTAAAACAAAGTGATACAGATCAACCTGAAGATTACGAAGTTGTAATAAACGGAAGTTATCACAATATCACTTGGGTTGCAATAACAGAAGATATCTCTACATCTAGACCAATGGCAGAAGATTTGAAAAATTATGCTATTATTGGAAATGGACATATTTTAACAAGAACAGACAGTTCTACAGAAGATGAAAATTCTGAAACAAGTTATGGTGCTTTGATCAATAATTTGGGTGAAGGATTCGATAAGAAAGTTTCAGAACTCAATTTCAATGTTGTTTCTGGTTTGTTGATGAATCTTGAAATTTCATCTTTTGACATAAACAGTGAAGATGGAGGAAATGCTTCAATTCCTGCTTATGGTGGACTTGTAGGAACAATGAAAGGAAGTTCGTTCATTTATGGTGTAGGAGTAAAAGGCGAACTCTCAGTTGGTGGTGCAAACTCACAACTCCATCTTGGTGGACTTGTAGGGCTTATGGAAAGAGGTATCATCAATGAATGTTATGTTGATGCTGACATGATTTATAGAGCTTCTGAAAATGGTAGAATGGCTGGCATTGCAAACATGACACAGGGAAATACTACTATTAAGTCAACATACTCTTCTGGTCGTTTGGAAACTTACATTGATATAAATATGTATACTTTCGCAGACAGTTATAATAATGATGGAATTAGATCTGCAGACATCTTGGATTGTTATTCTATTACACAAATTAAGAAAAACAATGCATTGGGTGAGGAAGTAAATGCAAAAGCATATTTCATCAACAAATTTGATGCAGAAACTGATTCTGCAGGAGTAAACATAGTAGGTAATGTTATTAGCGGAAGCAACGAATCTCTTGATTCTGCTTACAACAATGGCACTATTACTGTATCTATGTCCAATTTGTCTGTTCCTTATTATGGAATTAAAGATGAAAAAGAAAATGTATACAACAATGGCTGTGCAGTTGATTCTCTTTTACTTGATGGAAAAATCACAACAGAACATACTTGGTACTTCAATCGTTATGTAAATTACGGATATGCTTCACATGGATTTGGTTATTTAAAGAATGTGACAACATATGTAATTGGACAAGAAACAACTTTGGTTGAAGATGGTGAAACAAAAGAAGCTGTGACTGTTGAGAACTATCAACCAATTTCTTATAAAGATGTTGTTGAAAATGGAAGCACATATGGTGATGGAAATGAGGACTGGTATTTGGGAGTTTTGAATCAAGGCAAATTTGATCAAATGTATGAAACTGTGAAATCAAATGCTAGTGATTCATTGAATAATCCAAATGAAAAATATAATCTCGATTATAAATTTGTTTTGAGATATGACTTTGCTGTTTCAATAAACAATCTTGGAGCTGACCTAGGAGACTCAACAAAGGGATTGGTTATTGATGGACAAAACAACACAATTGATTTGTCTATATCAGGAAATTCTGGTTTGTTTGGAAAATTTGTTGGAACAATCAAGAATTTGAGAATTAGCGGACTTAAACTTTCTTCAATTAAAGATAATGTAATTGGAGGCTTGGCAAAAGTTGTTGTTGGAAGTCTTGAAAATATAACGGTAAATGGAGAAATAAAAAACAACAATGTAAATACACAAATTATCGGTGGAGTTGTTGGTGTTTTGGAAGGAACTGCTAAAAATGTAAATTCGGTAGTTGTAATAAATTCTTCAAATAGTTCAACTATTATTGGTGGAGTTGTTGGATATCTTACTGGAAACGGAACGGTAAGTGAATCTTCTAACAACGGAACTATTGTACAAACCGTTAATTCAGATAAAAATGTAAAGTATTACAATGAAACAGGTTTAGCAGGAGTAATTGAGTTATCTACATATAAATATTTGCAATCTACAACCGATGTTGAGGATACAGAGTTGAACGGTATTGCAGGAGGAATTGTAGGATTTGCTGATAAAGGAACAAAAGTATCTGATTCTTACAATACAAATGCAGTATTGAGTGGATTTACTCAATCAGCCAATGTTGCTGTTGTAGCAGGAGGTGTTGTAGGTTTTGCTGACACATCAAGTTTGAGCGACAGTTATAATACAGGTTTTGTTGGCGCGGGAAATACATCAAACAATATGTCTTTTGCAGGTGGTATTATTGGATATGGTAGCAGCACAACTGTAAGAAACTGTATAAATGATGGTGCTGTTCAAGCAATTAGTGCTCCAAATAACAATGAAACAAAATATAATATTAATGTTGAACGATATTCTGGAGATGAAGATATTGATGAATATACTTCTAATCCGGTTGATTTGTCTTATAAAATTACTTTAACTTATAATCCAGGACAAATCAGAAATGTATTTGCTTTTGGTGTTGGATATGTGTTTGGTGCTAATAGTGAAATTTCAGACAGTAATACAAGTGTAAATAATATCAAAAATGATGGTAATTTAGGACAAATTGTTTTGACAAAGAAACTGACTTTTGATAGAAAATACATGTTGGATGGTGTAGATAATGATTATAAAGCAAAATATTCTGTTGTAAGAGCTGAAAGTGGAAATGCTGCAATTTATGTCAATGCAAAAGATTCTTATGGGTATGCTTTCCGTGTTTATATGCAAGATGAAATTACAAGAGGGTACTTTGGCGGGGCTCAAAATGATTATATAAATGAAATAGCTTATAGTGCGCGTAATATGTATAATGCAACAGGAAGTGATTATGTTTATTATTACGGCGATTATGTAGTTGGAGAAGACAGTACTTCAAGCGTAGTGTCTAACGATTATGGAACACTTGGAATTGAAAACTCTATCTTTGAAATGTCAGCACAAACGACATATTATAAATCAATTGACTTTATAAAATATGATGATTTGTTGACCAACAATATTATTATGTCAAGTTCTGAGTATGACAATGGAGAAAATGAATTGTTGAATAGTATTATTGGTTTTGACCAAAAGAATGGTTATATAAATATAGATACTTCAAGTGATTTATATAATGAAACTATAAGAGACAATGTAGATACAAACATTGAAAATATCGAGAGCTCAAAAGAAAGTCAAAACAATTTGAAATATTTCACAATAAATGGTGAATTTGCAGCTGTAGTATATAATTCTTCAAATATTAAAACTGCATATGCTCCATATGGCACAGAATTCTCTATTTACTTAGATATGAAAAAAAATGGCGTTGATTATATTGATTATAACTATCTAAATAAAGAAAGTTTTTATATTAAAAATGTTATCGTTAATGGTGGAATATATAAGAATCCTCAATTTACAACTGTAAATTATGAGAGAGTTGATCAAGATGATCAGGGGAAAGCCGGAGATTTTGTAAAAGTTACATTCGGTGTATATTTTGATGAAGCTGTTACTGGAACTATCGTTTATGAAATAAATTGCAGAACATCACAACAAAGTATTGCTTTAGGAAAGAATAATGTTGAATATAGCAACGGTTATATAAGCATAAAACTTGAAGATGATGCAAATATTAGTAAGCTTACAGAAAATGATATAAACAATATAAATTCTGATAAAGAAGGAAAATACAACTTAGATATTGATATAGATGGAAATACTAATTTCACAGATTTGAAATTGGAATATAGAGATGAATGCGCATGGGTTGTATTTAAAGGTAATGAAGAAGAAAGCAAAGCATTGAATGGTAAAAAATTGACAATTTCAGTCAATGTTACTATTAGAGAAACTGGTTATGAAAATGGTAGCGTTACAACTTCAAGCTCTGATGCAGAATTTTCAATTGGAGATATAAATAGAACAGAGACAGAAGTGTTCAGAGGATATAATTACGGCACACTTGAATTAAGTGATATAAATGAAGATATTATAACAACAAAAGAAGATACAAATTATGTTACTGGTATAAAAATACCTTTGCAACAAGTTTTAGACAACTACAATTTAAGATTCGCTTTTGGAAAAGAAAATGTATTTAATGTACAATATGTAAATTCTGTATTTAATATTGGTGATGACGCTGTAGATGGGTTTAAATTTAGTGTCAATTATGAAAATGGACAATATTATCTTTACATTGAAAAAGCAGATACTACGGATGGAACTGAAGTTGTTATTGATTCAAATTCTGATAAACTTGCAGATTATAAACAAGAATTGCTAGAATTTATCAATTCTAATGTAATGAGTTCAACAATTTATTATGATTTAGAAAAGATAATGACAACTCCTCCATCTCAAAACATTGGAAGCAGTGTCACAGATGGGAACTTTAGATTTTCATATACAGCGACTCCAGTTGATAATGGAAACTTTACTACATCAGGTAACTATATTGGAGATAATTTTAATGCTGAAGCTAATCCTTCACAAGGAATAGTCGCAAGTACAATTACTGTTTTTGGCTTGTCATTCTATACTATGAATGTAACATATTCATATCACATTACAAGTGGAAGCTTAGTTAATATTGGTACAGATTTAGGTTATGAAATGACTATGTCAAATGATGGTGTAATAAAAGGAAGAATCCAAGGATATCTTAAAGAGAATGAAAGTTATGATTTAAGTGAAAATATTATTTCAAATATTGATCAGATTAACATTAGATCATATACAACAACAAATGCTTTAGCTGATGGTGTTATAGGTGATATTATTGAATATTCAATAAATGGTGGCAAGCTTATTGGTTCTATAACATATAATGGATATTCATATTCAATTTCATCAGGTGAAGAGAAATGCCCTCTTTGTGCAGAAGGTACTTGTTCGTATGTTATGACATCAGGTCAATTTGAAGATGGTTCTACATATTACACTTATGAATACAAAATCTATGATTGTGGTACTATAAGTGTTGGATATAAGGTAGACAACAAAAAAGGACTAAATGTTAACAAATGGGAAAATTCTAGAATGTTTGTAACCAACATTGATAAAATGTTTGAAAGAAATCCTGTTATGTATGAATACAGATTGAAAGAAATAAAAATTGTAGAAGGAGATGAAGAGGCAACTGTTAGAGAATGGGATTATGATAGCAAAGAAGAAAAAACATTAGATTTGGGAGTATTCTCTTCATTCAGACCAGAAGGTGCTTGGACTCCTGATGAAGAAGGAAACTTCAACTTTAAAGAAATTAAGGCAGATTTAGTGGTTTCATATTTTGATAAAAATACTTTGCTGTTCGCTAGAAATCCTTCTGCAAATGGTAAATTGGAATCAATCAATTTTAAGTATGAGTATAACAATATAACAACATTGGAAAACAATAAAACAATAAAACTCTATGCTGGGCAACAGGATACTTTTGTTCAAAACAGTGATAAAAACATGAGTCAGGGAAGTTTCCAATATCGTGCAGAAAATAGTGGTACATGGATAAATTCTTCGGATGCAACAATCAATGCAACAAGTTATGAAATGCAAAACTTCTTGTATAGGTACAATATTGTGGTTTCAAATAATGTTGGAATTGCAATTGACAGCGAAACTGATCAACAAACTTTTGAATACATTATTTTAGGAGATGATATAAATCTTAAAGAACTTACTTTTGATGAGAACAACAAAATGATTTTGGGTAATGGATACAATATGACTTTCATTAGTAGCACTCAAAAATATACAGACAATGATAATACAGATTTCTATTCTTTGTCTTTGTTTAGAAAGAATAGTAATACTATAAAAGACTTGAATGTAATTGGCATTGTCTCTGGATTGTCAAACGAATCTAGTTCAAACTTGTCATTGTTTGTAAGAAAGAACACTGCAAGTATTGTTAATGTAAATGTTTATGGAAATATTAGAAATATTAATGATGCAAATAGTGGAAATGTTTACACGACTATAGAATCTAATAGTTCGGCTGTCAAATTGATTATAAACAGCAATGTTTCTGTAAATGTGTTAGACGCAGACAAGTCTGATGATGTTTTGGTCACACTTGTTGACAATATTAAAATAAATAATACTGTTGTCGATAATAGTGAAGAAAATGGATCAAAATACAATTCATCAAACATCTTAATTTCTGGTAATGGTGGAAATGGAGATGATGGTACAAATGGAACTGACATCGGAGAACAAGGTAAAGTCGGAGAAGATGGTGGTAATGGTGGAAATGTTGAGATTGAATATCTTACATTTAACGGATATTACAAACTTGGTATAAAAGGTGTCGGTGGCAATGGTGGTAATGGAGCTAACGGACGATTTGACTCTGAAGATCTCAAAGCAATAGGCGGTGGAGATGGAGGCGACAACGGTGATCCTGGAATTGATGGACAATTAACTGCCAGTGGAGAAGATTTAAATGATAAAGCAATAACTCAAAACACAAGATCAGATAATTCTATGGGAGGTAATGGAGGTGTTGGAGGCTTTGGTAGAGCCAATATTGAAATTACTGATTACATTTATGGAACAAACCAAACAACAAATTATTATTATTGCTTCTCGGCAAGCAGTGGTTATGCTTCTACATCTAATCCTTTATCTGGGAAAACGAATTCTAGAGTTTCTACTATTATGATAGGCGAAAACAATGTCTCAAAATGGAAGGTGTTTAAGCAAGCAAGAAGCTCGGATGGCGACGAAAATCACTATGAAAGAACTTATGCCTATGGTGTGATGGCAGAACAGAATTTTATGATAAATCCAAACATTGGTAATAATTTCCCTAGTGAAGAAAATAAAAACATAAATGAACAAAAAACTATATTGCAAGATAAAACCGATGCTAATATTTTAGGTGGTAATTACTATACGATTTTAAATACATCAGGGAAAACTGGATATGTTGTAAGACCAACAAAAGTTTATGTAATTTCTCAAACATTTGAACAAAGACATGGAATATGGTCATGGGGATTCTGGGGTTGGAGAGACTTCCGTGATGGCTATAGAATTTCATGGATGAGTGGAGAAGGATTGAACTCAAGTGTAAGTGCATTGTGTACAGGGGGAAATCCATATAACAACTAAAGAGGTATTATGAAAAAAGATAATGATGGCAAAATGCATGAGGGGCACAGACAAAGACTGCTGGAACTGGCTTTGAATGCTGGGGTTGACAATATGAGTGAAGTGCAAGTTGTAGAACTTTTCTTGACTTACATTTTCCCTCGTGGAGATGTCAACCCTCTTGCCCATCGTCTTTTGCAAGAATACGAAACTTTCACTCAAATTGTTGATGCTGATGTAAACGACTTGATGAGAATTGAAGGCATCAATGAGCGTGCAGCGAAAAAAATTTGTATGTTTGGAGAAATGTTCTATTACTACACTTCTGCAAAGATGGGCAGAAAATATGCCGTAAAATGCATTGGTGATATCCTTGATGTTGTGGAAGACAATCTCCGTTTTAGAACATCAGAGAATATGATTATTCTTGCTATCAGTGCGGGAAACATCATCACTCACAAACGCAGAATAAACTTAAACAGCTCAAACAGAGTTGGTTTACCTGTTTTGGAATTTACAAAATTTTTAGCTACTGCAAAACCAGCATCTTTGGTTATTGCTCATTGCCATCCTTATGGAAAATCAACACCTTCTCAAGAAGACAAAGAAGGGTGCAAGGTTATTGAAAATTTGTGCTATAATTGTGGGATCAATTTTATAGATTCTTACATTGTCGGAGAAGACGGTGTTTATAGTATGAAAGAAAATAAACTTGTTAGATATTATTGCGATATGGAACAGCTTGCACAGGTTTTCCTTAAGAAGACAGAATAAAAAACAAAAAAGTTCGGCGAAAGCTGAACTTTTTTTGTGTCTATTAAAATATTTTAAGCAAAAAATAACAGACAATTATGCCAAGCGTAGTGCCGACAAATGCTGACAAAAAAGATAGAAGAATGGTGGTGATATTTATGCTTTTTTCTTTAGATTTCTCTCTTTTTATATATTTTGGCTTGTCGTTTTCTAAAGCTTCAAACTCATAAGGCATAACTGCCAAGCAATATACATCATCATCGTCATATTTTATTGAAATATATTCTTGACGCTCTAGATGAGTTATTATATGCTTCACAGCTTCGCTATCCATTCTGAAATGCCTTGGAAGTGCCATTATAATATCGGATAGCTCCACTATTTTATAGTTTCCATCGTTGCATTCATTGGCTAAAATTTTTAAAACCAATTTTGATTTTGTGTCTAACATAATTATATTTTTTTCTTTTTTATCAGTTATTATACCAATTTGGTTCTCGCATAAATTGAAATGTTTTTGGGCAAATTAAAGAAAAAGGCGATTATGACAAGAAAAGAAAAAATGGTTATGTCTTATTTATGTTTAAAATGTCAACAAAAGAGGACATATCTTATTTCGCCGCAAGAAATCACGCAAGCGTTGTCAAAAAAATATGTGTTGTCTATAGAAGAGATAGATGAAATAATGGTGCAATTATCAAACGAAAATTACATTGATTTTGTAGTTTCCGACAGCAAAAAAGGATATTTCTATTGTGTAAATTTAAAAAAATGCGGTCAAACATTTAATGCTGACACAAAGAAGAACAGAAGGACTTTTGGACTGCTTATCCTTAGAAGTATGTTTTTGGCTACGGTGAGTTTTGTGTTTGGAATTATTTTGAAAGCAATTTTCAAATAATGGAATTTTAAAAATTTATCTTTGAAATGTTATTTGGTGTAATTTGTATAAATTTTTGTTGAAATGTGTTAAAATACAACTATGGAAGAAAAATTTGAACTTAAATCTAAATATAAACCTGCAGGCGATCAGCCAGAGGCAATAGACAAACTTGTCGAAGGTATTGAAGATGGTTTGAAAGATCAAGTATTGTTGGGTGTTACCGGCTCTGGTAAAACTTTTACTATGGCAAATATCATTCAAAGAGTGCAAAAACCTACATTGGTTATTGCTCACAACAAAACTTTGGCTGCTCAATTATGCAACGAGTTTCGTGAATTTTTTCCAAACAATCGTGTGGAATATTTTGTTTCATATTATGATTATTATCAGCCAGAAGCATACATAGTTTCAACTGATACTTACATTGAGAAGGATATGAGTGTAAATGAAGATATTGATAAACTTCGTTCTTCGACAACTTCTTCTCTTTTGGAAAGAAGAGATGTGATTGTTGTTGCTTCTGTTTCTTGCATTTATGGTTTGGGGAGTCCTGAAGAATATCACAATTTGCATATTTCTTTGCGTGAAGGCGAGGAGTATGACAGAGATGATCTTATAAATCATTTGATATCTATTCAATACACAAGAAATGATATTGATTTCAAAAGAACAACATTTAGAGTTAAAGGTGATGTTGTTGATATTTTTCCTGCCAACCAAAGCGAAATGGCGATTAGGGTTAGATTTTTTGGCGATGAGATAGAAAAGATTTTTGAATTTGATCCTGTGAGTGGAAATTTGCTCAACGAAGTGAGTTATGTTGCAATTTATCCTGCAACGCACTATGCTGTTGGAAGCAACACATTGAAAAACGCGATTGCAGAAATAGAAAAAGACAGAGAAAAAGCAATCAAAAAATTTGAGGACGAGCACAAACCTATTGAAGCGGAAAGAATTGGTCAGCGTGTGGCTTACGACATTGAAATGATGAAAGAAGTGGGCTATTGCAGTGGAATAGAAAACTATTCAAGATATTTTGATGGTAGAAAACCAGGAGAACCACCTTTTACACTTATTGATTATTTCCCAAAAGACTTTTTGACAATTATTGACGAAAGTCATATGACTTTGCCACAAATTAGGGCAATGTATAATGGCGACAGGGCAAGGAAGAACTCTTTGGTTGAATATGGTTTCCGTTTGGAAGCGGCAAGAGACAACAGACCATTGAAATTTGATGAGTTTGAGAAAAGATTGAAACAGACTATCTATGTTTCTGCAACTCCAGGACCATACGAACTTGAAAAGGCTGGACAGGTTGTTGAACAAGTTATCAGACCTACTGGACTTTTGGATCCTAAAATTGAACTTAGACCTATTGAAAATCAAATTGAAGTTTTGATGGAAGAATGCAGAAAAACAATTGCTAGAGGAGCAAGAGTTTTGGTCACCACTTTGACGAAGAAAATGGCGGAAAGTTTGACAACATACCTTGCTGACAGAGAGTTTAAAGTCAAATATTTACACTCTGAAATTGACACTATGGAAAGAGTGGAAATTATCAATGGACTCAGACAGGGAGAGTTTGACATCTTGGTTGGTATCAATCTTTTGAGAGAAGGACTTGATATGCCAGAAGTTGAATTGGTGTGCATTTTGGATGCAGATAAGGAAGGCTTTTTGAGAAGTGAGGGTGCGCTCATTCAAACGATTGGAAGAGCGGCAAGAAATGCAAATGGCAGGGTTATTATGTTTGCTGACACAGTGACAAAATCAATGAAAAATGCTATTGATGAAACTGAAAGGCGTAGAAGTTTGCAAGAAGCATACAACAAAGCGCACGGAATTGTCCCTAAAACAATCATTAAAGAAATCAAAAATACTTTGGATATCAGCAAGAAAGTTAGTGAACATTCTATTGCAAAGAAAGACATTCCAAAGGAAATTGACCGTTTGACTTCTATGATGAAAATTGCTTCTTCTCAACTTGATTTTGAAAGAGCAATTGAATTGAGAAACAAGATAAATGAATTAAAGAAAAGACTCAACAGAAAGGACAAAATTGAGTAAAGGGGTATTGACTTTTGATGACTACTCTGCTAAGATATTTAGCGAGGTGTAAAAAATGAGATTGAGTTTTGCTGATATAAGAACTTTGATACTTGCTAAAAAAATTAAACCAGTTGTAAAATTGAAAGTTGGTGCTCTTCCTATAAGTCAATTGTGTTATATAGAACCTGTTGATTTGAAAAGACCAGATTATGCTCAAAATGCAAAAGCGGTTTGCAAGGCAGAAAGACTTGTAAAATTGGCATCTGTGAATATGTATTTCCACGCAGTTGGATATAAAGTTCCATTTAAGCCTACAATTGAACAAGTTTTAAATCAAATTCCTGTTGAATATTTGAAAGATGCTGTTGCATTTAGAGTTGAACCTGCGTTTACTATAAACGACTATTTGAATGACTTGAACTATTTGAAGGGAAAAACAACATTATACAAACTTGCAGACAATGCTGAAGTTCCTGAAAAAGTTAGAAATCAAGATGTTGTTATAAAAGACAGGAAGATCCGTGCTAAAGACATTGATGAAATTTGTATAGGTTTATAATTTTTTAACATTGACAACACAAATTATTATGTTTGTGTTGTTTTTTTATAGTTGTTAAGAGATGAAATTTGTGGTATAATAATATTTAGTATTTAATTGGAGAAAAAATGAAGAATTCTATTATCATTAAAGGTGCAAAGGAAAACAACTTAAAAAATGTTAGTCTAGAGCTTCCAAGAGACAAATTTATTGTCTTTACAGGTGTCAGTGGTTCTGGTAAGTCTTCCCTTGCGTTTGGAACTATTTTTGCAGAGGGACAGAGAAGATATATTGAAAGTTTGTCTTCTTATGCTAGACAGTTTTTGGGTGCAGCACAAAAGCCTGATGTTGAAGTGATTGAAGGTCTTTCTCCTGCCATTGCAATTGATCAAAAGACGACAAACAGAAACCCTCGTTCTACAGTGGGGACTGTTACAGAAATTTATGACTATTTGCGTTTGCTCTTTGCTAGAGTGGGCACTCCATATTGCCCAAATTGCAACAGAGAAGTTAAACAGCAAACGATTGATCAGATTGTTGACAGCATAAAAGAGCTTGGAGAAGGTGCAAAGATAACTATTCTCGCACCAGTGATTCGTGGGCAGAAAGGAAGACATGAAAAACTTTTGGACTCATTAAAAAGAAGTGGTTATGTTCGTGTTGAAGTTGATGGAAATGTTTACACTCTTGATGAACATATAGAACTTGACAAAAATATTAAGCACAACATCAATGTTGTCATTGACAGAATAACTTTGAAAGACGGAAAAGATGCCAGACTTGCAGGAAGTTTGGAAACTGCTTTGAAATTGGCAGATGGACTTGTCATTGTTTCCACCGATGAAAACAGAGAACTCTATTCAACAAATTATGCTTGTCCAGAATGTGGTTGGACCTTGGAAGAGATAACTCCTAGACTTTTTTCTTTCAATGCTCCTTATGGTGCTTGTCCAAACTGCACTGGAATTGGATATACACTTGATATTGATGAGGGAATTGTTTTGAAAAATTCCAATTTATCAATCAATCAAGGTGCTTTCAATTTGACTGGTTGGAGAGTTGAAGAAGGCTCTATGGCAAAGGCTTATTTTGAAGCATTGTCAAAAGCATATAACATTGATTTAAACAAACCGGTTTGTGAACTTCCAAAAGACCAAATTAAAATTTTGCTCTATGGTTCTGGAAATGAGAAAATTGATGTCGAAGTTGACAATGAAAAAGGACAGAGATTTATTTCTGTTGCTTTTGAGGGAATTATCAACAACTTAAGAAGAAGATATAAAGAAACTACAAGCGAGTATGTAAAGTTTGAAATTGGTAGATTTATGAGAGAGCAAACATGTACTGTTTGCCATGGAAAGCGCTTGAATGAGTCTGCTCTTTCTGTAAAGATAAACAAAAAAGACATTGATGACTATTGCAGTCAAAGTGTCAGAAATTTGATACCGATGTTTGAAAATTTAAACTTAAGCAAAGCAAAAGCACAAATAGCAGAACCTATTTTGAAAGAGATTTTATCTCGTCTTAACTTTTTGCAAGATGTTGGCTTGGCATATTTGACATTAAATCGTTCTGCTGAAAGTTTGTCTGGTGGTGAAGCACAAAGAATTAGACTCGCCACTCAAATAGGAAGTGGGCTTGTTGGAGTTTTGTACATTCTCGACGAACCTTCTATTGGTTTGCATCAAAGAGATAATGAAAAACTTCTTAACACTCTCAAAAAATTGAAAGATTTAGGGAATACTCTTATTGTTGTTGAACACGATGAAGACACAATCAGAGCGGCAGACTATTTGGTCGATGTTGGACCTTATGCTGGTGTTCATGGTGGTGAAATCGTTGCTTGTGGAACTGTTGAACAGGTTATGGAAAACAAAAATTCTGTCACAGCAAGATTTTTGCGTGGAGGTGAAAAAATTGAAGTGCCTGCTACAAGAAGAAAACCAAAAGACTTTTTGACAATTGTGGGGGCAAGAGAAAACAATCTTAAAAATATTGATGTGAAAATACCTACCGGAATTTTGACTGTTGTCACTGGTGTTTCTGGAAGCGGTAAGTCAAGTCTTATCAACGGAATTTTGTATCCTTACCTTTCAAATCTTCTTAACAACAGCAAACTTGAACTTGGAAAGTTTAAAGAAATCAAAAACGCCGATGTGTTGGATAAAGTTATAAACATTGACCAGGCACCAATTGGAAGAACTCCAAGAAGCAACCCTGCAACTTATACTGGGGTGTTTACTGCAATCAGAGATTTGTTTGCAGCCACTCCAGATGCAAAAATGCGTGGGTTTAATTCTGGAAGATTTAGTTTCAACATCAAAGGCGGTCGTTGTGAGGCGTGTGAAGGTGCTGGGGTAAAAGAAATTGAAATGTATTTCTTGCCTGATATCACTGTGCCTTGTGAAGTCTGCCATGGAAAACGATATAATCGTGAAACTTTGGAGGTTAAGTATAAGGGAAAGACAATCAGCGATGTTTTGGATATGACAGTTGAAGAAGCTTTGAAGTTTTTTGAAAACATACCTACTATCAAAAACAAAATTCAAGCATTATATGATGTTGGCCTTTCTTACATCAAACTTGGTCAACCTGCCACAACTTTGTCTGGTGGTGAAGCTCAAAGGGTTAAACTTGCGACAGAACTTTCAAGAAAAGATACTGGCAGAACAATGTATATTTTGGACGAACCAACAACTGGTCTTCATATGTTTGATGTCAAGAAACTTATTGCAATTTTGGACAGATTGATTGGAAATGGAAATTCTGTTGTTGTAATCGAACACAATCTTGATGTAATCAAATGTGCAGATTATATCATCGATATAGGTCCAGAAGGTGGCGATGAAGGTGGAACTATTGTTGCAACAGGCACGCCAGAAGAGATAGCTGAATGTGAAGAAAGTTGGACTGGAAAATTCTTGAAAAAGATTTTGCCAAGTGCTGAACAATAAATAAAAAATATAATTGTGTGATAAAAATAGTGATTAGATATTTTTATTGCACAATTTTTTTATTGAAGATTTAAAAATAAAGCGATTTCGCAAAAAATTGACAAAAAACAATAAAATGTAGTAAAATTATAGGGCAATGAGAGTAATAAATTTATCATCAGGTAGTGATGGAAACCTTACATATATTGAAACGGACAACACAAAGATTTTGGTTGACGATGGTCTTTCATGCAAAGAAACTCAAAACAGACTTTCTTTGATTGGAGTTGACGGAAGCCAAATAGATGGAATTGTTGTCACTCACGAACATAATGACCATATCAAAGGTGTCGATGTGTTTAGCAGAAAATATAACATTCCTATTTATGCGCATGATGAGGTATGGGCTGGACTTTATGACAAATTGCCTAAGGTCGATGACAAAAACAAGAAGATTTTTACTGACACTTTTGGTATTAAAGATTTGATAATCACTCCAGTTGAAGTGCCTCACGATGTGAAATGTTTTGGTTTTTCTATTGCTGAAAACGACAAAAAAATAAGCATTTTGACAGATTTGGGACATACCGAAGACAGAATTTTAAACAGCGTTAAAGGAAGTCAACTTGTTTACATTGAAGCAAATCATGATTTGAATATGCTTAAAAATTGTGAAAAATATCCTTTGGCTTTGAAAATGCGTATTGCAGGAAAAAACGGACATTTGTCAAACGATGCTTCTGCAGAATTTATTGGAAAACTTGTGACAACAGGTACAAGGCAAATTGTTTTGGCTCATTTAAGCAAAGAAAACAACACTCCGGAGTTGGCTTACAACTATATTTCATCAAAATTGGCTGACAAGGATTTGATTGAAGGGGAAATGTTTAAAATTGATGTTGCGTTGACAAGGCCAACAACTATGTTTAAGTTAAAAAAATAGAGTATAGAAAATTATCTATGCTCTATTTTTTTGATGACGATGTCAAAAAATCAAAATTTTCTTCTTCAAAATGCTCTATAAAACCATCATTTCTTTCACTATAAATGCCGTCTTCGCCAACAATAAAACTGTCTAAAAGTTGACAATCAATGTTTTCTAAAATTCTTTCTAAATATTCTACTGCTTCGTGATCATCTTGTGATGGCTGTGCAGATCCATGAGGGTGATTGTGTGCCACAGCAAGATAGGATGCTTTGGTTGAAGCAATAAAATTGTAAACATCCATAGGATTTATGCCGACTTGCCTAACACTGTTTAAATCATAAATTCGTTTTTGCAAAAGCTTGAAACTGTGATCTATTGCAAACAAATATAGATTTTCTGTTGTTTGAAACCTTAAAAGTCCGCCTAAGAAATGTAAAAATTCTTGATTGTTTTTCAGACTTATCCTTTTTTGCATTCTTACAAATGAATAGTAAGTTGCAAAATTTCCAAGAAGTTTTATCTTTTTGGCACTTTTTTCATTTATCCCTTTGATTTTCAGAAGTTCGGATATGTCTGCATCAACAATATTGGCAAAATTGCCAAACTGTTTCAAAAGCACATGTGCAAGTGGATTTACATCACCACGAGGAAAAATATATGTCAAGAAAAATTCAGTTGCTTGAATTTCGCTTACATTTTCAAGTCCTACATTGTAAACTAAATCTAAAAGTCTGCCACGATGTCCGTCGTGTGAAATTTTTGTTGTTTCTTTTTTCATATTATATTTTTTTACTGTTTTTGAATACTTTTTTATTTTTATCAGCAATCATATTTGCGATTTCTTCTATTGCCAATGTGTTTGGTTTTCTTATATCAAAATTTTTTGGATTTTCTTTAAGGTGTTTTCTGAGAGTTGCCATATATGCAAGTCTAATATCAGTGTCGCAATTGATTTTGTATATGTGATGTTTTGAAGCAGCTTTTGCTAAAAATTTTTCAGGAATACCAACAGCTCCATTCATATCTCCACCATATTGATTTATTGTTTCAACATATTGTTGAGGAACACTTGATGCTCCATGCAAAACAAGGGGAGTGGTTGGAATTTCTTTTTCTATTTGCTTCAAAATGTCAAAACGGAGTTTTTGTTCTCCTTTAAATTTGTAAGCACCATGGCTTGTCCCGATTGCTACAGCAAGTGTGTCGCAGTTTGTTCTTTCAACAAATTCTTTTGCACTCTTTGGATCGGTGTAAATATTTTTCTCTGCACTGACTGTGTCTTCAACTCCAGCCAAAACGCCTAATTCTGCTTCAACAAAAACGCCTTTTTTGTGTGCGTAATTTACCACTTTTTTTGTCAACTTTACATTTTCTTCAAATGGGAGAGAGCTTCCATCAATCATAACGCTGTCAAATCCTAAATCAACAGCTTTTTTGCAAACTTCATAACTTTTCCCGTGATCCAAATGCAAAAAGATTGGGAGCTTATATGTTTTCTTTGCGCTGTCAAACAAAGGTTTTACAAAATTTTCTCCCATATAAGAAAGAGCACCTTCGCTTACTGCCAAAATTGCAGGAGACTGACTTTTTTCACAGCCTTCGCAAATAGCTTTTAATGTTTCCATATTTATAAAATTGTATGCTCCAAGGCAATAACCATTTTTTATGCAGTCCTTATAATAAAATTTTAATGTTTTCATCATTATAACCCCTTTTTCTACATAATTTTAACACATTTTGTGATTTTGACAAACATATTATTGATATATAATAAAAAATGTGTGAGGTGATTATGAAGAAAGTTGCTTTGATGCTGATGTTGTTTTGTGTTGGCTTTGTTTGTTTGGCATGTGGGACAACAACGGAAGGTTTGGTAAAACAGAACATGTCAGAATTGACTAAAGTGTATTTTTATGGAGAGAATGACAATTTTTATTGCACTTTATCATCTGGGGAAAGAGAAAACGAATATTTGATGAACGGCATAAGCGAAGACAATGTTGATTTTGCTTTGCTGACTTTAAATTTTACAAATCCAATTTCTGCAAAAGCTGTCAAAGTTGATGTGACAATAGATGGGCAAACAAGTCAAGTGGAACTTGAGATAAATTCTTTAAACAGCGCATATATGGTTGATTTGGAAAAAGAATTGACTGGTGAAGAGGAAATTTCTGTGACATACGAAGGTGAAACATTGAATATGGAGTGTTTATCAAAAAATTTTGCTGTTGATTATAAGCAGGCGCTCAATATTGCAAGCAAAGAAATGGAAGATAAAATAAATTTGAAGAAAACTTACAATTCTTTGAATGCAGAGTGCTATTTGAGAGTGCTTGACAAAAAGGCAAATAATTTTGATGGAACATTTTGGTGTTTTACAGTTTTGAATGTTGACAATGAAAATTATTCAATAATTATTTCCACAGAAGACGGATCTATTCTTGCAAAATCAGAATAGAACAAGAAAATAAAGGATATGTTTGTCCTTTATTTTTTATTGTTATGATTAAAATTTTGAAATTTGTGAAATGTTTGATATAATATTTACATTATGAGTAAGAAAATGCATCAAATACAAGAAGAAGAAATAGAAAAAGCAATAATTTTTTGTCCTATTGAAGATGACAGAGAAAAAGATTATCAGTTTGCTGAAATAAGCAGGCTGTGTTTTTCTGCGAATATGGAAGTGGTAAAGATTTTTAGTCAAAGCACTAATGCTTTCAACAGAAGAACAATCATGGGGAGTGGAAAACTTGAAGAAATAAAAAATTTCTTGAAAGATAATCCTTGTGATTGTTTGGTGGTTGATTTTCAACTTACAGGATCTCAACTTAGAAACATCTCTGACGAACTCGGAATAAAAGTATTGGACAGAATTTTGCTGATCATTGATATTTTTGCTTTGAATGCAAAATCAAGTGAAGGAAAGATTGAAGTTAAACTTGCACAAAACAAATATTTGCTTACAAGACTTTCTTCTTTGCAAGGTAGTCAAGGAAGGTTTGGTGGCAAGGGTGCGGGAATGCGCGGTCCTGGAGAAACAAAACTCGAACTTGACAGAAGAAAACTTGAAAAAGAAATTATTACACTTCAAGGCGAAATTGAAAAAATAAAAAACAGCAGAAAACAAAACAGAATATTAAGAGAGAAAAATGGAATAAAAAGCGTTGTGTTGGGTGGATATACAAACGCAGGGAAGAGTTCGATTTTCAATCTTTTGACAAGAGAGAGTATTTATGCAGACGACAAATTGTTCGCCACTCTTGATACAACAAGCAGAAGATTATTCCTCGATGATGGAAAGTTTTGCTTGTTGACAGATACTGTTGGTTTTATCAGTAAATTGCCTCATGAACTTGTTGAAAGTTTTTCTGCAACTTTGGAAGAAGTTAAAAATGCAGATTTGATTTTGCATGTTGTTGATGTCGCTGATGATTTTTATAAGAAAAACATTGATATAACAAACAAGATCTTGGATGATATAGGGGCAACAGACAACAGAATTGTTATCTTAAACAAAAGTGATCTGCTTAAACAGCCGATTGAAATTGGCAAAAATCAAATACTATTTTCCGTTAAGAAAAAGAACAATGTTGACAAACTTAAAGATCTTATAAGAAAATGTTTGAACATATAAAACTTTAATAATGAATAAAAAAAACTGCAAAATTTGCAGTTTTTTTGATTTTTTTATTTATTTTATGTTTTCGTTGAGTTTTTTAATTAAAAAGTCAACATCTACACCATGGACCATGCTTGCTTCTTCAATAGTTTCCATTTGGCTTACTGGACATGATATACAGTGCATACCAAAACCTAAAAATATTTCAGCCAAATTTTCGTTGATAGCAAGAGCTTCGCCTATGGTCATATTTTTTGTAATTGTTTGTTTCTTTTTCATGTCTTTCTCCTATAAGGCTATTTTAGCATAGAATTATTGAAAAAGTCAAAGAGTTTTGACAGAGTAAAATTTGACAGATGGTAAGTGAAATTTTTGTTGAAAAAACAGATTTTTGAGATTGTCTTTCTATTTTTGTGTTTTGAGGCATACATAAATATAAGGAGTTTGTTGTGAAAAATATTTCTAAAATTGTTTTAAGCAAAAACGAAGGGGTGATTGTTGGGTATATCTTGGACATAGCAATAGACTTTCAATCTCTCAACATCAAGGGATATTATGTTGCTGATGAAGAAACAGAAGGTGAATGGTTTTTGAAGAAAGAAGATATTTCTGCTGTGTCAGATGTGGTTGTGCTGATTGATGATTCGACAAAACTTGAATTCGTCACAAATAAACCAAAATCTATGATTGGTAAATCAATTTTTGATGAGCGAGGGGTGTATTTTGGAAAAATTGAAGATATAAAATATCATAAATTTAAGTTGGAGAAATTTATTACTGATAAATGTGAAATTTTGGCAAAACATATAAAAAATGTTGGCGATGATGTGGTTATGGTGGAATTTAAAAAGAGTCGCCAAAAACAGCAGTTGCAAAAATTTCCTAGATCGGATAATCAAAATTTGGTACAAATTCAATCTTTTCAGCCGGTGACTAAACCTGAAAAGATAACTTTGTCGTCAAGTTTTTATATTGGAAAAGTTGTTGGCGAAGACATATTCGGCTATAATAACGAACGCATAATATCAAAAGGGGAAACTATATCAAAAAATGTTGTGGCGAAAGCAAAAAAACACAACAAATTAAATCAATTGTTTTTTGCCATTAAAAGATAAATCATCAAAAAATATAAAAACAAATTAAAAATTGTTAAAAAATGCAGAAAAATATTATTTTTTTATATTTTTTTGCATTTTTATTATTTTTTTTCTAATTTTTAATGTTGATTTATGTTTGTTTATTTATATGGCATTTATTGATTTTTTCATATTTTTAGCATTTTCCTTAATAAATGTTATAAAATTTTTTAGTTTAAAATAATTGTTAAATTTGAAAAATATATTTATATATATTATTTTTTTATTTATTTTGTTTGTATTTTTGAGGCTAATTGTAGTATCATAATATCGAGAATAGAAGCAGATTTGACTGACCTTTAAAATGATTGAGATTGGGTCTGTTTGAATACTTGATAGATGATTTCCTTAAACAAAATTTGCTTCCTGTTTTTAAATTCAAAAACAAGAGGGAAAGTATGGTTAGAGTTATTCCTAGAAAAACAAAAGTTAAATCAGAATTTGTCAGAGGTGTGACTGGGCTTGATATTTTGCTCGGTTTAATTTTTGCTGTTATAGCCATCATTTTGTTTATGGCAAATTTTGAACTTCATATTTGGATTGGTATCGCTTGGTGTATCATTGCTGTTTCTATGTTTTTCAAGTTTACAGATGATACTCGTTTTTACAACACTTTGGTTTTCTTGCTTCGTTATTCTGTTCAAAAGAAAAAGTTCTCTAAAGGTGATGGAGAAAAGAAAAAGTCTGACATCAATGAAATGATTGCTTATGAAGGGATCTATCAAGACAGATTTATAAGTTTTGGTCAATATTATGCACAGGTAATTGAAATTCAACCAATGTTTTTCACCTTGCTCACTGAATATTATCAAGATAATGTTATTGAAAGCTTTGCAAATGCACTTCGTAGATTGAGCGGGGATCAAACTTGTTCTATTATCAAAATTAGCAAACCAATGATTTTGGATAAATACATATACAATGAAAATCACAAATACGATGTTTTGTATGACATGCAATATGATGGTCAGATTTCTCAAGAAGAAATTGATGCTCGTGCTCCTATTTTTGAAGAAAGAGTTTCTTTGTATGAGTTTATGAACCGTCAGGCAAAAGTTTTCAAGGACCACTTCTATGTGATTGTTTATGACAAAGATATGGAAATCTTGGAAAACACAACTTCTGGTATGATCAGTGCTATGGGATCTTCTTTGAACCCTATTACTGCAAGAAAATTGGAAGGGACTGATTTGGTCGTTTTCTTGAAAGCAAACTTAGGTAAAAATTTTGATGAAAGAGATTTGGAAGTTATTCCAATGACTGAATATATCAACTGGGCGACTCCAGACAAAATAAAGTTTAACATTGCTCGTTATTTTATTGATGACCAATGTTATCGTTGTTATAACTTGATTGACTATCCTTTGCAAGTTGGAAATGCTTGGGGTGCACAATTCTTCCTTTTGGACAGAACTAAAGTTGTTATGAAATTTTCTCCTGTTCCAAAACTTGATTCTGAAAAACAAATTGACCGTGCAATTATGGAAATGGAGACAAAACTTTATAAGGTTGGAAGAAGTTCTTCTCAGATCGAACTTCAAACTCACCTTGATACTTTGAGAGAACTGCTTGTTAGTTTGAAAAACAACAACCAACAACTTTTTAATGTCAACACATTTATTGTTGCTGAAGATGCTGCAAAAAAAGATGTTAGAGCAATGCTTAAACAACAAGGCTTTAAATATTCTGAACTTTTCTCAAGACAAATTGATGGTTTTATTTCTTCAAATATTTCAAAAAGAGATTCTTTCAAAAGTTCTATGAGGGGTATGCCAACATCTACATTGGCTGCAACTTTCCCTTTCATTTCAAATGCTTTGCAAGATCCTAATGGTATTTATCTTGGAGACAACGAATATCCAGTGTTTGTCGATTTCTTCAAGAGAGACAGAGAAAGAGTTAACTCAAACATGATGGTTATTGGTAAGTCTGGTTCTGGTAAAAGTTATGCGACAAAAACTCTTTTGACAAATCTTGCCGCAGACAACTGTAAGATCTTTATTCTTGACCCTGAAAACGAATATCAAGATTTGACCAGAAATCTTGGTGGTAAGTTTATTGATGTTGGATCTTCTACTCATGGTATTATCAATCCTTTCAACGTTATTTCATCTTTGGAAGCTTCTGAAGACGAAGAAAAAGAAGAAGACGAAGAATATGATGCTTTTGGAAGAAAAATAGAAAAGAAAAAAGTTGTTGAGAAGAAAGTTGATGACTCTTTCCCACAACACTTGCAATTCTTGGAACAATTCTTTAGAGTTATTTTGGAAGGTATCAATGCAGATGCATTTGAAGTTTTGAACTCTCTTATTATTGATATGTACAAAGAATTCCATATCGATTATAAGACAAACCTTGCGAAATTGAAGCCAACTGATTATCCTACTTTTGATGATTTGTATGATTTGATTTTGAGAAGAATCAAAACTGCTAAAGATGAATTTTCTTTGAGAAACTTGATGACTGTTGAAACATACATCAAAAAATTTGCAACTGGTGGAAGAAACAGTTCTTTGTGGAACGGACCTACATCTATTGAAACAAACGAAAACTTTGTTACATTCAACTTCCAGTCTTTGGTTGCTGGAAACAACCCTACCGTAACCAATGCTCAGATGCTTTTGGTATTTAGATATTTGAACAACGAAATCATCAACAACAAGGATTTCAATAAAAAGTATCGTAAAAACAGAAAGATTATTGTTGCCGTTGATGAAGCGCACATCTTTATTAACCCTAAATATCCTATCGCTTTGGACTTTATGGCTCAGATGGCTAAGCGTATCAGAAAGTACAGCGGAATGCAGATTATTATTACTCAGAACATTTCCGACTTCGTTGGAACTGAAGAAATTAGGCGTCAATCAACTGCGGTTATTAACGCGTGTCAATATTCTTTGATCTTCTCGCTTGCGCCAGCTGATATCAACGACCTTGTTCAGTTGTATGAAAAATCAGGTGGTATCAATGAGGAAGAACAAAACTCAATTGTTACTGCGGGCGTTGGTCAAGCATTCTTGATCACAAGTCCAACAGCAAGAACTACCGTACAGATTATTGCTCAAGATTATGTAAAACAATTGTTTGAAGGTAAGTAATATTGTTTAAATTTTAAACTACAACAGAAAAATTTTGGATAAAAGGAATTCTATGACAAAAGTTTTTAAAAACATTTTAATAAGTTTATGTGGAGTGTTTGCATTTTTGTTTGCAGGTTTCTTTTTTGTTGGTTGTTCTGTCGATTACAGCAAAATTTCATTGGTGGCTGACAAACAATCAATAGAGTTGGAAGTTGGAGAAAGTATTGAAATTGTTTTCACTATTGAAAATTATCAAAGTGGTTTTAGCAATAAAGTACAAGTCAACCCTAGATCAGATGGACAAACTGCAATTTTTAGTGCTTCTGATCCTGTTTATATAAGTAAAGATCAAATAAAAATCACTATTACTGGTGTTGCTGGTGGGTATGGAGAACTTTCTGTAAGCACATTGGAAGGCGGAAAAGAATGTTCTGTCAGCGTGTATGTAAATCAATATTCTTCATCAATGGAATTTGATGACACTGTACTTTATGTTTCAAACAAAACAGAATTTGTCCCTGATTCAAGTCAATTTATTTTTGATAACCATACAACACACAAAGAACTTTCTTACTATTATTTGGAAACTAAAAGTGATATAAACTTTAACACATATACCTTGACCGATTTAGATTTTGAGAATAATTTGGCTAGTTTCTTTGATGGAATAAATTATGCTGAGGCTACAATTCAAAAATTTGATAAAGTTAAATTGGTAAAAACAGATGTAAACACTTTAGTGTTGAGCTTGAACGGTGTGGAAAGTCAAATTCCTTTGACAAGTGATTTTAAGTTTTTGGCTGTCTATGACCATTCTTTGAACAATGAAGAATATGAAAATATTGTTTATGATGTTGCCACTGTCTATGTTTTGCCAGATATAAATGCAAATGTGACAGGTGGATATATGGATATAAACACAGGTGCTGTTGATTTTCAACCACTTGATGATGACAACATTGTTATTGTGCCAAACAATACACACATGATCCAATATTTGTTGAAGATTGAAATGGAAAATTCTATTGCTGAAGCTCCATTGAAAATGAACAAATATCAATCTAACAATTATGTTGACATTGATTTTTATGATTATGTGACTGATGAACAGGAAGACAAAACTGTTTATTATTTAAAGATTTCTCAAAATGCACAAACTCAGGCGAATACTGATTTGTATTTTGAAATTTTTTACGACATTGCACAGGGAATTGAAGATGAAAGTGTCAATGTTGTAAAACAATACTCTATAGAAATCCAAATTGCTCCTACAGCGTTGACTGTAAATGGCACTTCTGAGCCAGAGCGTTTGATTTTGTATAACTATTATCGTTATCCAGAATTTGGTTGGAATGATTTGTATTTGGATGTCATTTCTGGGTATTCTTCTTCCCCAAATTATGAAGGTGTATATTTTACATTTGACCAAACATATTTGGACATTATGTATAATGGGATAACAATAAATTCTGGAAATGAAAGATTGTTTACTGATTTGAATGTTCCTTTTAAAATAAGAGGAAAGTTGGGGATAACTCAAATTTCAAATCTTGTTGTGACTGTTCATTTGAAAAGTGATATTTTGCAAGATGCAGATGAACTTACTGTTGATATAAATTGCAGTATTATTGCAGGTGCAACTTCTGTTCTTGTTGATGAAAATTATAATGGAAGTTATTTCTATCTTGACTATAGTGGCGGAAAACAAAATTTTGATTTGCAAATCTATGCGGATCACTCATTCCAATATTCTACATATACTTTCCTTAGTGGTGTTGATGTTTTGGATATTGACACAAATGACGACAATCCTTATACAGAAGTAGGCGACAGATATTATATCAATCTTTCTTTAACACCAAAACTCACAGGCATTGGACTTTATAGAGTCTACCTTGACAACGGTATGCCTATTGAGTTGACTTTCAATGTTGTAAAGACTTTGTCTTCTGATACAACAAGTATTCAACTTACAAATTCTGGAAATGAAGCTGTCACTGAAGCTTATTATAGTGTTGAAGATGGGGCAGATTTTGATAATACTTTGAATATTGAAATCTTGAATCCTTCTACTAAATCAGGTATAACTTTTGGAAATGTTGCACAATTTACTATTACTGCAAACGTAAATTCTGATGGAATTAAGTATGTTCCAAATGAAAATGGTTATGTTGCAATTTCAAAGGTAAATGATTATTACAGAATTTCTACTTTAGACAATGGAATGACAAAAATTACATTTACTTTGTCCGGTTTTGAAATTGAAGATTTTAGAACTAGAGCAAAAGAAATTAAGCTTTATGTAAATGTAAGTTCTTATTCTTTGATAGATGAATTTTATATGAGAAATGGTGACGACTATGCTTTAAACAACACCGTTTATTATGTTATAGGTGGAGGAAATTTGCAGAAAGAAAATGAATCTGTGACCTTGACACCTGTTGCAAACTACTCTGATTCTATGAATTTCTATCAATATTTCTATTCTCAAGAAGCATTTGTTGATATTTTTGAGAACGCAAAGAAAAACAATAATGTTGAAACAGAAGAATTGTATGACTATGTTTTAAGCAGTGATCAAATATATACAGAAATTGTTTATGAAAAATATAGCAGAAAATTTATTTATTTCTATGCTCAATACATTTATTCTTACAACGGAAATAGCTCTTATTCAACTGCTATTACTACAACAGAAGTTAAAGTCACAAAAACTTATGTTGAAAATGGACAGGTAAAAACAGAGATAAAGAATATTATTCTTCAGCTTGAAAGTGGACTAATTTTCTCAGCTAGTGATTTTGAATATATTGACAGAAATGAAATTGGTGATGTGCTTGCAACTTATACAGTCGAATTCTCAAATGTATATTCTGTAGGACTTAATGGTAATTTTGATGTTGATTCATTTACTTATACAAACAGTTTGCCATCTGAATATAGTATTTCTTTGAGTGCAAATCTTAGACAAAGAAATTCAACTATGAAATATGATTGCAAGATTCAAACAAGTTTGTATCAATCTGTTGAAGGTATTTCTTTGACAACAAGTTTGTCACAATTAAACTTCTCTAACAGCAATCTCAATTATAGTTTGGGAGTTTACACTTATCCAACAACTTCTACAAACAAGAGTGTTAGAGTGGAATTTATTAGAACAAATGGCAATCCTTATGTAAACATGGTTGAATGGGAGATTGAAAACACTGACAGTGAAAATGGTGTTTATACAATCAATCTTTCTTGTGAAGATTTCTTTAATGAAAACAGAAACAATATTGTAAACATTGAAGATTATTTGACTGGTAGAATTTATATCTATCCATCAGAATGGGGTGATTCTTATACATCTATTGATGCTAGTTTGCAACCTATTGTAATTGATGTTCAATATAGAAATGGTTCTAAAGCAAACCCATATTTGTTGGAGACTGCAGAAGATGTTGTAAACATAAATGCAAATGAAACAACTTTGAAGAGTCATTATGAAATTTCAACTGTGATTGATATGTCTGCAGTTAAAAACTTTGTCCCTATTGGAATTTTGAATGTCAATGGTAAAAATGTCCTTTATGGATTTAGCGGTTCTATTATTGGTACAAATTCTCAAGCAGCAATCACAAACATTGCTGTGTCTGAAAATAATTTCTCTGCAAAAGTAGAGAAAGAAACAGTAAGTGGAACTTTTGATATCCTTTATGCCGGACTTTTTGCACAGATAAACAGTTCTTATAAACTTGATGAAGATGATCCTTTGTCTGAAGTTATTACTCCAAAAATTGAAAATGTTTCTTTCTCAGGAAAGTTTGAATTGAATGCAGATTCAAGAGCTTATGTAAGTCTTTTGACAGCTGTAAACAGGGGCGAACTTGTCAATGTTGGAGTTAAAATAAACGAATCTAACATTAACATGAATTTGAAAGATAGTGCTTTGTATTATGGGGCAGTTGCAGCAGTAAACTATGGAAACATCATACAAGACTTTACCAAATATGACGGCACTGGATACAATTATAAAGTTTATAATGATAGTCAAATTTATGTTGATGGAAACGGAAATGATTATATATTAGATGATTCTAATACAAAAGTTTATGTTGATAAAGAAAAATATGCTATTGATGAAAACGGCAATAGAATTAAGTATGATGAAGATGGAAATGTTTTATTGAGCAGTAGAGATTATACTGGTCAAAATACAAAAAATCTTGCTTATTATTATGGTTTTGTAAACATCAATTCTGTTCCATCTGAAATTTATGCGGGCGGAATTGTTGGCGCTTCTTCAGGTGTTGTTGAAAGAGTTTCTTCTTCACTTTTGAAGCTTTATGGATATTCAGCTTATTCGGCTTATACTTTGATTTCTGTAACCGAAAAAAATAATTCTGTTGATTATCACTATGCGTATGTTGGTGGAGCAGTTGGTGTAGCTACATACAACGCTGGCACTTCTAGCATCTCTGGCTATTTGATTGATTTGGACACTCCAAACTCTGGAAATACAATTTCAAATCTTCTTGTTGGAGGAGAAATTAACACTTCTACTTTGTCTAACCATATAGATGCTGCTGGTGGTATTGTCGGTTTTGTTGATACTTTGGAAGTGGCAACAATTGATGTTATCAACAACACTTCAAGAGTGTTTGTTAGAGCAAAAGAATATGCTGGTGGAATCGCTGGATATGATACTTATGCTGAAGATTATGGAAATTACACAAACTTTGGCACAGGAAATGTTATTGAAGCGGTTGATGATGGCAGAAACAATTTCTATGCATCAATGATTATCAAATATAAGACTTTAGAAAATTTGCCTGCTGATACCACTATTGCTAAAAACTCCTTCTTTGCTGTTGGAAACTCTACAAGAAATGGAAGAAGTTATGCAACATTCAACTTTGCAGTTTACACATATTTGAAAAGAAATTATACTCAAGTTGATAAAGATGATTTGGTTTCTACAAATTCTTCTTCTGTGACAAACTATTATGGCGACTATATTATTCTTAATATAAGCAATAATGAAGTTCACATAAACAATTCTTATACTTTTGAATTTAAAGAAGTAAATCTTAATTTGGAAGAAAGTGAATATGCCATGACACAAAATGGCAAAGACAACATTGATGTTAGCGTTTATTTCTTATATTATTTCTCTGTTCAAGGCAGACTTAATGAAGATGGTTATGCTGGTGCACAAGATGAAATTGAAGATTTAAACTTTATCACTCCAAATTCTGACTTCTATCCTTTCTCTTTGGGTAGTCAAGATGTAAACATTTCTTCAACCAATTCAAACATATTGTCTGTTGATGTAAATGGGAATCTTACAGTAAAAGGAACAGGTCTTGCAACAATCACTCTTACAAGCATTTTGAATGTTGTTCAATCAAGAGTTATCTACATTTATATAGTAAATTATTTTGATAAAGATGTTTCTTCTTCTATTTTCTATACAAGTGGAAATGTCAATGGTGTGTCTATAAGTGACGAAAGTAATCTTTACATTTATGGAAATTCAAGCAGCAACATCTATACTGTTCCTACTTACAACTTAAGGGATGGAAAAACATATAATGGTGACAGTTTTACTGTTACAAAAGAAGGGGTGCTTAATTATAAGAATGTAAGTTATAATCTTACGAAAAACACTCAAGTTGCTGTTTCTTCTGTTGACAAAACAGAGTATATCAAAACATCTGATACTTCTATTGTAGATGGCAAAGAATATTTTGTTTATGATGAAGAAACGGGAGTTTACACTCTTGTTGCTGAACCTGTCGTTGAAGATATTGGAAATTATTACGAACAACAATATTATTCTTCAGTGCAAATCAACAAACAAACAATTGTGTTCTTTAAAGACAAAACAAAATATCCTGCAGATGGCGACATAGATGAATATACAATGACACCAATGTTGAAAGTTGTTATTCAAGTAGGTGATGAGAAATATGAGTTCTATTATGAACTTGAAAATTCTACAATCAATTTCAATGTTGTTTATAAAGAAACTGCTACATCAATAAGAACGAATTCTAAGTTCTATTCTATGCAGACAAACAACACATTTAAAGATACTATTACTGTTGTTTCAACAAACAAAAATGAAATGGTGTTCTATGATATCTTTTACAATGGTGTATCTGTTCAAAACAGATTGCCAAATGATCTTACACAATTTGACACTGCTTCAAATCGTGAAGAAGCTTGGCTTAATTATATGAACACAATGAACAATCAAAAAGATTTGTTTGACATTCAATTCTCAAGAGTTGGAGAAAATGTGTTTGAATTTAATTGTCAAATCAATGTCAACAGCGACAAATTTTTAAACAGATTTGAAGAAGATATTTATGGAGAATATACAGTTTATCTTTATTGCAATGAATTGACTGAAGGTGTTTCTTATTCATTTAAGCTTATGCTTGATGAAGCAGAAATAAATTATATAAGCATCAATAACTATTCAAATTACAGAGATGTTTCTGTTTCAGATGAGGTTGTTGTACCTTCTCAAAGAGGTATGTTGGAAATCTCTATCGATCCTGTTGAAGCAGTTTTTGAAGAATTTTCTATTAAAAACAATGCTATAAATTATAATGATGGTGCAACAGAAGCGATCTTTACTTTCGCTTATGAAAAGATAAACGAAAATGCAAGCAAAGAATATGTTTTGCTTCAAACATTTGGAAGATTTGTCGATGGTACATTTAGTTTTACTTACAAAGAAATGACAGATTTGTTCGCTTCTTTAAATGCTCAATTTGAAGATGAAAACGCTTCTGTAAATTACACTGGAAAAGTTTATATTTCTTACTATATGCCTTCAAACAATGTTGATGACAGTGCAGATGTTGGATTTGATGTTTCTGTAACTTACGGAAATGAAGGTCAATACTCAATGGATTCAACAATTTTGCTCAAGACAAAACTTGGTAGTTATGCAAAGCTTACATTTGCTGACAAGGAAGATTTGGGCGGAGTATATTATGTTGCTCGTGGCTTATCTTACAATTTGAATTTGAGCTATTATGGTTTTAGTGAAGATCAAATCACTATCACTTCAACAAACGACTTTGTTGCAGATGTTTCTAATGTTGGTGGAAATTATGTTTTGAATGTGACATCAGAAAGCATCAACTACTCTAATGATATTGGATACAAAATTGAAATCAATACTGTGGCTTCAAAGGTTGTTGATAATGTTTTGATAACTACAACAGATACTTTGACTTTGTATGTGATGGAATATGTTTTGAATTATGTCTATGTAGATGGAGTTTACGAAGATATAGTTAAAGGCATGGAAGATGGCATTATTTCTGATGCTATTGGAAATCCATACACTCTTGAATTTGCAATTAGAGATTTCATGGAATATGACAGTTCTAATGCAGTTGTAAACAAAGAAGTTGAAGACTTTATTTCTGAAATGACTCAAAATATTAAATGGACTGTTTACTTGAATGACAATCCTACAGAACTTGCTCAAAACAAGACAATCAGAACAGATTATTATTCAATCAATTCTTATGTTGTCACACCACTTAGAATTTATGATGCGGAAAGTGACATTTATCATTTCTCTGCAAGTGCAAACTATAGCATGAGAAATGGGTTGTATTATTACAGTGATGTTTCAACAAATTCAAATCCTATTTATACAGAATTCTCATTTGATGTTCATCAACAGAGCACAGAGGACAGCCCAATCCCTATTGAAAATTATGAAGAGTTTATTGACATGCAAGATGGGGAATGGTATATCTTGTTGAATGATATTACTTTGCCTGGAAATGAATCTGCTGCAGTCAGTGGAATAGAACAATTCTCACCAATTACTGCAAACATTGCTGGACTTGATGGAAATGGTTATGCATTGGAAATGGCAGGTACATATTCTTATGATACTATCTCAGATTTTGGTGTTTTTGCTTCTGTTTCTGAAAATACTGTTTTGCAAAATGTCACTGTCACATTGACAAATGATGTTGTTATAAAACTTTCTTCTTCAACATTTAATGTTGGACTATTGGCTTCTACAAACAATGGTATAATCACCAATTGTCTTGTTGATAGTTCTACAGGAAGTGAAGGTTTGTCTGTCGTTTGTTTGACAACAGCACAAAATTCTTATGTTGCAGGTTTGGTATCAAACAACACAGGGCACATAACCAATTCTCGTTCGAAAATAAACATTTTCGCAAATGTTAATTTGGCAGGATTTGTTGGACAAAACTCAGGAATTATTTCAAGTTCTTATTATTCAAGCTCTACACTTAAAAATCAAACAAATACAACAAGTGAATATACTGCTGGATTTGTTGTTTTGAACAGTGGAGAAATTCACACTTCTTATGTAAGTGGAGAGATGACAAGCAACTTGATGTTCTATTATGGTGAAGAAAATTCAATTCAATCAAACAACAATATTACAGGTTTTGTTTATACAAACAATGGTAGCGTTGAAGATTGTTATTCAAACATTACTCTTCGTCAAAGTGGGGCGTTTGCTTCTGGATTTGTATTTGAAAACACAGGAAATATTGCTAGATGTTTCTCAACAAGTGTTTTGGAAAGTGAACAGACCTCAAATTATGGTTTCGCTAGATACAACAGTGATGAAAAAGCGGTTATTGATGATTGCTATTACCTTTCACAATCCAATGTAAGAGTTTCTGACAGTCAAACCGTTGACATAAATGTAAGTATTGGCGAAATTGTATTGGATGAAAAAACAGACATTTCTCCTCTTAACACTTATCAATTTGGAAAAGGTGGTCTTGAAGAATTCTTCTCTTCTTATGTTGTTGCGGAAGGTAGAGATATTAGTTCTGTATGGTTCTATAATGAAAATGCTTCTGATTTGAGCAACTTCAACGGTTCTGTGTTTAACACTGGAAGGTTGGAACTTGTCGCTCCAAATATCGTTGCTTTCTCTCAAAGAGAGCTTGACAGAATTGAAACTGTTGTTGACAGTGCGACTGGAGCAACTTCAGCAAAATACATTTACACTTATACATCAAACAGCAATCCTCTTGGAAGTGTTTATAATCCAATTTTGATCAGTGATGCCGAAACTATGGAAAATTATATTTTGCAAGAAAACAACACTGCAAATTATAACTATTCATATTACAGATTGATTTCTGATATAGATTATTCAGAATATTTGTATAACAGCAAATTGTATACAACAAAGTTTATGGGATATATAGAAGGAAACTTCATGTCTGTTTCTGGCATGGCGTTGGTTTCTAGCGAAGCAATGACTTCTGCCGGAATGTTTGCAGAACTTGGAAGCAGTTCTATCCTTGACGCTGTCGGAACAATTATGAACTTTGACTTCAATCCTCAATCAATTTCTTTCGCAAACACAGATGTAGTTGGTGCTTTGGTTGGAAAGGTTGATAATGGAAAAATTTATAATGTAAATCTGACAAAGAACAATACTCAACAAACAATCGTAAATGGTAAGAATATTGTCGGAGGGGCTGTTGGTCTTGCGATAGGCAAATATGATATACAGAATTTGTACTCTCAATACAGTGCAAAAGCTAGATATCAATCAGCTTCAAACAACTTCAATTCAAATGTTGTTGTTTATTCATCTTATTCTTTTGCTGGCTCTTTGATTGGTGTTGTGAGTGGCACAGGAAGAGTTTACAACAGTGTCACAGATATTGCAGTGTCAGTCTTGGCTGATAAGGCGGGCTTGTTGTTTGGACTTATTGATCAAAATGCAAATGTTGAAAAAGTTTATCTTCAAATGCAAAGTGGTATGATTGTAAACGCATATTCTTATGGCGGACTTGTTGTTGGTGAGTCTAAAGGTATAGTTGAAGATGTCACAGTTGTTGGGTTGGCTGGAAGTGAAAACTTTGAAGGATTCAAAAAAGTTCCTTCAATGCCAACTGCTTTGGGAGGTTATGCTGGCCTTATTAGCGGAGGTATAATTTCTGATGTTGATATTTCTCAATCAATATCTGTAAGCAACCAAAGTGCAAGTGATGGTGTCAAGTATATTGGTGGCCTCGGAGGAATGGTTACTGGTGCTACAGAGATTTCAAATGTGACAATCAATGCAAATCTTACAGGATTTATGTATGTGGGTGGTTTGATTGGATATTTGAATGTTCCATCAAATACTGTTTACTTCACTGATATCAATGTTAGTTCAAATATGTATGTCTATGGACACAGATTGGTTGAAGCGGGAATAGGCGGTCTTGTTGGTTATGTTGGAGAAAATTCAATCGTTAGTTTGGATTCTTCAGCTGTTGACGACAAAGGAGATACTTTCAATACAAACACATTTAAGGTTTCTGCAAACTCTACTGTTTATTTGTATGGTTCTAATATAGAAATCTATGCTGGTGGTATTGTTGGTGTAAACAAGAGTAATCTTTCTCACTCTGTTTTGAACACTGATATTTATCTTACTGGTTATAATCAGGCGTTTGATATGTCTCAAACTTATACAAACAAAGCATTGAGTGCAGTTGTTGAAAAAGATGGAAATACTGGTGTGGTAGATTTACAAATTGACAAGGTTGAAAATGGTGACGAAGTATATCAAACAATTTTGGCTACATCTTTAACTTCTACTAATACAAAGTACTATTGCAACATTTCATTTGAGACTGCTGATCCTACAGAAAAATCAGGTTCTTCATCTTATTTGAGATTGAATCTGTATGGCAAGGTATGTATGCCAGAAGATTTAAGCATTTAAAAAAGGAAGCTTCGGCTTCTTTTTTTATTTTTAAAGATTTACTGATTTTTATAAAATTTAGTTGATTAAATTTTGTTTTATGTGATATAATTTTCATGTAAAAAAATTAAAAAATATAAAAAATCTATTGACTTTATCATGCTGAATTGCTATAATTAAGTGGTTAGTTGGCGTAATGTTGAAGAATTTTTACCATTTTTAACTTAAAAATTAGGGAATAAGGAGGTTTTTCGGCCCCCATATTCCTTTTTTTTTAATTTTTAGAGGAGTGTATTATGTCTAATATCATTAAAAAACAAAAATTCGGAAAAACTGAAAGATATACCTTTGCTCAACTCAAAGATTATATCGATATTCCACCTCTTCTTGAAATCCAAAAGAATTCATATAAAGATTTCATTGAACATGGCATCAAGGAAGTTCTTGATGAATTTTCTCCTGTCGTTGATTATTCAGGCAAGGCAAAACTTTATTTTCTTGATGTAGTTATGGATAAGGAGCCTAAGTATTCTAAAAAAGAATGCAAGAGAAGAAGTGCTACTTACTCTATTCCACTTAATGTTAAGACTCGTTTTGTTGTTGAAGAAACTGGTCAAGCAGTTGAAGATGTTGTTTTCTTAGGTGATATTCCTTATATGACTGATGACTGTGCTTTTATCTTTAACGGTGTTGAAAGAGTTGTTGTTAATCAAATTATCAAATCTCCAAACTACTACCTTTTGAGAGATAAAACAAGAGACAATACTACTCTTCATGGACAGATCATTCCTAAGCGTGGTATGTATATTGAATTTGAACAAGGGGCAAATGAAGTTCTTAAAGTTGTTCTTGACAGAAAACACAAGATTACTCTTGGACTTTTCCTTAAATGTTTTGGTTATACTGCTGACGAAATTTCTAAATTGTTTGGCGGACACAGACTTATAAAGAATGTTCTTGAAAAAGAAACTCAAAACACTCAAGAAGAAGCTCTTTTGGAATTTGCTAGAAAAACTAGACCTGCTGATGTTCCTTCTGCAGAAACAACAAGAAGTTATTTGAATCTTTGGTTCTTCTCAGATCAATGGTACAACCTTTCTCGTGTTGGAAGATATAACCTTAACAAAAAATTCTCAATTGACAGAAGAGTTTTGGGACATATCTTGGCAGAAGATGTTGTTTCTCCTGATGGCGAACTTATTGCTAAGGCTGGACAAGAAGCTACAGAAGAAATCGCTCACAAAATCAAAGCAAGTGGTGTAAACGAAGTTTGGATTCAACTTTCAGACAAGAAATATCTCATGAGAGGAAATAACAGAGTTAGACTTTCTGATATTTTCCCATGTGATGAAAAATCTCTTGGAATTTTGGAAGAAGTTTACTATCCAGTTCTTGCTGATATTTTGAAAGAAAACAAAACAAAAGAAAAGAGATTGCAAGCAATCAAAGAACATGCTAAAGATTTGATGATTACAACTCTTACTATGGATGATATTTTGGCTGCTATCAGCATGTATCTTGATGTTTTGGAAGGAATTGCTAAAACTGATAAGATTGAACACTTGTCAAACAAGAGAATCGCTACAGTTGGAGAATTGTTCTATGATCACTTCCGTTCTGGCGTGACAAAACTTGTTGCAAACATAAGAGAAACTTTGCAAGGTAAAGAACTTTCTGAAGTCACTCCAAGACAAATCGTAAATCCAAAAGCTATCAACAGAGCTCTTAGAGATTTCGTTGCTTCTTCTCAGCTTTCTCAACTTATGGATCAGGTTAACCCTCTTTCTGGAATCACACAAAAACGCCGTGTTTCTGCTGTTGGTCCTGGAGGTATTAAGAAGGAAAGAGCTGATGCTGAAGTTCGTGATATTCACTATACAAACTATGGTAGAATTTGTCCTATTGAAACTCCAGAAGGTCAAGCTATCGGACTTGTTAACACATTGACAAGTTATGCAAAAGTTAATGAATATGGTTTCCTTGAAACTCCTTATAGAAGAGTTGACAAAGAAACTGGAAAAGTTTCTGACAAATGCGAATACTTCATGGCTGATATTGAAGATACAGCTTACATCGCTCAAGCTACAGAGCCTCTTGATGAAGAAGGCAGATTTATAAACAAGAGAGTTGTTTGCCGTCATAAAGATTATGCTATTGAAGTTCCTGCTAGACAAGTTGACTTTGTTGATGCTTCTCCAAGACAATTTATTTCTGTTGCTACTTCTCTTATTCCTTTCGTTAACTCAAACGAAGCGAACAGAGCGTTGATGGGTGCAAACATGCAGCGTCAAGCAGTGCCTCTTCTTAAACCAGAAGCTCCTATTGTTGGAACTGGTATGGAAGCTAAAGTTGCTCATGACTGTGGTTATACTCAACTTGCTAGAGAAGATGGTGAAGTTGTTTATGTAAGTGCTGACGAAGTTAGAGTTAAAAATACTAAAGGCGATGTTGACATTTACAACTTGATTAAATTTGATAAAACTAATGATGAAACCTGCTTCAACCAAAAACCTTGCGTTGTTAAAGGTGAAAAAGTTAAGAAAGGTGATGTCATTATTGATGGTTATTCAACCGATAATGGTGAACTTGCTCTTGGTAAGAATGTTCTTGTTGGTTATATGAACTGGGAAGGTTATAACTACGAAGACGCTATCCTTATCAATGAAAGATTGGTTAAAGAAGATGTATTTACTTCTATCTGTTTGAAAGTTGAAGAATTGAAATGTAGAACTACAAAACTTGGTGATGAACAAATCACAAGAGATATTCCAAACCTTGGCGAAGATGCTCTTAAGAACCTTGATGAAAATGGTATTATCAGAATCGGTGCTGAAGTTAGATCAGGGGATATCTTGGTTGGAAAAGTCACTCCTAAGGGAGAAACAGAACTTTCTCCTGAAGAAAGATTGCTCCGTGCTATCTTTGGTGAAAAGGCTAGAGAAGTTAGAGATACTTCACTTCGTGTTCAACATGGTAAGGGTGGTGTCGTTGTTGATGTTCAAGTATTTAGCAGAAAGAACAAAGACGAACTTGAACCTGGTGTAAACGAACTTGTTAAAGTTTATATCGCTCAAAAGAGAAAACTGTCTGTTGGTGATAAGATGTCCGGACGTTATGGTAATAAAGGCTGTATCTCAATCGTTATGCCTGAAGCTGATATGCCATTTATGGCTAATGGTCGTCCTCTTGATATCGTTCTTAACCCATTGGGCGTTCCTTCTCGTATGAACTTGGGTCAGGTTTTGGAAGTTCACTTGGGACTTCTTGCTGGTTCTCTTGGTTGGAAGGTTGCTACACCAAACTTTGATGGTGCTGATGCAGAAAAAATTCAACAACTCTTGATTGAAAATAATTTCCCTGCTGATGGCAAAGTTCAACTCTATGATGGTAGAACTGGTGAACCTTTTGAAAACAAAACTACTATTGGTATTGAATATATGCTTAAACTTAACCACATGGTTGACAGCAAGATTCATGCTCGTTCAATTGGACCTTACTCACTTATCACTCAACAACCTCTTGGTGGTAAAGCTCTCTTCGGAGGACAGAGATTTGGTGAAATGGAAGTTTGGGCTTTGGAAGCTTATGGTGCCTCTCATGTTCTTCAAGAAATGCTTACTGTTAAGTCAGATGATGTTGTGGGAAGAGTTAAGACATTTGAAGCTATTGTAAAAGGACAACCTATTGCAGAACCTGGAATTCCAGAAAGCTTCAAAGTTTTGGTTAAGGAATTGCAAGCTCTTGCTCTTGATGTTAAGATTTTGACAGAAAACGATGAAGAAATTGAATTGCCAGAACTTTCTCAAGATGATCAAGACAAAGTTGGACTTGATTCTGATGTAGAAAAAGATTTGAAGAATGTCACTATCGACATTGATGATATGATTTCTGATACTGAAGAAAAGAATGATGTTCAAAAAGAAATCGAAGAAGAAACTTCAATGCCTTCTTCAGGACTTGATGATATTGATTTGTTTGATGACTTCGGTGATTTTGATGAATAATGTTGAATGCCAAAACTTATTGAAATGATAAATTTTGGCTTTCACAAAATTCTTAATATTTTGACTGAAACATAATTTTCGGTTTATAATTACAAAATTTACTTTTACTTGTAAAAAGATAATTGATATAAGCAAAAAAATTAAGGGGAAAAAGTATGTTTGAACTTAATAACTTTGAAAAAATTAAAATAGGTATTGCTTCACCTGAAAAAATCAGAGAGTGGTCTCATGGTGAGGTTACTAAGCCTGAAACTATCAATTACAGAACTCAGAAACCTGAAAAAGATGGTCTTTTCTGTGAAAAGATTTTCGGACCTAAAAAGGACTGGGAATGCCATTGTGGTAAGTATAAGAGAATTCGTTACCGTGGCGTTGTCTGTGATAAATGTGGCGTTGAAGTTACAAGATCAAAAGTTCGTCGTGAAAGAATGGGACATATTGAACTTGCTGCTCCATGTACACACCTTTGGTATTTTAGATCTATCCCTTCAAGAATAGGTACTCTTCTTGACTTGACTCCAAAAACTTTGGAACAAGTAGTTTATTATATCAACTATATCGTTACAGACCCTAAAAACACAGATTTGGAATACAAACAAATCTTGAATGATAAAGAATATCGTGATGCTATTGAAAAATATGGCTATGGTAGTTTCGATGCTGGAATGGGCGCTGAAGCAATTAAAAAGTTGTTGGGCGATGTTGACCTTGAAAAAGAAAGCGCTGCTTTGAAAGAAGAAATTAAAAATTCAAAGGGACAAAGAAAGGTTAAGGCTGCAAAGAAACTTGATGTTGTTGAATCATTTAGAAAGAGTGGAAACAATCCTACTTGGATGGTTCTTGATGTTATTCCAGTTCTTCCACCAGATTTGCGTCCTATGGTTCCATTGGATGGTGGTAGATATGCTACAAGCGATTTGAACGATTTGTATCGTCGTGTTATCAACAGAAACAATCGTTTGAAAAAATTGATGGAACTTGGAGCTCCTGATGTTATTATCAGAAACGAAAAGAGAATGCTTCAAGAAGCCGTTGACAACTTGATTGATAATGGTAAACGCGGAAAGCCTGTTCAAGGTAGCAAACAAAGAGATTTGAAATCTCTTACTGCTATGCTTGGTGGTAAACAAGGTAGATTTAGACAAAACCTTCTTGGTAAGCGTGTTGACTATTCTGGACGTTCTGTTATCGTTGTTGGACCAGAACTTAAGATGTATCAATGTGGTCTTCCAAAAGAAATGGCTCTTGAACTCTTTAAACCTTTCATTATCAACAGACTTATTGATTTGAATGAATCTAACAATATCAAAAGCGCTAAGCGTATGATTGAAAGAGAAAAACCAATCGTTTGGGATGTTTTGGCTGATGTTATTAAGGATCATCCAGTTCTTTTGAACCGTGCTCCTACACTTCACAGACTTTCTGTTCAAGCTTTTGAACCTGTTCTTGTTGAAGGAAGAGCTATTAAACTTCACCCATCTGTTTGTGCAGCTTTCAACGCTGACTTCGATGGTGACCAAATGCCTGTTCATATTCCTCTTTCTATTGATGCTAGAACTGAAGCAAGAACTTTGATGCTCGCTTCAAACAACATTTTGAAGCTTGCTGATGGTGAACCTATCGTTACACCAGCACAAGACGTTGTTCTTGGATGCTATTATTTGACTTTGGTTAAACCAGGTGCTAAGGGTGAAGGTTCTATCTTCGCTTCTAAAAATGAAGTTATTTATGCTTACCAAACAAAGAATTTGGATTTGCAAGCAGAAATTACTGTTAGACTTTCTAAAGAAGTTGATGGAAAAACTTATACAAAGAGAGTTACCACAACTGTTGGTAGAATTTTGTTTAACAATGTTATTCCTCAAAATTTGGGATATGTTGACAGAAGCAATCCTGAAAACATTTGCGACCTTGAAATCAATAGAGCCGTAAAGAAAAAGGATTTGGGAAAAATTGTTGCTGATTGCTATGACAAATTTGGAACTACTGAATGTTCTAAACTTGTTGATAGACTTAAAGAAATTGGTTATAAATATTCTACTTTGGCATCAGTATCTGTTAACATTTATGATATTCAAGAACCAAAAGAAAAAGCTGAAATCTTGAAAGAAGCAGAAGCTAAAGTTCTTGAAAATGAAAAATTGCTCCGTCGTGGTCTTATCACTCTTGACGAAAAGATCAATGAAAATGTTGCTATTTGGAACGAAGCTGTTAATGAAGTTCAAAACGCTGTTGTTAAGGATATGGATGTATTCAATCCATTCAACTTGATGGTTGGTTCTGGTGCGCGTGGTAATGCCGTTCAGTTGAACCAAGACTGTGGTATGATTGGTATTAAAGCCACTGCTTCCGGTGTTAAGAATGATACTCCTATTAAGTCTTCATTCAAACAAGGACTTACACCAATTGAATACTTCATCAACTCTCGTGGTTCAAGAAAAGGTTTGTCAGATACAGCTCTTAAAACAGCTGACTCTGGTTATTTGACAAGAAGACTTGTTGATATTGCTCAAGATGTTGTTATCACAACTGAAGACTGTTTCGCTGATGCAGGCGAAAAGGTTAAGGGTGTTATGGTTTCTGACCTTGTTAAAGATGGTTTTGTTCAAGAAACTTTGGACGAAAGAATCTATGGTAGAGTTGCCGTTGATGACATCGTTGATCCTAAAACAAAAGAAGTTATTGTTCCTGCAAATACAATGATTTCTAAAGAACAAGCTGCTAGAGTTGTTAAGGCTGGAATTAAAGAAGTTCAAATTCGTTCTCTTATTACTTGCCGTTGCAAACATGGTGTTTGTGCTAAATGTTACGGAAGAAACCTTGCTGGCAAGGATATGGTTACTTTGGGCGAAGCTGTTGGTATTATTGCAGCTCAATCAATTGGTGAACCTGGTACACAGCTTACTATGAGAACCTTCCACACTGGTGGTGCTGCCGTTGCTGCCGATATTACTCAAGGTCTTCCTAGAGTTGAAGAAATTTTTGAAGCTAGAAGACCTAAGGGTGAATGTTTGCTTTGCGAAGTTTCTGGTAAAGTTCATATCAAAGAAGATGCTAAAAACTATTTGATTACTATTGTCACTGGCGAAGGTGATGTTGATTACGAAGTAAGAAAACCTGCCGTTCTTAAAGTTAAGAATGGTGACACTGTTGAACCTGGTACTCAACTCACTTCTGGTGCTATTAACCCAACAGATTTGTTGGTTACTAAAGGTCTTAAGGGACTTCAACAATATTTGCTTTCTGAAGTTATCTCTGTTTATCGTGGACAAGATGTTAAGGTTAACGACAAACACATCGAAATCATCATTAGACAAATGCTTAAGAAAGTTAAGATTGAAGATTCTGGAGATACAAACCTTCTTTCTGGAGAAGTTGTTGATATTTCTCGTTGCGAAGAAGAAAACGAAAGAGTTTTGAAAAATGGTGGAAAACCTGCTATTGCTAGAAGAATTCTTTTGGGTATTACTAAGGCTTCTCTTTCTACTGAATCCTTCCTTTCTGCTTCTTCATTCCAGGAGACATCAAGAGTTTTGACTGATGCCGCTATTAAAGGTAAGGTTGATAACCTTCTTGGTATTAAGGAAAATGTTATTATCGGAAAACTTATTCCTGCCGGAACAGGTCTTAAGAAATATAGAACAGTTGTTCCTGTTAAAGTTGAAACAGAAGAAGAAACAAATGTTGGTTAGAAAAAAACAAGCGATTTCGCTTGTTTTTTTGTTCTTTAAAACAAAATTTTAAAATTATGCCTTGAAAAAATTCTTTGTTTGTATTATTATAGAATTATGATGGAAAAGACAGTTGGAATTGATTTGGACAAGACTCTATTTGTTTGTGATTCTCTTATTTACTTTTTGCTAAATAAGATTAATTTCAACAGGGGGAAAAAATTAAAGTATAAAGAAATAGATCCTAAAGGCATTTATAAAGGAAAAACAGCAAACAAAATTTTTAAATTTTTAAATCCAAGCAAATATATTACATATTTAGATGCAGTAAAAACCATCAATGAATTGCATGAAAATGGATATAAAATTTATTTTGTCTCAAACAGACCTTGTTTGAAACTGCTCGTATACTTGACCGTTGAGACACTTAGAAGATTTGGTGTTTGTTATGACAAACTTGTTTTGGGTTGTAATAACAAAGCTGAATATATTAAGCAAGAAGGGATAGACTATTTTATAGATGATCTTGCCCTTATTTGCAACAGTGTTGTCTTAAGAACAGATGCAAAGCCTTTGTGGTTTACTCCAAAAGTTAAAGAAGATAGAAGAGCTAAGAAAATTTTTCCTGAACTTGAAAAATTTTCAACTTGGAATGGTATAAAAGAGTTCTTCAAAAAAGAAATTGAAGAATACACGGAAAGAAAAGAGAACAAAAGTCATGATGAAAATAATAAAAAAATAAAAAGCGCATAGTGTTGACAATTTTTTGCTTGTGTGCTAATATACTAAAAGAAGGAGATAAATTTATGTTAATGCTCATCAATAATAACAACAATAACAATTTAAACACATTATTTATAATGGGTTCTTTTTGCATTGTTGATTAACATAAATTAGATTATAAAGTTGATTAACGGAGTAGGAAGTGAACCTGCTCCGTTTTTTTGTTACCTTTTTAGGATAGGAGGTTGTTATGGAAATCTTTAAGTTTCAAATTAACGCCCTTTTGGGCGAGGTGATTGTTTTTTAGGTTTTATATATTATTTATTTTAAATATTAAAAAAATTTTGATAAAATAAAAGGGTGTTGATATGAAAACAGAAATTAAAGATGTAAAAGTAGGTGTAGAATGTGAAATCTCAGGTTGGATAGATAAATTTAGAGAACAAAAAACTATGCTTTTTATTGTTTTAAGAGATAGAAGTGGGCAAATTCAAGTCACTATTGAAAAAGCAAAGATGCCAGAACTTGCCAAAACTCTATCTGGACTTATGAGGGACAGCATCATAAGAATTAAAGGGGTTGCTGTTGAGGCTGAGTTTGTAAAGCTTGGTGGAATTGAGTTTTTACCAAAGGAAATTTCTATTGAAAGTGTTGCTCAAAACTTGCCTATTGACAGTGATAGTTGTCAAGAAATAAAGATGGATTATCGCTGGATTGATTTGCGTGATCAGAAAAAGAGATTGGTGTTTGAAATAAGAACTTATGTAGAAAATTTGATGAGAGAATATTTTATAGAACACGGATTTATTGAAATTCACACACCAAAAATTTCTTCTCAATGCAGTGAAGGAGGTGCAGAAGTTTTTGCTGTTGACTATTATGGGCAAAAAGCATATTTGACACAAAGTCCACAATTTTACAAACAAATGGCAATTGCTTCTGGATTTGAAAAAGTTTTTGAAATTGGACCTTATTATCGTGCAGAAAAATCTTATACTGCTCGTCACACAGCAGAAAGCACTTGTGTAGATTTTGAGATTGCAGACATAAAATCTCATCACGAAATTATGGATTTTGAAGAAGGTTGGATTTTGTTTGTTTTGCAAAAAGTTAAAGAAAAATATGGAAGTTTGATCAAATCTGTATTTGATGTGGAAGTTAAACTTCCAACTGACAAAATCCCTAGAATTAAACTTTGCGATGTTTTTAAAATTTTTAAAGAAGTGTATGGCATTGATGTCCCTGAAGCAAAGCAACTTGATTTGGATCCTGATGCAGAAAAATTGATATGTGATTATGCAAGAGATTATCTTGGAAGCGAACTTGTATTTATAACAGATTATCCCGCAGAAGCAAGAGCTTTTTATTCAAAAAAATATGATGATGACTCTTTGGAATGTATGTCTCTTGATCTATTATATCGTGGCTGGGAAATGAACAGTGGTGCTGTGAGAGAACACAGATATGAAGTCTTGAAAAAGCAAATAGAAGAAAAGGGTATTGATCCTGACAAAATGGCTGGATATTTAGAGTTCTTTAAATATGGTTGTCCTCCACATGGTGGCATTGGATTTGGTATTGATAGATTTATTGCAAAACTTCTTGATTTGCCAAGTATTAAAGATTCTATTTTTGTATTTCGTGGGCCAAGTAGATTGGTTCCTTAAAGGAGGAGTTTATGGATAAAATTGAACATTTGGAATATTTAAGCAAACTTAAATTTTCTGAAGATGAAAAGAAAAATTTTGAAAAAGATTTTGACAACATTTTGAAATTTGTTGATGAAATTAAAGATTTGGAATTGCCTGGCGATTTGGAAAAAGATGAACCTATTTCTCTTTCTCAACTTAGAAGTGATACTCCAAAGCAAAGCATGGATCAAAAAGAGGTGCTTATGAACGCACCAAAACAAAAGGACGGATGTTATGTGACTCCGCTGGTGGTTGAATGATGGACTATTCAAAATTGACTCTTTTAGAAATTAGAAATGGAATTTTAAGTGAGAAATTTACAAGCGAAGAGGTTGTTAGATTTTTCATAAAAAAATGTGAAGAAAAGAAAGATTTAAACGCTGTTGTTGAGATATTTTATGATGCGATAGACAGGGCGAAAGAAATAGATGAAAAGATTTCAAAAAAATTGAAGGTTGGGCGTCTTGCTGGCGTGCCTATTGCTATCAAGGACAACATTTTGTTTAAAGGTAAAAAAATGGGCTGTGCAAGCAAGTTTTTGCAAGATTTTGTTGCTCCTTATTCTGCCACAATTGTAGAAAAATTGCTCGCAGAAGATGCAATCATTATTGGAAGAACAAACATGGACGAGTTTGCTATGGGTGGAAGTTGTGAAAACTCTGTCTATGGTGCTTGTCACAATGCTGTTGACAAAGATTATGTCGCTGGTGGTAGCAGTGGTGGAAGTGCTGTTGCTGTTGCCAGTGGTATGGTGCCTTGTGCAATCGGAACTGACACAGGGGGTTCTATAAGACAGCCAGCATCTTTCAATGGAGTTGTTGGAATTAAACCAACTTATGGCACTGTTTCTCGTTATGGAATTGTGGCGTTTGCAAGCTCGCTTGATCAAGCTTCACCGATTACAAAAACTGTTGATGATTGTGAATATGTTTTGAGTATTTTGTCTGGAAAAGACGAACATGATGCCACAAGTATTGAAAATGATTTTGGAGAAAAGAAAGAAAAATACACAATTGGAATTTGCAAACAAATTGTCGATGTATTAAAAAACAAGAGCGGATATCAAAAATTTGAACATTCTATAGAAAAAATTAAAAAATATTTTGATATTGTTGAAGTAGAAATTCCTCATATTTCAAACTCTTTGGCCTGTTATTATATTCTCGCTCCGGCAGAAGCAACTTCAAACCTTGCTCGTTTTGATGGCGTCAAATACACAAAAAGAAGCGAGAAAGCAAAAGATCTTGAAAGTGTTTATGTAGAAAGCAGAAGTGAAGGTTTTGGAAAAGAAGTTAAAAGAAGAATTATGCTTGGAAACTTTGTTTTGTCTAGTGGCTATTTTGATGCTTATTACAACAAAGCAAAAAAAGTTCAAAGATTGATAAAGCAAGAATTTAAGAGTGCGTTTGAAAAATGTGATTGCATTATTTTGCCTACAACTTCTGGGACCGCGTTTAAAATTGGTGAAAAAATTGGTGAACCTGTTGCAATGTATATGGAAGACTTATTTACCGTGCCTGCAAACATTGCTGGAATACCTGCCATTTCTGTGCCTTATGCAAAGGGAGAAAATGGTTTGCCTTTGGGTATGCAGTTTTTTGCAGATGCAAAGTCGGAGAGAAAACTATTTGATGTTGCAAGACAATTTCAAAGTGCTTTGGGAGGTGAGTTGTTATGAGTTATTTAGATGGTTATGATGTTGTGATTGGACTTGAAATTCACGCAGAACTCAACACAAAAACAAAAGTTTTTTGCAGTTGCAAAAATGAATTTGGTGCAGAACCTAACACAAACACTTGCCAAGTTTGCACTGGTATGCCAGGGGCTTTACCAATTTTAAACAAACATGCAGTTGAACTTGCTATTAAGTCTGGACTCTCATTTGGATGTAAGATTTCTCCTTACTCTGTCTTTGAAAGAAAAAACTATTTTTATCCAGATTTAAGCAAAGCATATCAAATCAGCCAACTTGTTTATCCTTTATGTGTGGGCGGAAAAATTGAACTTGACGATGGAAAAATTGTCAGATTAAACAGAATTCATTTGGAAGAAGATGCAGGGAAGCTTACACACATAAGCAAAGCAGTTGGGACTTTGGTAGATTACAACCGTGGTGGAACTCCGCTTATTGAAATGGTCACCGAACCTGATATTTCTTCTGCAGATGAGGCTGTGGAGTTTTTGAAAAAGGTTCGCGAAGCACTTATGTTTGAAGGAATTGCAAACTGCAAAATGGAAGAAGGCGGTATGCGTTGTGATGTAAACTTGTCATTGAGACCAAAAGGCTCTACCATTTTTGGAACAAGAACAGAAATGAAAAACCTTAACTCTTTTAAAAGCGTTCAAAGAGCGATTGAATATGAAGCAAAAAGACAAGCAGAAGTTTTGTCAACAGGAGGAGTTGTTGTTCAAGAAACAAGAAAATGGGATGATGACAAAGGGAAAAGCTCGGCGATGAGATCAAAAGAGCAAGCACAAGACTACAGATATTTTCCAGATCCAGATTTGCTTCCTTTGAAAATTTCTCAAGAAGATGTTGAAAAGATTAAAAAAGAGATGGTTATGCTGCCTTCTGAAAGAAGAAAAATGTATGTTGAAAAATTTGGACTTCCTGAATATGATGCACAGATTTTGACTTCTACAAAATATATTTCTGACTATTTTGAAAAGTGTGTTTCTTTCTTTGATTGCCCAAAGAAAATAAGCAACTGGATTATGGTTGACTTACTTAAACTTGTGAAAGAGCAAGAAGAGGTGGTTTTCCCTATAGATGAAAAAAGCTTGGCAGAAATTATCAAAATGGTAGAAGACAAAATTATCAATAAAACTGTTGGTCTTCAACTGCTTGATAAAGTTATTGAAACTGGAAAAGAACCTATGGTTTTGGCGAAAGAATTGAACTTGCTTGCGTCTATCTCTGATGAGCAAATTGTTTCTATTTTGCAAAAATTGAAATCAGAAAATCAAAAAGTGGTTGAAGATTACAAAAAATCTCCTGAAAAAGTTATGGGGTTCATTATTGGTTATGTAATGAAAAACACAGGTGGCAAAGCAAATTCTGCAAAAGTAAAGCAATTGATTATAGAGAAATTTTAAGAAAAACTGCATTTTTGCAGTTTTTTCTATATTGAAATTCTTTTTGTTTTGTGTTATCATATTTCTATATGGGGGGTTGATATGTCAAGTATAAAATTGTTTGATGACGATCTTGAAAACATCGAAGCTCATCTTAGAGTTTACAAAAACAAAAACTTAAAAAATTATAGAATTGAAATATCTAAACAAATTGTTCTTAATAAAGAGCTCTTAGATTATATTTGCAAAAATGTGCCTAATGATGTCATTTATGTAAATCATAGCGACAATAATATTGAACTTTTTGATGAAGAGGAAACAAAAGTTTTGGTTGAAAATGTTAATTCTTTAAGAAAAGATTTCAACAAAAATATTGAGTTTAACAATGGATATAGTGTTGAAAAAGCTCTTGAGGCAAGCAGAAAAATAAACAAATGGGTTAAAAAGATAAACAGTGTTAAACCAGACGGAACGGAACTTTCTCCTTTTGAAAAATATTTGTGTGCATATCAATATGTGGCAGAATTTGAATACAAAGAAGGCGGGAAATACGACTGCAGAGATTTGATTCCTGTTTTGACAGGAGACAAAATTGTTTGTGTTGGATTTGCAAGTATATTGAAAGAGGTATGCAACAGATTAGGGATACCTTGTGCAAAACAAAATATTAAGTGGCAAGATGAAGATGGAACAATGCACTATCACACAAATAATGTTGTGGTGATAAAAGATGACAAATACAAAATAAATGGTGTTTATTATGCAGATGCATGTTGGGACTCTTATTCTAAAAAAAGGAAAACTAGTTTTCTTGTCTTCTCATGCATGAAGTATTCTGATGTTGAAAAACTTTTCCCTCACTTCACTTTTGTGACTGGGGACAATGAAATTGTCACATCTATTTATAATGATGAATATAACGACATCAAAATTTCAAATTATTATGAAATTAAAAAAATTAGAAATGAAGCATTGGAGTATTTAAAACAAAACAAGGAATTTTATCTCGAGACTTTTGATGATATTGTAAGTGATCATTTATGGGATGACAAATTGAAGCTTAAAAATATTGATACTGACACTCCTAAACTTGCACATGCAATACAAAAATTGTGTAATGAAATGTATAGAGATATTTTAATTTTTGATCATTCAAGAAAAGAAACTATTGATTGTTTGAATTATGTTTTGTTAGGAATGTATAGTTGTGGTTTTTCAAAGGAAGATACTTATGGATTTTTGATGAAAATCGCAAAAAAAACTGAGCCAAATGAAGATTTAGTTACAGAATTTATAACTAATAATCAAGAAGTAAATAGAAAACTTATGATCAAATTGTGTGAATCTGATGATAAGTCCGCTAAAATAGTTTCAACTTATAAATCAAAGAAGAAAAAGTCAACGCTTGTTGATGAAGATATGTTGTATGATGCTTTGAAAAATATAGGCACTTTTTATGGGCTTAGTGAAGAAGATAGCAGAATTTATGCTAGAAATAAAATAGATAACTCTGCAGATATTGCATCAACTGCTGATATGTTCATGAAAGAAGGTGTTGAGAATCCAATTATAAACCTTGCAAAATCAATGAGAAGACCTTCTCAAAGAACAGACAAACAAAAATCTGACAAAGAGAAAGAAAACAAATAGTTTATTAAAAAAATAAAAGGATAGAGATAAAGTTCTATCCTTTTTTTATAAAACTATTAAAATTTATTTACTTAATTCTGGCGCTGGCGCTTGTTTAAATAAATCGTAATCCTTTTCATCAACTAGTTTTTTGATTGTGTCAATTGCTTTTGCCATTGTGTTTTCATCAATGTCAGGAGTATTCTTTTCAATCTCAAAATATTCTTTGTCAGAAAGATTGGTAAAATTTCTATTGTGATATGTTAGGTATTTTTCTCCAAGTTCGTTGTCTATGTTTGAATTTATGGAATTGGTTTCGCTGTTATCTTCATATTTTTTGAAGCCTTTATACAAATATGTGTCTGGTTTGAGAATACAAAATTCCGCTTCTTTCAATATGTCTTTAATTTGGAAATATTTATATGTCTTTTGATTTTTCAGAATTGAATCTTTCATTCTTTGATTTATTCTTTCTTTTAGTTCTTCTTTGACAAATTTAGGAACACTGCGAGATTTACGCAAAACTTTATCAAATGTTTTTTGAGAAACTTCGTTGTTTGCATTGTTGTCTTCTCGTTCAGAGAACTCTTTTTTTAAGTTGCTTAAAGATTTTAATCTGTCTTCTTTTGGAGATTTATAAAATTCTATTTCATTTTTTAGATCATTAGCAGATGTTTTAAATTGGTTTCGATTAAAAAATTTTAACAGATCATTTTTTGTAATTTTCTTGGTTGTATATTTATTTAAAAAATAATTTAATTTGATAACTAAAACATTTGCAAGATTTTTATCTTTTTTGTTGATGTCATCTAATTGATAATCGATTATGTTGCAGTCTAGGTTAAAACCAAGCAAATTTGAAACTTCCATATTTACATAAGAAATTGCATATTTGCGTGCATTTAAACATTCGATATTGTATAAATCTTTTATGTAGAAATTCTTTGGATATCTAATTCTTAATGACTCTAAATATGTTAAAAAATCTTGTCTGTTTTTAAATTTATGATTTAACGCCTCATTAACTACAGTGTAATATTGATTTAATTTAGACAAATAATTTTCTTCAATCAACTTTGACTTTGATGAATGTGCTATTTTGTCAGCGATCATTTTTCCTATTGAAACATTTGAGTAATAATTATAATAGAAAAAGTGATTGTTATTGTTTGATGTCTTGCACAAAAAGGTTGGATCGACCAAATAAATTCCATTTATGTTGTATTTAGGATCTTTCAAATACACTCTTGCGCGTAGATGTTCGGGCACATTGTTTGTTTGGGCGTCTATACCTAGTTCTCGCATAATCTCTGTGTATAATCTTGCATATCCTACGCAACAAATATATTGGGCGTTTGATTTTATGATAGTTGCCAACTGACGACTTAATGATAGTGGCATATTATTGTTTTCTAAACGATATTTGTATTGTGTTAGGTAATGAAGAGTCAAAAGATGTTGTTCAAATGGACTTTGTGTTTTGGATCTAATTAAATCTGCGATTTGTTTGATTTTTGATTTTACAATGTTTGCATCATCTCCATCAACTATAATGTTATATTTGTGAATATTGTTTATGTCAAAACTTATTTTTGAAGAGTTGAGTAAATATTCCCCATTTGAAAAATCCAATATTTTAATATTTTTGTTTTGAAATTGTTTTGAAATAGTGTTTTTTATTCTGGATAAATCATCATAATAGGATGTAATATCATCATCAGAAATAATATCTTTGGTTTTTGCAAGATAAATATATTGAACATCTTTATAAGATATATTCATATTTTTTAGCCAATGACTGAAGTATTCTTGATTCTTTTGTTTACTGAAATATTCAAAAAAGTCTGAGTTTATTTTAATAACAATGTTTTTTACATTTGATTTTTTCGCTAAAAATAAAGATGTTGGTTTGCAATCAGTCAAATCAACAATCATTGAGTCTTTATTGTCATAATACTTGATTTTCATAAATTTCCTTTTAAAATTCACATATATTATATAACAATAAAATAGCCAAATCAATATCCGATTTTGAAAAAGAATCAATTATAACAATCATTTTTATGTGTTTGTTATTATAATTAAAATAAAAAAATGATATGTTTCCATATCACTTTTTACTGGTGCCGAAGGTGGGAGTCGAACCCACATGAAGTTGCCCTCGCGGGATTTTGAGTCCCGTGCGTCTGCCATTCCGCCACTTCGGCACATCCTTTTTAGGTAACGAGCATATTTTAACACAAATATATTTTTTTTACAAGCATTTTTTACATTTTTTTTGTTTTGTGATATTGAATTATGATTTTTCGTGTGATATAATTCCAGACGAGGTTGATTATGGATATCGAAATCGTTAAAGAAAAATTTGATAAATTGCTTAAGGAATCTAAAAAAGATGTCAATGAATTGAAAAAAGATGACAAGCCTTATCAGTTTGTTCGCCGTTTGCATTGGGTTGATAAAAATGGCTATGCTGTCAAACTTAATGAGAGATTTAAGCTTCTTGGACATGATAGAAAACCCAAATTTGAAAATCCAATTATCAAAGGGGCCAGAATGCTTAAAGAATTTTTGGATGAGGGACATTCTTTGGACGAATTGACAATCAAAAGTCCTATTATGAGATACATCAACGATTCAAGAATTTTGACTGACGATGGACACGAAATGACTCTTAAAGAAAAATTTGAGGCTATGGGCTATCCAAGAGAAGAAAAAAGAACAAAAAATGTTATTGAAAAAATTAAGCAGAAAATTATTGAATATGTTGAAAGAACAGGAAATTCTGTTGATATGATGGGGAAAAATGACCCAGAGTACAAATACATTTGGGGTACAGACATAAAGGATAAAGACGGTAAGTCTTTAACCATAGAAGAAAAATTTGCCGCTGCCGGATTTGACAGAAAAAGAAAATACTCTGTGAATGTTAAACAGGATTTGATTGATGCTGTAAACAAATATTTGGCAGAAGGTGGAAGTTTTCATGTTGTCAGAAATACTTTGCCATTTTATTCTAAACTTTATATTTATTGCGATCATTTGGCAAACAAAAATGGTTTCAGATCTTCTTATGAAGACATTATGAAAAGTCTTGGATACAGAGAATATTCTGATTTGTTTTATAGATATAGTTATTTGAAAAATTTGTCTTCTTTTAGAGATGAAAAAGGTTTTGTTGACAGTTATAAAGCGGACAAAAAAATGAAAGCTTTTGTCAACGATGCTGCAATTTCTCTTGATGTGCCTATTGCTGTTGTTGTTGAACTTATCTGCGAAGAAAAATTGAAAGAAGTATGTTTGAGTGTAGATTATTTTGCTCATGTTAAAGATGAAATTTTGGAATATGTCAAAACAGGCAAAACGCTTGAAGGTGTTTCAAGAGTAAATCCAGAATTGTATGGAAAGATAAGTTATCTTAGAAAGTATATTTCCACAAATTATGGAGATAACATTTCGTCTTATGATGTGTTGGTTATTTTGGGGTTGGATAACATTGACAACAATTTCAAAATATATCCTTCACCAGTGAAAGAAATTGAAACAACAATGAGCAAGATGATCAAAATTGCTGCTGGTCAAGGTGGAAAAATTTACAAGAAAGATTTGTCAGAAGAAGATTATAGAAGCGCTTTGATCAAGTCTATAAGAATGGGTATAACTACAAAAGCTTTGTTTAAGATGTATGATATTGATTATATGGATGGGCGTAGTTGTGCAAGACTATCAAAAATTATAACAAGTCAATATCCATTTATGAAAGAAATGGTGGAAAGAAAACAAGAACTTATCAAAGAAAGTGGGATTTCTGCCGAAAAAGGTGCATGCGAGGAAGAAATTTTTGAACAAAACATCAAATCAAGTTTGCAATCTTATGCAGAATTTAAGGACAAAATCTTCAATTATGAAAGAAGAATAATTGAACATTCAACAGAAAAAGATGTAAAAACTATTGAGTAAAAATTTCTTATTTAGGATTTTTAGAGCGAATTATTTTTCGCTCTTTTTTATTTTTTTTCTGTATTGTTTGGTTATTTTTTTTAAATATATTATAATATTGTCATAAGATTTGTTTAAGGTTTGAAAACATGATATTTAAAAAATTTTTTAACAAGAATGCAGATCTCGTAAATGAGTATGCAAAAGAATTTAATGTTTTGCCTTCAACAATGTATTTGATTTTATCAAGAGGATATTCAAGTAGAGAAGAAATTTCGGAATATTTATCCGTAGGACAACTTTTAAATCCTTTCCTTATTGGAAATATGAAAAAGTTATGTGACCGAATACATTTGGCAAAACAAATGGGCGACAGAGTCCTTATTTTTGGCGATTATGATGTTGATGGCGTTAGTGCAACTGCCATTATGCTTAAGACGCTCAAAAAAATTGGTATTGATGCTGATTTTTATCTGCCTAACCGTTATGTTGACGGTTATGGTTTGACATGCGATTGTATAGATAAGATTGAAAAACAATTTGCACCTGATTTGATAATCACAGTTGACTGTGGTATTTCTTGCTATAAAGAAGTTGAATATGCAAAAGAAAAAGGCATTGAGATAATAGTCACAGATCACCATGAGATACCAGAAATTTTGCCTGACACAATTGTTTTGAATGCAAAAATCGAAGGTCAAGAATATCCATTTAGAGAACTCTGTGGCACTGGGCTTGCTTACAAAATAAGTGAAGCGCTTTTGGGACAGAAAAAGGCTGAAGAATTTTTGCCTATTGCTGCTATTGCAACCATTGCTGACATTGTTTCTCTTACCGGTGAAAACAGAAACATTGTCAAGAGAGGACTTAGATGTTTTGACAAGTTGCCTCTTGGTTTGAGAATGCTTTTGAAAGAAAACAAGGTTTCAATTTCAAATCCTTCTTCAACAGAAATTGCTTTCAAAATTGCTCCAAAAATCAACTCTTCTGGAAGAATGGGTGATGCTGGGGACAGCTTGGCAATTTATATGAGTGAAGATCCTGTCACTGTAAGAAAATATCTTGACAAGATAAAAAATCACAACACCAAAAGACAAGAATTGAGTGCTAAAATTATGGAAGATTGTGAAAAGGCTATTGAAAAAATGGACCTTTCAAAAACAAGAGTCATTTGTTTGGCTTCAAAAAAATGGGATCAAGGTGTTTTGGGAATTGCTTGTGCTAGACTTGTGGAAGAATACAATAGACCAGTGTTTTTGTTCTCGCAAGTTGGGGATACATTGCACGGCTCTGGAAGAAGCATTGATGACATAAACATTCATGAATTGTTGTCTTCTTTGCAAGACATTTTGGATACTTTTGGTGGCCACACAATGGCCGCAGGGTTGACTCTTAAAAGAGCAAATTATGAAAGTTTTTGCAATCGTGTAAATGCTTTTGTTTTTGAAAAAGTGAGTGATAAAGTTTTTATTCCTATCAAATATTATGATTTGGAACTTAAAAACGAGGACATAACAGACAGATTTTTGGAAGAACTCAATTTGTTGGAGCCTTTTGGTTGTGGAAATGCTAGACCAAAGTTTAAAATCACTGCTGATAACATTGAGATTGTTCCAAGAAAATATTCTCCTGCACATTGTGATATCAAGATTGGATCATTGCAACTTGTTTATTTCAACTTTATAAAAAAATATGTTCCACTAAACTTTTCTAGATATAAATCTTTTATATTTGAATTTCAAGGTGGAGGCAGAAATGGTGTTGTGAGTGATTTTGATGCTGGAAGCTTTATTTCTGCAAATGCTCATATGTTCACATATCCAATGCAATATCAACAACTTTTGTATAAAGACAATCGACCTTCAAAATTTTCTTATTATCCTCAGTCCGAACTTTTGAATTTTGTTGCAAGCACACAAAGCGGTGTTTTTGGGACTGCCTTTGTGGCGTATTCTGCTTATGATTTTGTCAACTTTTTGAAAGAATATTCAAAAGACAACATTTATCATGTGGGAATTTGTGATGAAAATTGTATAGGATACAACAGTGTTTTGCTTTCTCCAAAAGGCGTGAATTGGGCAAAGAATTTCAATAAGATTGTTTTCCTTTCTCCTGTGATTGATGAAGGATTTGTTGCTGAACTAAATGAAGTTTCAAAGGCAGAAATTTGTCTTCCTTTGGAAAAAGAATTTGACAAGCAAAGATTTTCTTATCTCGACCTTTCTAGAGAAACTTTTGGGAAAATTTTTAAAGCTCTTGTTGCAAGAAATTATTTGAAATATTATTCTATTTTTGATATCTATCAAAATAAAATGATTGGGAAAGTTGGATTTGATACATTTTATGTTGCGTACTTGGTTTTTGAAGAACTGGGACTGATCAAAACCGAATGTGATACTTTTATGTATATTTCGCAAAACAAAAACATCAAAAAAGCCTTGACAGAGTCTTCGCTTTATAATAAACTTTTATTGTTGAAAAACTCTTTGGAGAAAAAATGAAAGAAAAATTATTAGAAAAAATTTACAAAGATTTTAATTTGAATGAAAAAGAAAAGAAATTTGTTGAAGAATGCCTTTCCGAAGAAATGAATTTACAGCGACTCAATATCGTTGTGGACACTATGATCGAGTATCATATTCAGGAAGAAGTGCTTGTTGCTTACATCCTTTTTCAACGCTTTAAAATTGATGAAGAATGGGCTAACGAATACGAAAAAGCACTTACAAAAAATCAACATCACTTGTATGAAACATTCAAAATTTTGAGAGATGTAAGAGTTTTTTCTAAAAATGGTGAAGCTGATGATATCAGAAGAATGTTTGTCGCCATCTGCCAAGATGTTAGGGTGGTTATTGTCAAATTCGCTACAATTTTATACGACTTGAAACTTATAAAAAATCCTATGTCTGATGAAGACAAGGGCTTTGTTCAAATGGTAAGTGATATTTTTGCACCTCTTGCAGAAAGGCTTGGTCTTTCTATGTTTAAGTCAGCTTTTGAGGATTATTGTTTTGAACTTTTGGAGCCAAAAGCTTATCAAGAATTGAAAAACAATGCTTTAATGAAAACAGAGGACAATCAAAAACAAATTGCAATCACTCGAAAAAAATTGGAACAGATTTTGGACGAACTTGAAATCAAGGGCGAAATTCAATCAAGGCAAAAACACTTTTACTCTGTATATAAAAAATTAGTCAAGAAAAACATCACTCTTGGTAAGGTCTATGATTTGGTGGCAATGAGAGTCCTTGTGCCAACAGTTGAAGATTGTTATGCTGTGCTTGGAAAAATTCACGCTATTTACAAGCCAATTCAGGGAAGGGTGAAAGATTATATTGCAAACCCTAAGCCAAATGGTTATCAAAGTTTGCATACAACTATTGTTGCTGACAACAATCGTCCTTTGGAAATTCAAATAAGAACTTTTGAGATGCACAAAAATTCTGAATACGGAATTGCTGCTCACTGGATTTATAAAGAAAGAAGAGGTCAAAACAAATTTGACCAGAAGATGACTTGGTTTAGACAAATTTTGGAAAATGCCAACGAATTGTCATCTGAAGAATTTATTGAAACTTTGAAAGTTGAATTGTACGGAGAAGCAATCGTTGTTCAGACACCAAAAGGCAAAGTTTTGGAATTTCCTTTGGGAGCAACTGTTATTGACTTTGCTTATGCCATTCACTCAGAAGTTGGAAACACTTGTGTTGGAGCAAAGATAAACGGGAAGATTGTTCCTATTTCAACAGTTTTGTCAAATGGTGATGTTGTTGAGATTTTGACAAATCAAAACAGCAAAGGACCTTCAAGAGATTGGCTTTTGCATGTTAAGACTTCTAGTGCTAGATCAAAGATCAAAGCATTTTTCAAGAGCGAACTTAAAGACGAAAATATTAGAATCGGAAAAGCAATTTTGGAGCAGGCTGTTAAGACAAGAAATCTCAACATAACAAAAATTATGAAGGAAGAATATCTGCTTGAAATCGCAAAGAGTATGATGATTGAAAGTCTTGATGGTCTGTATGCAGAAATCGGTGCTGGAAGTTTGTCTGTAAACAGCGTTGTAGGAAGATTGATAAATCTTTACAACAAAGAAAAGACTTTGGATCTTAAAGAGAATGTCATTACTGTCAAGAGAAACAAAGATGGTATTTTGATTGATGGAGACAGCGGACTTTTGATAAGATATGCAGGCTGTTGCACTCCAGTCACTGGAGATGAAATCATTGGTTATATTTCAAGAGGAAGAGGCGTGACAATTCACAGAAAAAATTGTCCAAACTTGAAATATCTTGAACCAGAGCGTTTGATTAAGGCAGAATGGCAAGACAGTCTTGTTTCTGATTTTACGGCAGTTATAAAAGTTTATGCCGACAATACAAATGCAGTAATCAATTCTTTGAACAATGCTGCAAGAGACTTGAAAAACAAACTTAAAGGATTTGGTTATAGAGAAATTAAAGGAGAACTTGTTTTTGAAATTGTTGTTCAAATCAACAACAAAACAGAAATTGACAATATTATTAAGAGTTTTGAATCTATTAAAGATGTTAGAAAAGTATTTAGGAGTGCGTAATGAAAATTTTGTGCAACAATATTGATTTGGAAAAGGATATGCAAGATTTGATAAATCTTTTTTACGATGAAGAAGATTGTCCTTTTTCTGTTGAGCACAATTTGAAACAAGAAAACAACAATTATGTCAGCACAATCTATATTGGTGCAGGTGATAACACAAAAACTTATGTAAAAAACTTTTCTATTGATGAAAATGCATCAGAATTGTTGAGAAAAAGTCTGTTGAAAAGATATTGCAAAAATCACTTATATGAAGTTGTAAGTTATGTTTCAAAAAAGACTTTGCCTTGGGGATCTCTTACAGGGGTAAGACCTACAAAATTTGCAAGAGATATGGTTGAAAGAGGAGAAATAAAACCTCACCTTATTTCTGAAGTTTTGGTAAGAGATTATCATGTTAGCATTGAAAAAGCGAAACTGGTTGTGCAAATATTGAAAAATCAAAAATGTATTATCAAAAATGATAAATTGATTGATTTGTTTATAAATATCCCTATTTGTCCTACGAGATGCAATTATTGTTCGTTCATTTCAAACGAACTTTGCACTGTTGCAGACAAAGTGGATACATATCTTGATTGTGTTTTGAAAGAATTGGAAGCGGTAAAAAAAGTTATTGCCGATCAGTCATACATTGTCAGAACTGTTTACATTGGGGGAGGAACGCCTACTGTTTTGACAGCAGAACAGTTGGACAGACTGCTTTCTCAAATAAGTTATCCTGTTACAGAATTTACTGTTGAATGTGGGCGTGCAGACACAATTACTAGAGAGAAATTGGAAGTCTTGAAAAAATATAATGTTTCAAGAATTTCTATCAATCCTCAAACATTTTGCGAAGCAACCTTGAAAAGAATTGGAAGAAAAACAACAAACAAACAAGTTTTGGATGCATATATGCTGGCTATGGAATATGATTTTGTTGTCAATATGGATATCATTGCTGGGCTTACTGGAGAGAGATTTGGCATTTTCAAGAGAACAATAAACACTCTTTTGGAATTATATCCACAAAACATCACTGTCCACACTCTTTCTGTCAAGAATGCTTCTCAAATTCGCGGAGAAGAGATTAAGTTTAAAGATGATGTGCCAAAAATGGTAGAATATGCTGAAAAGACTTTGATTGAAAATGGATATAAACCATATTATCTTTACAGACAAAAACATCAAATTGCCGGACTGGAAAATGTGGGTTATTATAGAGATGACAATGTTTGCATTTTCAACATTGACAGTATGGAAGACACTTCTTCTGTTGTTGCAATTGGTGCAGGTGCAATTTCAAAGAGAGTATATAATTTGGAAAACAGAATTGAGCGTCAACCAAACTGTAAATTTATCAACGATTACATCTCAAGAATTGATGAGATGATTGATAAAAAAATCAAATTTTTTTCTTAGATTATATTATTGAATTTTAAAAATCATTTTGTAAAATATTTTTAATTTGTTATAATAATTATATGAAAAAATTATTGGCAATAGTTTTTATAATGTTATGTAGTTTTTCACTCTTAGGTGGTGGAGTGTATTTGGCATGCTGTAACACGGATTTATATACTGGAAATGATTCAACTTCGGAAGAAAACAATGGGGAAAATGATCCTGATGATGGCAAAGATGACAATTTAGGACAAGATGCTACATCAGAATTTGACTGGACTATTAGAGTTATGTGGAGAACTGGTGGTAATGATAGTTCTTATACGCTTGCACAAGCAAGTGATAATGAAGATGAGGCTGGTAAGCATGGATATTTTGGTATGCAGTGGGCTGATGAAAATTATAAATTAGGTAATTTAACAGGAAATAGATCTCAATATAAAGCAAGTGGAAGAAGCTTGACAACTGATAATAATAGTACATTTGGTGCCAAATATATGCATTATGATTATTGGAATATTTTTGCATATAGAAGACTTATAATTTTGGATTGCTATTATAATGACTATGAAGGAACATTTTGTGGAATTCAAAAAGGAACTGAGAATTCTAACGGAAGAACATCTCAAAGTAATGGAAGATATTTTATCTATAGAAGCAATGATGTTGAAAAAATAACAACAAATCAAAATACAGCTACAAGTGGATGCAGCACATGGCTTAAGGGTAATTTTTATTTGTTGTTTAGAAAAGATTACAGCATTTCTTTTAATAATAATGGTGGGACTGGAGGCCCATCATCCTTCACTGCATTGGCAGGGATAGGATATACCATGCCATCAACCAAACCAACAAGAACGGGCTATACTTTTTCTGGTTGGAGTAGAAGTTCACCAGGTGGAACCATATATAATCCAGGGCATGCTTTTGACGATTCTTGGGTATATTCAGATGATGAATGGTATGCGAATTGGACAGCAAATACATACGGAGTTTCATATAATGCCAATGGTGGAAGAATTTCAAATTCTCCATCACTAGACAGTGTGACAAAAATAAGTGGCTATTCATTTAGTTTAAATAGTGATGGATATTATGAAAGTTCAAACAATGGAGTTAACAATTCCTATTCATTATGTAGAGTAAATTTCACAGCAAATGCAGGAACGACAGTAACATTTTATGTTATCAATTATGCAGAATCGAATTATGATTTTGGAATATTTAGCAATTTAAATACGAAACTATCGTCATCATACACGGAAGACACAAGCAATGTATACCGGAGTTTCAAGGGGTCAAGTTCATCTAGTGAGCAAACAGTGTCGTATAATATAACGAGTTCTGGGACACATTATATTTATATAAAATATAGAAAAGATAGTTCAAATTCATCATATAATGATAGTTTGCAATTCAGAATGTATGGAAAATCTGTTACATATAACTCCACTTATAGTACATTGCCTACACCAACAAAAACAGGCTATAACTTCATTGGCTGGTATAAAAATAGTGGCTTGACAAGCAAGGTCACATCTTCTTCAACAGTTTCAACAGCCCGACATCACACATTATATGCGAAATGGGAGATAGAGACATACACACTCACTTTATATTACGCAGGCAGAGGACAGACAAACTATACAGATTTCACAATATCTTCATCAAGAGGGACGGTGAGAAATAGTACAGTTGCATATCCATCGGGCTCTGATAAGGGGTATGTAGATTGCACATACTCAACAAGTTCAGTAAGTGTAACAATATCGCTAACAAATGATGCAAATTATGACTATTATATGAGAATAGGAGGCATGCCAACAACAAGCACATATACCAAACTATACACAACTTCAAATGATTCATATACATACTATTGGACACCGACATCGAACAAACAGATAAGTATATACATATATCAACGATATACAATAACATATGATAAAAACGGCGGGACTGGAACATTGCCGTCAACGACATACAAGAGATTTGGAACGAGTGTAACGCTCGGGACAAACAATTTGACAAAGACGAGTTACACAGCAAATGGCTGGAATACGAATACGACTGGAACAGGGACACACTATGCATCAGGAGGAAGTTATTCCACGAATGCAAGTGACACATTGTATGCAGATTGGACACCAAAGACATCAACAATCAAGGTCCAAATTAGGACATCGACAGATGGGGTAAATTACACAAATTCAGCGACGGGTGGAAGTGTTTCGGTAAAATATTATTATGACAATAATAATTCTCCAACACAATCTACAGGCACAAATGTGACAAGTTCTTCTATAACGACCGTTGCAACAAATGTATTGATAGATCAAACTGTCACATTAACTCCAAAAGCAAACAGTGGATATGTATTTGTTGGTGCGTCAACTGGAACAACAGCTCCAAATTCTGCAACTGCAGGTACAACCTTTACACCAACGACACAGAATGGGTCATATACACTTTATGTGTACTTTAAAGTTTTGTCGACAAATCAATTGAAATATGATAGTACAGAAAAGTATTGGTATTTTGAAGAGGGAGAATATCCACAGAGTTATGTTGGAACAAGCATGAATAACACATTGAATGGTGCAAGTCCAGCAGTCAGTGGAACGATAACATACAACAATGGAAGTTCAAATGTGACAATAGGAGTCTATACATACAACAGCAAGAGATATGCAAAATTGCAAGCTGGGACAACACAAACATTGAAGATGAGCGATGGAACAAGTTATACATTTACACAAGGTCAATGGTATTGGTTTGAAGTAGAACCAATCAGATGGAGAGTAAGTGACTATGGAGTGTCAAGTACTTCATATCCAAGTGGCTGGAGCACATACGGGACATATAAGACAAACTTTACAGTTGTGAGTGATAGAGTGCTGATGGTTGGAGCTGTAGAGAGTGATGATGTTAAAGAAGGTTGGGCATTTACAAGCAGTGATATGTACAGCAACATCAAAAAATTGAATCAAGCACAAACAACAACAAATTACTCTGTCAATGTTTCAAACAAACAAAGTGCTACAGGATACAAATATTATAAGTTTGGAAGTGCTGGACAACAAGATAAAGTTGTTGAAGTGTCACAAATTGAAGATGGTGTAAGAGTAGCATCAAAAGAAGAAATAGACGACTACTTGACAGATTATTCAGCAAAAGCGAGTGACATGGTATGTTTCTTGCTTGGATGTGGAACAGATGACAAGGTAGAATATTGGACGAGAAACTTAGGTACAAATCTTGGCAATGGACAAGTTGTTGGAGAGAATGGAGTTTTAAATTCTTGTTGGCTTGATAGCGTGAAAGGTGTGCGTTTATCTATGACAATGGGTACAGGTAGCAGAATTTAAACATAATCATATTTCTTTGCTAAAATCCTTTACTTTTTTGGCTGGCTATGTTATACTTGCTCTGTCGATTAAACTTAAACATAGGTTCTAGGATACCTTCAACCTGTTTCTCTGTTTAAGCGGTTTAAAAATTTTTATGGAGGAAATTATGGATAAACAAAGAAAAAGTGAAATCATTTCTCAATTTAAGCAATCTGAAAATGATACTGGTTCTGTTCAAGTTCAAATCGCTCTCTTAACTGAAAGAATTAACCATTTGACAGAACACTTGAAGACCAACAAAAATGACAATCACTCAAGAAGAGGTCTTTTGATGATGGTCGGAAAGCGTAAAGGTTTCTTGCAATATCTTAAGGATAGAGACATTGAAGCTTACAGAAAACTTGTTAAAGAACTTAACATTAGAGAGATTAAATAGTTTTTGGGGGAGGTGTTTTTTTGCTTCCCTCTTTTTCATTTTGTAAATTTATTTGGAGTGTGTTATGGATTATAAAAAGTATGTTATAAATGTTGCCGGCAAAGATGTTTCTTTTGAAACAGGCAAATGGTGTGGGCAATCAAACGGTTCTTGCGTTGTTCGTAGTGGCGACACAGTTGTTATGGTAAATGTCACTATGAGCGAAGAACCAAAACCTGGTATTGACTTCTTCCCTCTTTCTGTTGAATATCAAGAAAAAATGTATTCAATTGGAAAGATCCCTGGTGGATTTAAAAAGAGAGAAGGTCGTCCAAGTGATAAGGCTATTTTGGTTTCTAGACTTATTGACAGACCTTTGAGACCTCTTTTCCCAAAAGGATTTTTCAATGATGTAGTTGTTGTCGCAACTGCACTTTCTATAGATCCAGATGTAAGTCCAGAACCTCTTGCTATGCTTGGTTCTTCTTTTGCACTTGCAATTTCTGATATTCCTTTCCTTGGACCTACAGGTTCTGTTCAAGTTGGATTAGTTGATGGACAATTTATCATCAATCCAAATCAAGAACAAAGAGAAAAAAGTGATTTGGCTTTGACTGTAAGTGGAACTGAAGAAGCTGTTTTGATGGTTGAAGCAGGGGCAAATGAAATTTCTGAAAGCGTTATGCTTGACGCAATTATGTTTGCTCACGAAGAAATCAAAAAAATTGTTCACGAATTAAAGAAAATTAAGGCTGAAATTGGAAAGCCTGTTAATCCAAAAGTTTCTTATTACACAATTCCAGAAGATATTGAAAAAGCTGTTAGAGAATATGCTGACGAAAAATATGACTATGTTTTGGACACATTTGTAAGAAGTGAAAGAGAAGCTCGTGAAGAAGAAGCAAAAGCTGACATTTTGGCTCATTTTGCAGAAATCTTCCCAGAAAAAGAAAGAGAAATCAACGATGTTCTTTACAAGATTAAGAAAGAAAAAGTTAGAGCTCATATTTTGGAAAAGGGCGTTCGTCCAGACGGAAGAAAATTGGAAGAAATTCGTCCTATTTGGTGCGAAGTTGGAGTGCTTCCAAGAGTTCATGGCTCTGCTGTCTTTACAAGAGGAGAAACTCAAGTTTTGTCTTGCTTGACTTTGGGAACTGTTAGTGACGTTCAAAAACTTGAAGGACTTGATGACGAAGAAGTAAATCGTTATGTTCATCACTACAATATGCCACCATATGCTACTGGTGAAGCTAAAATGATAAAAAGCACTGGTCGTCGTGAAATTGGTCATGGTGCTTTGGCTGAAAGAGCTTTGGAACCTGTTGTTCCTAAGGAAGATGTTTTCCCTTATGCACTTAGAATCGTAAGTGAAGTTCTCTCTTCAAATGGATCTTCTTCAATGGCTTCAACTTGTGGTTCTACTCTTGCTCTTATGGACGGAGGTGTCCCAATTTCTGCTCCAGTTTCAGGTATTGCTATGGGACTTATCAAAGATGAAAACAGCAGAAAAGTTGCTGTACTCTCTGATATTCAAGGCTTGGAAGATTTCTTGGGCGATATGGACTTTAAAGTTACAGGAACTTCTAAAGGTATTACCGCTATCCAAATGGATATCAAGATTAAAGGCATTGACAAAGCTATTTTGACAGAAGCTTTGGAAAGAGCCAAAATCGGAAGAATGCAAATTATGGAAAAGATGCTCGCTTGCATCGACAAGCCAAGAACTGAAATTTCTAAATATGCTCCTAAAATTATTACCTTTACAATTGATCCAGACAAAATCAAAGATGTTATTGGTTCTGGTGGAAAGACAATCAACAAGATTATTGATGAAACTGGTGTTAAGATTGATATTGAAGATGATGGAACAGTGTTTATTGCTTCTGTTGACAGCGAAATGAATGAAAAGGCAAAGAAAATTATTCTTTCAATCACTGAAGATGTTGAAGTAGGTGATGTTTATGACGGAAAAGTTGTAAGAATTATGAACTTTGGTGCTTTTGTTGATTTGGGCGGTGGAAAAGAAGGAATGATTCACATTTCTAAACTTTCAAACAAGAGAGTTGAAAAAGTTGAAGATGTTGTCAAGATTGGCGACAGTGTTGAAGTTGAAGTCATTAAAGTTGACGAAAAAGGAAGAATTGATTTAAAGAGAATTGTTCCTAAAGAAGAAAAAGAAGCAAACGAAAAAGAAAAAGCTTCTAAAAATGCTGAAAAAACAGTTAAAACTGAAAACAAAAAAGACTAGAAATTTCTAGTCTTTTTTTTATTTGTAATCGATTCTTATTTTTAGTTATTTTTTGGAACTGTGCTGAAAAATTCGTTCAATCCTTGTTCGAAATATTTTTGACTATCTGGATCTAAATAAAACAACAAACCAAACAATTGCCCTACATGGACCCTTTCTTCTGTAACAATATCTCTTAATGTTTGATTTACTACTGAGTCATTTGAACTTGCAATATGATTTTCATATTGTATAATTGCTTCCAATTCTCCTACAATATCAGCTCTTGTGTTTTGTGCAAGAGAAAGTTTGTTGGTTGACATATCCATTATATTTGAAAAACTTTTCATTATCCCTCCTTTGTCATTTCTATTTATGTATGTGTTGTCGATAATGTTCATATTTTCACATTAACATTTGTGTAAAAATTTTTATATATTGATTATGAACATACTTTAAGGAGGAAATTAAATGCCAGATAACAACTTATTCTGTGGAGGAAGAAATCCACTTAACAATAGATGTAATGTTATATTTAGATACACTGGCCCTACTGGCCCTGCCGGACCTATTGGAAGAACAGGTGCTACCGGTCCTACCGGACCAACTGGTGCAGATGGCACAACAGGTCCAACCGGTCCTACAGGAGCAACAGGAGCTACGGGTGCAACTGGACCTACAGGACCAACAGGAGCTACTGGAGAAACAGGGGCAACTGGTCCTGCTGGTGGCGGAACAGTTGCTGTTGGAACAACAACTACAACTAATCCTGGCACTGATGCTGCTGTTTCAACATCATATCAAGGGGATACAACTTTTTTGAGTTTCTCTATACCTAGAGGCGCGACAGGAGCAACTGGTGCTACCGGACCAACTGGCCCAACTGGTACAGATGGCCCAACAGGTCCTACGGGTCCAACAGGTCCAACAGGTGCGACAGGAGCGACAGGAGCGACAGGAGCAACGGGCGATACAGGAGCGATAGGGGCCACAGGTCCAACAGGTGATACTGGGGCGCAAGGACTTCAAGGAGACATCGGTCCAACCGGTCCTACAGGAGCAACTGGACCAACAGGGGATACAGGTGCTACAGGAGCAACAGGCGACACAGGTCCTACAGGTCCTACGGGTGATACAGGAGCTACTGGTCCAACCGGCCCAACGGGTCCAACAGGGCCAACAGGAGACACAGGCATACAAGGTTTGCAAGGTGATACAGGTGCCACAGGTGCTACGGGAGCAACCGGTCCAACTGGTGCTACAGGTGCTTCTGCAATCGGTTTAAATGCTTATGGTGGACTTTACAATAATGCAAGTCAAACTCCTACTATAGCTTCAGAAAATAATTATACTCAACTTGAACTTAATACAGAAATGCCTTTGCTTAACACCACAACATCAAGCAATCAAATAACTGTTCAACAAGCTGGTGATTATGAAATAAATTATCATGTTGGTTTAACTTCTACTGAAGAGTTGACATTCAACATTACAGCTCGTCAAAACACTACACCAATAACTGAAAGCACAGTTGAACAGACAGCATTGGAAACTGCTACTGGAGGCACTTTTGCTGTTGATGCATCATGTTCTGTTATTGTGACATTATCTGCAAATGACCAAATTGATTTGGCAATAACTACTACTACTGCACCAGGTGGAGCAACAATTACTGTTTTAGAGAATGGAGATGCAACACTTACAGTAAAAAAAATAAATAATGTTTAATTTTAAAGAGATAAGACTTGAAATCTTATCTCTTTTTTATTGAGAAAATTGAAAATAGTGCTATAATTTGAGTATGAATGATTATGATTTTTATTTAAACAGATTGTCACAATCCAAGTTTCGTGCAAGTTTTAGATTGAAAGATAAAGGAAAAAATTACATAAATGAAAAAGGTTTGCAAACAATAAAACAACACGCTTATGATTTTATATCAAAAAGACTGGCTCCTGCTTATATAGAAAATGATGGGAAGCAGACACCAATGCGTGGGCATCCTGTTTTTATTGCTCAACACGCTACTGCAACTTGTTGTCGAGGATGTTTGTTTAAATGGTATAAAATTTCAAAAGGGGTTGCTTTAAGTGATAAGCAGATTGATTTTGTTGTAGGGCTGATTATGGCTTGGATTGAGAAACAACTGACTAATAACTGATTAAACTATCAATTATTTTTTGTAAAAATCAAAATATTTTTGTATAATAAAAAAGATGGAACAAAATTCGGTAACTTTTAAAGGTTTTTTGAGATATTTCACTGGAACGCTTAAAGAAAGCAAATTTTTGCTTTTGAAATATATCATTGTCGCTCTTTTATATAGTGTCATCTCCATTTTGGCAAATCTTTTGGGCGTTTCGGAGTTGACTTATCTCAATGCTTTTCTTTCTTTGTATGCGTTTTCAAGTATTATTGCATTTGGGATAAGCAATGGAATTTCTGTTTTTATGAATCAAAACATTGGATCCAAGTTTAAAGTCAGAAAATATGCAAAAATTGGATTTGAAATAAACATAATTTTTAGTTTGTTTGCCACGATCTTGCTTGTGTTGTTTCCTAAATTTTTTATGGAAATCTTGATGGATTATACGCCAGAAAACTATACTTTTTATTACATAATATATTTGTTGTGATAGAAATTTTTGCAACGGCTATAAAAGTTGCTGAATGTTTTATTGTTGATTTTTTGCCAAGAAGTATTCCATTAATTTACTTTATGATGCTTGTTCCTAGCATTTATAGTCTTATTGTTTATTTGATTATATTTAAACGAAAAAAATGGTTGAACAACATAAATAAAGATCCAAATTTAATTTCAAATCAAGTAAAACTTGTAATTTTTAATTTTAGTGATACTTTGGTTTGGAATATGAAAAAAGATAATCACAGAGCTATGAACTTGCAGTGGTTTAACGAACATTTTTCTTATATGACAGAAAAAGACAGAGCAAAACTTTTAAAGAAATATAAGTGTGGTCCAAATGGAGAGGGGTTGACAAGTCAATTAAATGAAATTTTGTTTGATATGGAAGGAAACAATGATTCTTATTTAATTTTTAGGGAATTTATGGAGACAAGTGAAAACTATATTCGTGGAGACCATGTCAGCAACAAAGAATTGCAAAAATTTAAAAATTTAGGAAAGATTTATATAGTTTCAAATTGGAAAGAAAAAGACTTGCAAAGAGCTGTTGATTATAATGAGTTTGATCGCTCGTTGTTTGATGGGATTATCAGTAATAATATTTCAAGAAAAGAAAATTTGGATAAATCAAGAATTTATAAAAAAATAATGAAAGAGAACAACTTAAAACCAAATCAAGTTTTGGTTGTGGGTAATAATTTTAAACACGATTTATTGTCTGCAAAAAAACTTGGTATGCATTATTATCTTGTTAAAGATGGCTTCACTTATGATGAAATTTTGACTTGATATTGAATATAAATTTAATAGAATCTAGTGTAAATGATATACGTTTACACTTTTTTTATAAAAAAATAACTTTTTTTTGTTATTTGTTTTGAGTTATTTAAAAAATTATGTAAAATAATCATAAGAATATATTGTTAGTGAGGTCGATATGAATGATATGAATATTACAACCCCATCTACAAAAATTGTTTCACGAATGCTTTTGACTCGTGTTGGAAAAATTTGCTCAAATTTATCAATAATTCTTATTGCAGTAAGTTTGTTGGGAATGGTGTCATTTATTGCAACAGCATTAATATTCCTTCTTGGTGTTGTTGTTATACTTTTGTCTATAGGAACTATTTTTGCTTATGTTCCAAATTTCTTTGATTATATATTGTCTGGAGTGCAGTATTCAGCATCAGTTGCTTCTTTCTTTTTGCAATATTGGTATGCATTTTTACCAGTAGGAATTGCTCTGGCAGCCATCTCTCTAGTTTTATTGGCTACAGATAAAAATTCTAGACACACCGGTAGAATTGTTATTTCCTCTATTGTTGTTGGTATTGCACTGTTGTCTATAATTGTTTTGGCAGTGGGGGTGTAATATGAAAAATCTTAACATTAAAATTACTGGTGTAGGTTCTAAATTTCATCCTTATATGATGATTGATGGACAAAGTGTAAAATACAAGAAAAATCAGTTTGGTTCTTACGAAATAAATTATCAAACAGAAAAAGAAGTTGTTGAAATGCACATATATAAATATTTGGAACTTCAAAGTAAATTATGGTTTTTATATGCTTTGTTCACTTTTATAATTAGCTTATTTGGTATTCTTGAACCATTATATGATAGAAGATGTATTGTTGTTGATTGCAAATTTAGTTTAAAACTCAACGAACAAAACCAAATGAAACTGCAATTTAACAATATGATTGGTGAGGGCAAAGCCGTTGAAGTTGAAAGTGATTTTGAGATGACAGAACTTGCAAACAAATATTATGTTGACGAAAAAGTCAAAAAGCGTTGGAAATTTTTGATTGCATTTAAAGTTTTGTTTTGGGTTGCTTTAATTGTTGTAACAATTGTTTTGTTAGCAAAATTTTTATAAAGGGGGATTAGAAAATGAAAGTTTATATTAAAAACAAATTTTTCTCATTAGGTGGAGGAAGTTCTGTTGTTGATGAAAACAAAAATGATGTTTTCAAAGTTAAAGGAAGAGTTTTCAGTATTACAAGAGTAAAAAAATTGTATGATGCTGAAGGAAAATTGCTTTATAAAATAAGAAACAAATGGCTTAATTGGTTTGTTCATAAAGCATATATTTATGATGCAAACAATAATAAGGTTGCTATTGTAAAAGACAAGTGGTTTAATGTTAAACAAGAATATTTTGTTCAAGGATACAAAGACGAAATAAAAATTGATGGGAAATTTTTCTCTTTATCTTGCAACATTTTGAAAAATGGTGAAGTGGTTGGGACTATTAGAAGAAATATAAATTTTATTGTTGACAGTTTCCAACTTGAAGCAAAAGAAGAAGATATGCCATTTATGATTGCTTTGGTTATTGCAATAGATAATATTACTGATAAAAAACTCAGATAAAAAAATAAAACACACTCAAAATGCAGTGTGTTTTTTTTTGCTTTACTTGACTATTTTTTATCTACTTCATTTGAAGAAACAACAACTTCTTGTTGAGTTTTTTCTTCGCTTGTTGGCTTTGCATTGTTTTCAGTTTCGTTTGTTGAAATTTCTTGTTTTCCTTTTTCATCAGTTTCTGGCGTTTCAAAATTGTTATGCTTTTTGATATACAACGACCATTTGATAAGTCCATAAGTTGTGTTTGTCAAATATCCAAGTTGCAAAATGAGCATTACCCATTGTTGAGATAAGATCCACATAACACTTTCACAGATGCAAACTCCATACCAAGGGAGCCATTGTTCGTTGTATCTCAAAAGTAAGAAGAGTCCATTCAAACAAGAGAATGTGTTTGCCAAGGCGTCAATATACCAATAGTCTGACATTCCTTCAAAAATTCCGCCTACCCAAGTGAAAATTGCACCAGCACCAAGAGAGATCGCCAAAACAACTAAAAACATAACTAAATCTCTTTTCCAGTTTATTTTCTTAACTTCTGTAAGTGTTGCATCATCTTTGTCTTCTCTTTTGCTCCATTGATAGAAACTTACCCACAAAATTGGGATCCAGAAAATTACTTCAAAAAGTGCAGAAACATAATATCCATTTGCTATGTAAACAACAACTTGAGGCATATCATAGAAGAAGCAAGAAACTACAAAACACCATTTTGATTGTTTTGACACCAAAAGTTCGCAGGTGCATCCACCGATTACCACAATTGTAGCAAAAATTTGAACCCAACCATGTTCTTCTGGGAAGAAAATCGCAACCAAAATTCCTGCAACTGAAAGAGTAAATAGCCAAATTTTTTCGTATGTAGTAAAATATTTCCAAAGTCTTATAAAAGCATTAGGTTTTTTAACATTTGTATTATCCATAATAGTTTTTTCCTTTTAATTTAAAAATAATTTTTACAAAAAATAAAAAATGTCTATAGGTCTAGGCACAAAATTTTTGGTATGAAAAAATACCTTAACTAAAAATCAAAACAGTTATGGACTAAAAGAAATATTTAATTTGAGTGATTCAATCTTTGTTATCATAATAATTACCTAGCAATTATAAGCAAAAGTGTTTGTTTTGTCAACCATATTAAAACAGTTTACAAAATTTGAGAAATGTAGTAATATTTTGGGAAATGGAGATGAAAAATGGATTTTTACGGATATGATATTGATGAAAGAATAATAAATCTTGCACAAGAAGTTGAGAAAGAATTGCAACCAATTTTTGCTAAATATGATGAAAATGCAATGCTTTGCAGTGCTAAAGTTTTGAAAGCTTTTCAAAAAAATCATCTTTCAGCAACTGATTTTGCAGAAGTGACAGGTTATGGATATTCTGACCCAGGCAGAGACAAGTTGGAAAAAGTTTATGCTGATATTTTTAAAGCAGAAGATGCTTTGGTTCGTCCACAAATTATGTCAGGGACTCACGCAATTGGTCTTGCATTTTTTGGACTTTTAAAACATGGTGACACTTTGATTTCAATCACTGGCGAACCTTATGACTCTATGAAAAGCATTATTGGACTTGAAGGCGACAGCAGAAATTCTCTTATCAAAAATGGAGTTAAGTTTGAGCAAATTGATTTGGTGAATGATGATTTTGATATTCCTGCAATTACAAAAAGATTGAAACAAAGCAAAGTTAAACTTGTTGAAATCCAAAGATCTAGAGGTTATTCTTACAGAAAGAGTTTGACCATTGACAAGATTGAAAAAGTTTGCAAAGCAATCAAAGCTGTTGATAAAGATGTCATCATTATGGTTGATAACTGTTATGGTGATTTTGTTGAAGACAGAGAACCTTGCGAAGTTGGTGCTGACATTATTGTTGCATCTTTGCTTAAAAATTTGTCAGGCGGAATAACAAAAACAGGTGGCTATATTGTTGGAAGAAAAGATTTGGTTTGGGATATTTCTGAAAGATATTCTGTGCCTTGTGTAGGGAAAGATATTGGTGCAAATCTCAACCAGTTGATTGATATGTTCCGTGGACTTTATAGAGCGCCAAGCGTTGTTGCTGCAAGTTTGAAATCTATGACTTTTGCAAGCAGAATGTTGGAAAAGTTGGGATTTGATGTTGATCCTCGTTTTGATGAAAAAAGAACAGATATTGTTCAGACAATAAATTTGGGGTCTGCTAAAAATTTGATTGCTTTTTGTCAAGGGGTTCAAGAAGGCACTGCAGTTGATAGTTTTGTAAAACCTATTCCTTATGCAACACCAGGTTATCCTCACGAAGAAATCATGGCAAGTGGAAGTTTCACAAGTGGATCAACAATCGAACTTTCTTGTGATGGTCCATTGATTGAACCTTACACTGCTTATATGCAAGGTGGGGTGACTTATGAATATGGAAAACTTGGGATTATGATTGGTTTGAACGAAATTTTGAAGAATATGTAATATGAAAAAACAATAGAACTTTCTATTGTTTTTTTGTTTTTTGTATATGTTGACTAATTTTATTTAAAAATATTATTGCAATCAAAATTTTGTTGTTTTGGATAATTTATGCTATACTAATTCAAAGTTTAGGAGAGAAAGTGAAATTTTATAATACAATTGTTTTAGGTTGTGGTGCAAGTGGTTGTATGTGTGCTTTGAACATTAAAAATCAAAAGGTGGCAATGTTGGAAATTTCTTCAAAACCTTTTAAAAAGATTTTGGCTACTGGAAATGGCAGGTGCAATATAACAAATGCACACTTGCACAAATATAGTTATAATCAAGATTTGAGCAAGTTTTTTGACAGATTTGATCAAACAAAAACTTTGCAATTTTTTGAGGAATTGGGATTGGAATGTTATATGGATGATGAAGGGAGATATTATCCTATTTCCAACATGGCAAAATCAGTCCAAGATGTTGTTTTAAGAAAGTTGGAAAGCAAGGTTGATATTTACTCTGCACAACAAATTATGAGCATCAAAAAAGCAGATGGTGTGTTTTTTGTTTCGACAAAAGATAACGAATTTAAGTGCATAAATTTGGTTGTTGCGACTGGAAGCAAAAACGAAGATTTACTGAATATGCTTGAAGTAAAATACAAACCATTTGTTCCAAGTTTGGTGGCATTAAAATGTGATGATGTCAAAGACTTGAATGGAGTGAGATTGGCTAATGCTAAAGTCAGCGTGGAAGTTGGAGATATTTCTTACAGCGAAGTTGGAGAAGTTTTATATAAAGATGCTGGTTTGAGTGGAATTGTTATTTTCAACATTTCTTCATTGTTTGCCAGAAGTGGGAAATTTAGCGGGAAAATTCATATTGATTTATTACCAAATATGTCTGCTGAAAAATTGAAAGAGAAAATAATCAACCGCAAAAAATTGAATGTGGGGTTGGACAAAATTTTTGTTGGAATGTTTGCAAATGCTCTTGCAAATGAAATTTTTAGGCAAGCAAAAGTCAATACAAATATAAATTCTACAAAAATAAGTGATAAAATAGTTGATGCATTGGTCGGAGCAATCAAAAATTTGGAATATAATGTTTGTGGCTGTTATGACAACAACCAAGTTTATAGTGGCGGGGTTGAACTTAAAGATTTGGACGATAATCTTATGTATAAAAAAATTCCAAACTTATATTTTGTTGGAGAAGTCTGTGATGTTGACGGTATGTGCGGTGGCTACAACTTGCAATGGGCTTGGACAAGTGGAAAAATAGTAGGAGATAGTTTATGTTGCTAATAGAACAAATATCTTTGCCGATTAAGTTTGTTGATGATGATATTTTTAGTCAGGTATGCAAAATTTTGAGAATAAACAAAAAAGATATTGAAAATTTTGAAATATCAAAATTGTCTATCGATGCACGCAAAAAACCAAATGTAAAATATGTTGCATCTGTGCTTGTAAGTTTGAAAGGGAATTTAGAGAAAAAGTATTCAAAATATGCCTATGTCAAACAAACAAAAGAAATGAAGTATAAAAAAATTGAATCAAACAAAACTTTTGTTGTTGTAGGATTTGGTCCAAGTGGAATGTTTGGTGCTTTGGCTCTTGCACGAATGGGATTGAAACCAATTGTTGTAGAACAAGGGAAAATGGTCGATGAGAGAGAGCAAGATGTCAAAAATTTTTGGGAGAACAGAGTCTTAAACAAATATTCAAATGTTCAATTTGGCGAAGGTGGTGCTGGGACTTTTAGCGATGGAAAACTCAACACAAATTTACATAATGAATATTGCAAAATGATCACTCAAGAATTTTATAATTTTGGTGCGCCAAAAGAAATAACATATCTAAACAAGCCCCATATTGGTAGTGACAATTTGAAGTCAATTGTGAAAAATATTCGTGAACATATCATCAGTCTTGGCGGGACTTTTATGTTTAACACAAAACTTGATGATATAGTGGTAAAAGATGACAAAATTGAAAGTGTCAAGTTGAGAAATGTTGTCACTGAAAAGATAACAAATTTGAAAGCCGATTATGTTTTGTTGTGTGTTGGGCATAGTGCAAGAGAAACTTTTGAGATGCTTTATAAACACAATGTCAATTTGAGACAAAAGCCTTTTGCTATGGGTGTAAGAATAGAACAAAAACAAAGTGAAATCAATTTAAGTCAGTATGGAGCAGAGAATATTGATGGTTTGCCTAATGCAGATTATAAACTTGTTGCACATTTACCAAATGGGCGTTCGGTTTTCACTTTTTGTATGTGTCCTGGTGGGCAGGTTGTAGCTTCCAGCAGTAATGATGGCGAGATTGTCACAAACGGGATGAGTGATTTTGCGCGTGATAAAGAGAATGCAAACAGTGCTGTTTTGGTGAACATTATCCCTGATGATTATGAATCAGACCATCCACTTGCTGGAATCTATTATCAAGCAAAGTATGAACATAAGGCGTTTGTTTTGGGTGGAAGCAATTTTAATGCTCCTGCCGAAAGTGTTGGCGAATTTTTGAAAGATGAAAAAATTAAATCAAATATAAATTACAGCTACAGACCAGGTATCACATTTTGCAAAATAAAAGAATGTCTGCCACCAATTGTTGCAGACAGTTTGAAATTGGGCTTGCCAATGTTAAATCAAAAATTAAAAAATTTTGCGAAAGATGAAAATTTGCTTATTGCAATTGAATCAAGATCAAGTTGTCCACTGACTATTGTTAGAGATGAAAGTGGACAAAGTAGTATCAAAGGACTTTATCCTGTTGGAGAGGGTGCAGGCTATGCAGGAGGGATAATGTCCAGTGCACAAGATGGCGTAAAAATTGCAGAACTTATTTATAAATCGTTGCAAGATTAGTCGCACAAATAAAATGTGCAAGTTGTCATTTTTTTGCGTTTGAGTTTTAATATTTTTCCATTATCCATACGATATGTGTAGTTGTTGTCATATGGGCATTTATCACAATTTGCGTGTAATAAATTTTTCATAGGACAATGTCTCAATGTCATGTATGGATATTTTTCTTTTGTTGCAATATCACTTTCTGCGCAAAGCACTGGTTTGTTGAAGATTTTTGCAGTGTAAGAATTGTAAACATTTAGTCCACTTCCAATAACAATATCATCAGTGTCAAAATCTAGTGCATAGTAATTGTTTGCGACAATGCCAATTTTGGTTTTTGCGACAATTTCTTTAAGTAGTGCAATATCTTTTGCCAATGCAAAGTTTGGCAAATCTAAATAAGGATTTCTATTTTCTTTTTTGCACATTTCAATAATTTTTTGGACATCTGCCAGTGTATAAATTTCTGGAGAATAAATGATGTTTTTGTGTGAAAAAGGTTTGTTTAATTCTTCCACGATTTCATAATTTTCAAAGTTTATTGGTTTGTAATTGTTGCTGATTTTTGTTTTTGACAAATGTTTGGTGACAAGAGTTAAAACATTTTCTATTTTTTCAAAAGCATTTCGTCTGAAATCGTTGAGTTGTTGTTTTGTCATAAATATAGAATCTAAATTTATGAAATTTATTTTTGCATCAAAAAGTTCGCTTTTGTTGAAGTTTTCTTTAATAATTTCTTTGGTCAATGGTTGATTTTTTGCTTGTTGGCAAACTGCACCTTCCACTGTGATTTTTTGATCATTGATAAATGCTTCAGCTTTTATTGGCTCGTCAAGGTTGCAGGTGAGTGAAATTTCTATGTTACGGCGTTTTTTAAATGAAAGTGCTTCATCTTCTTTTTTTGCATCAACAATCAAATTTAGTATGCTGTTTTCTTTGATGTTTTGTGTTGTGGTCAACCTGTAAGTGTTTTTGTCAACATTTTTTAAATCGTATGCTGTCAAAACGGAAACTTCTTGACAGTTGTAGAAAACTTTGAAGGTAGATTTTGCATTGAGAGGCATTTTGCTTTTGAAAAACGCTTCGTTAAATTTTTTGCCTCTAACAACTTTTTCAACTTTTCCAACTTCAATGCCAATATGATTGTTGTATTTTGAAATTATATTGCCATTGCCTGCAAAATATCCAGGGGTATATTCTCGGTTGAATGCGAGCTTAATGTCGTTTATATCGGTTTTTTGATTGTGAAGTGCGTTGAAATATTCTCTTGTTGTAGTGGCAACATAATATGCCCTTCTCGCTCTGCCTTCAATTTTGATTGCGTCAACTCCGGCATTTTTTAAATCATCCAATTTGTCAATCATATTGAAATCTTTTGCGCTTAAAAGATAGCCAGTTTTCAAATCTTTGCCGTTGTGTTGCAAGGTGTAAGGAAGTCTGCAAAGTTGTTTACATTTGCCACGATTTCCGCTTGCATCACAAAGATAAGAACTTAAATAACAATTTCCACTGAATGAAACACAGAGTGCTCCTTGTGCAAAATATTCTATTTCAATATTTGAATTTTGTTTTATTCGTTTGATTTCTTCAAGTGGTGTTTCTCTTGCCAAGACCACTCTTTTAAAACCAAATTTTTCTATCGCTTTCACACCTTCAAGGTTGTGAATGCCCATTTGTGTGCTGGCATGCATTTCAATTTCTGGATACAATGTATGTATCAAATTTGCAAGTCCCAAATCTTGAATGATAAAAGCATCAACACCAAGATTGTATGCCTCAACGGCTGTATCGAGTGCTGATTGCATTTCTTCATCTTCAAACAATATGTTTATTGCAAGATGAACTTTTACTCCAAAAATATGAGCAAAATCAACTGCCTGTTTCAATGAGTTTAAATCAAAGCCATCAATGTTGTTGCGTGCATTGAAATTGTTTATCCCTAAATAAACTTCATCGCAACCATTATAAACTGCGGCTTTTAAACATTCAAAATTTCCTGCTGGTGATAATATTTTCATGTTCTCATTATAGCATATATTTAACGTTTTAAAATAAATTTTTGCATATTTAAAAGCAAATTGTTTTTTGTATTTGTAGAAAAATTGTGCTATAATAAATATTATGAGAAAAAATTATATTAAAATTTTTAAATCGCAAAAAGATTTACAAATCAATATTAAAGATTTCCCAAATAAAAGTAAAGTACTGATTGTGACAGGTTTGTCGGGCAGTGGTAAAAGTTATTGTGCCGATCAAATAGCGAAAGAATACGGAGCAACTCATTTTCAAATAGAATGGTTAATTCATACTAAGCATATAACAGAAGAATGTTCTTTTATATTAAATAGTTTTTTTGAAAAACATCCTGAAATTGTTGATTTGGCCAAAAACAAGTGGAATAATTGCAAAAATGAAGATGAAAATGATTTATTGAAAGAATACATAAACAAATTTTTTATTCATTTTTTAGAAGTTAAAGATCCAAATAAGTTGTATATTGTTGAAGGTCTTCAATTATTCACACTAATAGATTATAAATCAATAAAAGATTTTCCTATTATAATTAAAGGGACATCAAGCATTGATTCTCTTAAAAATAGACTAAAAAGAGATTTATCAAAACCTAAAAATAAAAAACTTATTCCGAAAATTAAGTACTTTTTTAAGGCATTGCTTCAAAGTAGACTTTATCAGTTTAAGCATAGAAAAAGATTAAATTCATTTGTTTGGAATGTATTTGAAGATAATGTATAATCATGACAAATTTTAAAAATAATGGAGTTTTATATGAAAAATTATGTGTTTTTTATTGATGATACAAAACCAAATTCTCAAAACATAACAAGCGAAGTTTTGAAAGAAGAATATGTTTCTTATTGTGGGATTCTTGTGGAAGAAAAACAGCTGAAAAGTGTTGAATATGTTATGAATGGTATGTGTGATGAACTTTATAAAAATTATAAAACAAAAGAATTCCATTTTACTGATATTTACAACTGCAACAAAGAATTTAAGTCAATGAGTGCAAATGAAAAATTGGATTTGATAGGCGCTATGGTTGAACTTGTGAAATATTTTGATATAAAAATTTTTACTAGCACTTTCAACACCACGACAGAAAAACAGATAGCTTCATACGAAAATTTGTTAAAGTTGACATTTAAAGAAATTCAAACAACAAGAAATCCAAAAACTGTGGGGTGGTTGTTGGCTATTTATAGAGCAAATGGATATGTTAAAATGAATTTGAAAAATTCTCAAATTTCAAAGGTTATCTGTGATGAAGGCATAAGAAAACCGGGAAGCAAAATTAAACTACCTCTCACAACAAACAAAAATGGTTTGGATGTGGAATTTGACAGTTCTGAAAACAATTTTGTTTTGCAAATTGCTGATTTTGCTGCGTGGGCACTTACTCGCACAAAATTGATTTTAGACAAAAATCAAAAAAGTCAAATGGACAAAGAGTTGTTGCCAATTTTGTCAGATATGTCTGAAAATTATGTAAATTTGGAACAAAAAGAAATAAATTTGAATGACAAACTTAGTTATGATGAAATTATAAAAAAATAATACGGTAATCAAAATTTTGATCATTTATAACAAAAAATAAAAAAAACACCAATAGAAAACTATTGATTTATTGCAAATTTAAGTAAAATGTTAATTAAGAACAATAAAAAATGCTAAAAACCTTTTGTATAAAGGGTTTTAGCATTTTTATTCCGTGGAGCTGATGGCGGGAATCGGACCCGCGACCACCGCCTTACCAACTTACCCAGCGCAAAAATTGGATTTTGCTCTACCTACTAAATCCCTTTAAAACACTAGCAAATACGCTAGTGTTTTTTCTTTTGCTGTCAAAATGTTAATCCCTTGACGCTATTTGACAACTATGTCCAATTTATTAAATGACACCATCCACCTAAGTTGATTTTGAACTGTCTAAAACTATGTAAATTTGAATAAACCAACTAAATTTAAATTATAATATAAAAAATATATAAAATTTATCAAATATATGTTATAATGAATTTACAAACAATTTGGCTATGCATTTTGTTTGTTCCCTGATTGCTAAATGCGATCCCCCTCCAAAATTCAAACTGTAAGGAGGTAAAAAAAATATGTTTGAATATGTAAGTCGAAGTGAATATCAGCCTGTAAGGAACTATGTTGAAAGTGTTATTAAAAAAGTTCAAAATGAGTTTCGAAATAGGGGGATCTTAACTTTTAGATTTTACTTAATTGGAAGTGCTGGGAAAAGGCATTTGATAACAAGAGAAGTTGGTGCTAATAAGGGTTTTGATTTGGATTATAATTTTGAAATTCAAAAATATAATCCTAAATATCACGATCCTAAAACATTAAAACTTTTATTTATGGAAGCCTTTAATAAGTATTTTAACAATGGTTACGATAGTTGTGAGGATTCAACATCTGTTTTCACTATTAAAAAAATTGACCAGAAACAATCTAAAATTATTCATAGCTTTGATTTTGCAATTGTGGAAAATGTTTATGATAATGAAGATAGATTAAGACAACGCTATATTCGTTCAGTAAAAATAAATGATAAGATAAATTATCAATGGTGTTTTAGAAAACTGAATAAAAATTATAGTGAACTAGAAACTTTAATAAAAAATAATGGCCTTTGGTGTGATTTAAGAGATTTATATCTTGAGAATAAAAACAAAGAACCAAACAAAAAGTCAAGAATTGTGTATCATCAAACTTTAGAAACTATTTATAAAAGACACTTCCAATAAAAAGGAGAGATTAATTCTCTCTTTTTTTATATTTAATTTGGAATAATAAGTAATTTGTTGTGTGTTGATGAAGAATTCGAATATAAAACAAAATACACATGAGGTAAAGCAAGTTATGTAGAAAGAAATCAAGCAATGATAGATAATAGTGACTATTGCATTTTTTACTATAACGAGAACTATAAACCACAGCCCCGAAAACAATCAAAATGAGACATAACTTATTATCAGCCAAAATCAGGCACTTCTCTTGCCTATAAATATGCCAAGCAAAAGAAAAAGGAAATAATCAACATTTTTATTTTATAATTTTATACAAAAATAAAAAATATATGCTATAATGAAATTAATTAACTTCCGATAATAAGAAATTATGGGAACATTAAGGAGTTTTTATGTCAAGAGGTATAATTTATGTTTGCTCTACTGCTGTTGAAGGTTTAATAAAAATTGGTAGAACTAATGATTTTCAAAAAAGGATGAAACTTTTAGAAGATAATGGTTATAGAAATGTTACTGGCTTAAAAAGACAATTTGCTATTGAAGTAGATAATCACGAGGAAATAGAACAACTTTTAGATGATTTATTTGCCAAAAGTAGAGTGGGAAACACGGAATTGTTTTCACTAGATTTAAACAAAATTATTCAATTGTTATCATCTTTTGCCGGCAAACAAATTTATCCAACAAATGAAACTAAACAAGAAGTGTTTAGCAATGTAACAGAAATTATACATAGCAAAATGATACCTGACGGAGAATATTTTTTATCTAGGAAGATTAAAGAAATAAATCAAACAGTAAAAGCTAAAATGTTTGTTGAAAATGGAAATTTTGTTCTTAAAAAAGGTTCAATTATTGCACCTTATAAAGTATATAAGACTCCATCTTGGATAGCAGTGAGAAAAGATATGAAGTTAGACCATAATGGTAGTTTATTAAATGATGTTGAATGTTCTTCTCCATCAATGGCGGCAGCTTTGGTTGTAGGGCAATCTGCAAATGGTTGGACAAGTTGGAAAAATGCAAACAATCAGTTAATTAATATATATCGTCAAAACGATATTAATGAGGATTTATAAATTAAAAATCCTTAATTTATAACATTAAAGATTTAGGGAGTTTGATATGCATAATGAATTATATACGACTGAATATGATGTAGAAAATCAATTTATCAAGGTAATAACTACAAATTGGTATAAATATAACAAGATGTCTACATATGAAGAACTTGTTTTAAATTTTAGAGATAAGTTAAATTTATTAAATAAAGAAGTATTAAAAGGCAAACCTTTAACAGATAGTGAATTTAAAGAAATTCTTATTTTTCTTGATGGTAAATCAATATTTGAAACTTCACAACTATTGAGATCTGGAAAAATTGATATCGTAAAAAGAGATGGATATCCTGTTTATTTGAAACTGGTAGATAAAGATGTTGAAAAAAATTATTTTGAAGTTGCACATCAAATTAATACGACAGGAAAGTATATTGGCAGATTTGATGTAACTTTATTGATTAATGGGATCCCTTTTGTACAAATTGAACTTAAAAAACCCGGTGTTGAAATTAATCAAGCTTTTAATCAAGTATTAAGATATAAAAGAGATGGAAATTATAAAGGAATATTTAAATTTATACAATTATTCGTGATTTCGAACGAACAACATACTAGATATTTTGCAAATAATGACATAAATATTTTGAAAAGTAATTGTTTTGTGTGGTCAAACATTAAAAATGAGCCAATAAATTTACTTTATGAGTTTGAAGAAAATTTTTTATTTTGTCCTTTTTTGTATAAGGTTGTTTTCAATTATATGATAGATTCTGCGGCAGAAAGAAGATTGTATGTTATGAGACCTTATCAAATTTATGCTTTTGAAGCCTTAAAAGAAAGATGTTTAAAAAAAGATGATAATGGATATTGTTTTCATTCCACGGGTTCCGGTAAAACTTTAACATCATTTAAGTTCGCTTTTGATATGAGTTTAAATAGAAATATTGCTAAAGTATTTTTTCTGGTTGATAGAAAGGATTTGGATGACAAAACAGTTGATGATTTTAATTCATATATGTCTTCATCAGTTGATGAATTTACGAATATTAGTAAAACAGATAGTTTAATCAAAGACATAAAGAGTAATAAAAAATTAATTATTTCAACTATTAATAAAATGGCAAATGCTATTAAAGGTAAAAGAATAGATGAATTAAAAGATTACAAAGATAAAAAAATTATATTTATGTTTGATGAATGTCATAGAAGTCAAGCAGGTGAAATGAGAAAACTTATTAGTAAGTATTTTAATAATGCTTTATATTATGGATTTACTGGAACACCAATTTTTACTGAAGAAGACGAAATAACACAAAATGCAAAATTAACATCTCTTTATTTTGGAAAACCCGTTCACACTTATACGCTAAAAGAAGCAATTGGGGATAAAAATGTTTTACCACTTTGTATTGATTATGTTAAAACTATAAAAATAAAAAACGAAGAAACATTTTTAGATAAGACTGTTCAAGGGATAAATTATGATGAAGTTATGATAGATCCAAAACGTATTGCTCTTGTTTCAAAAGATGTAATAGATCACTTTGAACAAAAAACATTTGGGAGAAAATATAATGCTATTTTTGCTTGTGAATCAATTTCTTTATTAAATAAATATTATGAATACATGCTTAATAACAAAGATAATATAAAAATTGCAGCAATTTATTCATACGAAGCTAATGAAGATTGTAAAGAGGGTGATGTTAAAGAAGTTGCAAAAGATAAACTCGCAAAAATAATTGAAGAATACAATAAAAGACCTGAAAACAACTCTAATTTTAGTTTAACGAGTTATGCTGCATATGAAAGAGATGTTATTAATAATTTTAGAAATAAAAACATAGATATTCTTTTTGTTGTTGATAAGTGTTTAACAGGTATGGATTTTAGAAGATGTAGTGCATTATATTTGGATAAATCGATGAAAATGCATGGATTAATACAAGCAATATCTAGAACTATTCGTACATATGAAGAAAATAAGATTTGTGGAAATATTATATGTTATCAAACTTCTAGAAAAACAATGGATGAAGCTTTAGCACATTTTAACAATGATAAAGATGTTTATAATGATGTTACGCTAGAACCACTGGATAAACTTATTATAAAATTAAATAATGCATTTAAATCTTGTAAAGAAATTAGAAAATTAGCAAATTCAAAATCTGAAAAAGAACAACTTGAGTTTGTTAATGCGTTTAGAGAGTTAATGCATATTTATAACAAAATTACTAATTATATAGATTTTGATATAAATAAAACCGAAATGGATATGAAAACGTACAATGAACTTCAAGGGTTGTATAAAGACATTTATAATAGCATTGCTCCACATCCTGTAAAGGAGTCTGTTTTAAATGATGTTGATTTTGAGATATCATTACTTGGCAGGGTAAAAGTAAATTTTGATTATCTAGTAGAATTATTATTAAAATATCAAAAAGAAGATAATGACAATAAACAAAAAGTAAAAAAGAAAATAAATAGGCTTTTATTAGAAATTGTTGATAAATCAAAAAGAGAATTGTTAGAAAGATTTGTCCATTCATTTATGAATGATGATATAGAAGGATTATACGACAAAGATCCAATTATTGAATATGAAAAATATATCAACAACGAAAAAGACAAAGATATAAAAATTATAAGTAACAATTACAATGTTGATGCGAATAAATTGAAAAATTTAGTTGAAAGCTATGCATTTTATCAAGATACTACAGAATTAAATAAAGAAGTTGCTGAATTAATGAAAAATGTCACAAATGTAACATTGAAAGAAAGAATTAAGATATTAAATTCAATGCCAATAGATATTAAAAAGTTTTTTGATAAGTTTGATGAGATTACACTTTACTAAAAGAAATTTAAATAAATTTCAATAAAACTATTGACAAAAGTCAAAAGTGATGTTATGATATTTGTGTAAATTTCAAAAAGGAGCTAAAAAATGGGCAGATTTAAACTATCTGAAATAGCAGATATTATTCAAGGAAATATCTTAACGAGAATTAAACCAAGTTCTCAATTTGACGAAATTGTTGAACTTGATTCAATCAGCATGCAAGAGTTAAGTTATATAGTTGGACAATCTGATATTTTAGAAAATACGACTAAAGTAAAAGTTGTAAAAAGCAAAGAAAGCTCTTGTGTTTTAACTAAACAAAAAGATATCGTTGTTGGGTTAAGTTCAAGAAAGGCTTTCGTAATAGATGAAACCCGTTCGAACAATCTTCTATTATCAAACTTTGCGCTTATTAGAATTCGTAATAAAAATATTTTAGATCCACACTATTTTTGTTGGCTTATAAATGAAGATTTACAGTTTCAAAAATATATTGACCAAAAAATGCAAGGTAGCGCTAATGTTGTTATCCTTTCAATAAATAATGTTAAGGATATTGAAATTGAATTACCAAGCATAGATAAGCAAAGGTTAATAGGGAAAATTTATGAATTAGGCAGAAAAAGAGATAGATTATCTAAAACAATATTAAAGAAAACTAGTTTAGTAAGAAACTATTTATTGATGAATTTTAATAGTAAAGGAGAAAAATAATGAAAGAAATTGAATTAGAACAACAACAAAAGAAAGAACTTCATAACAAATTATGGAAAATGGCGAATTCATTACGTGGGAATATGGATGCCAATGAATTTAAAGACTATATATTAGGTCTGATATTTTATAGATATATTTGTGAACATGAAGAAAGTGAATTTAAAGACAAACTTCATGCTTCAATTGAAGAAGTTTATAAAGAAGCCCCTGAAAATTGCAAAGAGCTTGCAATTTCAAATTTGGGACTTGGTTATTTCATTGAGCCAAAATATCTTTTTAAAAATCTTGTAAAAGAAATATCTACTGGAAATTTTGAATTAGAAATGCTTTCAAATGCATTTAAAAATTATTCAGATTCAACAAAGGGGCAAGTTTCGGAAGATCAATTATCTGGTCTATTTAATGATGTTAATCTTACTTCAGATAAACTTGGTAAAACATATAAAGAAAAGGGTGAGCTTATTGGAAAACTTATTTCTTCTATCGATGAAATAGATTTTAATTTTATGGATAGTAGAATAGATTTGCTTGGCGATGCTTATGAATATCTTATCGGACAATTTGCTGCAAGCGCTGGTAAAAAAGCCGGTGAATTTTATACTCCACAACAAGTTTCAAGACTTTTAAGTTTGCTTGTTACTGATGATTTAACAGATGTAAAATATATCAGCGATCCTACCTGTGGTTCCGGTTCTTTGTTGATTCAAGTAGTAGAAAAATTAAAAGAAAAAAATGGCAAATATATCCATATTTATGGACAAGAATTAAACACAACAACCTGTAACTTGGCAAGAATGAATATGCTGGTTCATAATGTTAATTTTAACAAGTTTACAATTCATCAAGGTGATACTTTAAAAGCACCAAGCGATGAACAGAAAGAATATGGAAAAATGGATATAGTTGTAGCAAATCCACCATTTAGTGCTAATTGGGATCCTAATTCTTCAATGGAAAAAGATGATAGATTTTCTGGAGCAGGAAAGTTGGCACCAAAATCATATGCAGATTATGCTTTTGTTGAGCATATGATTAATAGCTTAAGTGCTACAGGTCGTATGGCTGTAGTACTTCCTCATGGCCCTTTATTTAGAGGTGGGGCTGAAGCGGTAATAAGAAAATATTTGGTAGAAACGAGAAATTATTTAGATACCGTAATAGGTCTTCCTGCTAATTTGTTTTATGGCACAAGCATTCCTGCATGTATTTGTGTATTTAAAAAAGATAAAAAAGATAGAAATGTATACTTTATAGATGCAAGTAAAAATTTTGAAAAAGGTAAAAATCAAAATTTATTGAGAGATGAAGATATTGAAAAAATTATTAATGCATATAGAAACAAAACAGAAATTGAAAAATTTGCTCATCTTGCAACTATTGAAGAATTAAAAGAAAATGACTTTAATTTAAATATTCCAAGATATGTAGATACATTTGAAGAAGAAGAGGAAATTGATATCAACGCGGTTATGGCAGATATCAAAAAACTTGAAAGTGAAAGAGCAGAACTTGATAAGCAAATAGAGGTTTATTTAAAAGAATTGGGCATTATTAAGGAGGAATAATATGGAAGTTGATAATAAAAAAAATGACGAAAATATAATCCCTAATGATGCAGATAAGCCACAAAAAGGTGTTAATGTTCCTAATTTGAGATTTAATGAGTTTACACATTATTGGAATAAATCAACAGTTAGAGATTCATTTATACTATCATCTGGCACAACCCCTAGTAGAATAAATGGCGATTATTTTAATGGTAATATTTGTTGGCTTACAAGTGGTGAATTAAAAAAGAAAAAAACTTCAACCACTCTTGAAAAAATTACTGAAAAAGCACGCAAAATATTTAATCTCAAGTTATTTCCCAAAGGAACATTTGTAATTGCTACTTATGGATTAGAAGCAACGGGTGTTAGAGGAACTTGCACAATACTTGATACATCATCAACAATTAGTCAAGCCTGCATGGCATTTGAGCCTAAGGGGGAAATACACAATGAGTTTTTATATTACTGGTATTTGAAATATGGCGAAATAATTGGCACAAAGTATGCACAAGGAACAAAACAACAAAATTTAAGTTTTGATCTTGTTGAAGGTTTGACTGTATATTTCCCATCGTCTGATGAACAATTAAAAATATGTAAATTTTTAGATCTATTAGACCAGCGCATAGATACTCAAAGCAAAATCATTGAAGATTTAGAATTGTTTAAAAAAGGGATTTGGAATTATATATATTTAATAAAATCTAATGATTGGGAATGTGTTAAATTATCAAATGTTTTATGTGAAAGAAAAGATTTTGCATTAAAGGGAGATGAATTCATCCATGCAACTCTTTCAAAAGATGGAATATTTGCAAAAACTAACAGATATGATAGAGATTTTTTGGTAACTAATAATGAAAAGCAATACAAAATTACTCGTTTAAATGACATATGTTATAATCCTGCAAATTTAAAATTTGAAGTTATTTGTTTAAACAAATTTGGAGATGCAATCTTTTCTCCAATTTATGTGACTTACACCGTGAAAAATGATTTTATTCCATCTTTTGTAGAACTAATTCTAACAAGTAGTAGGTTTTTAAAGTATATCAGAAAGTATGAACAAGGCACTGTATATGAAAGAATGGCTGTTAACTCAGAAGATTTTTTAAAGGGAGAAATTCTAATTCCAACAAAGGATAAACAAAAAGCAATAGCTGATTATTTTGATATACTAGATTTAAAAATTAAAAAAGAAAAAGATATACTTGAGCTTTATAAAAAGCAAAAAGAATATCTTCTTAAAAACATGTTTATATAAACATATTCGAGAGCAGATATTTTTTCTGCTCTTTTAATTTTTGTAGCAATATTTTGTCGTTGGAAATTTTTTTCTCTAATAAAATTATAAGGTTAATGAATGGTTCTAAATTTTTATTGAATTTTGTTATAAATGTTTTTAAAAATAGTTTTTTGTCCAAATGTTTTAAACCGCTTCCTACAAAACAAACTTGATTAATATAATCGATTCTATTCAAAATGGAATATAAATAAAATTTTGTATTTTGATTATCATTGCATTCCATTACTAAACAATCAGACATAACTGCAAATTTTCCATTATAGTATTTAAAGTTGGCTTTACCTCCAGTATTTGCAATGATATATTCTCCATCAAAATCATAAGAGTCAAAATACTTATATGTACTTTCTTCATTAGTAAAATAAATGAAATTTCCTTGCGAATTTCCCATGTTAGCCTGATGTTTAGTTTTTTCTTTAAAATCAAAAACATTTTGAACTTGAATTTTTTCATGATCAAAATTACACATCATTTGATTAATTACTTTTATTAGAGATTTATATTTCTCAATGATTTTGTTTTGAGTGTCTATGCGTTTATTAATAAGTGTATAAAATTTAATTATTTTGAGTTGTTCATCTTTGTTAGGAAATGAGCCTTTTAAGTTTAAAAATTCTTCAACTGAAATACTTCTACCATCACGAATACCGTATGTCACGATCCTTAAACTATCTATAAATTTTTTTGATGTAAAAAACTGTTCGAAAAAACCATATTCAATCATTTCAGGATTACATTTCAATATTGTATATGCTGGGCTACAAATGCCATCTATAGTTGAAAAGGCAAATCCCCCTTGAAATGAACGCAAATGTACGACATAGTCACCACTATTTACTATTTTATATGTATTAATTTTGTTTTGGTCATATTTAATGTCTATGCCATTTTCACTTCTTAATATCATACCTTTTTCTTGTGAAGCAGATAACACTGGTAAATTTAGATTGTGTATATTCCTTTTATTTGAAATCGACATAAATGAATCGTATTTTTTCAAGATCCAACTCTGATTAATAAATTCTTTAAATCTCAAATTAGGAACATAACAATAATTAAATCTTAAAAGTTCCTAATTTGAGATTTGATAACGAATCTTGGACCGAATCTAAAATGGGTAATGTTTGCTCTAAATTTGATTACGGGATTGGTGCTGAAGCAATTGATTTTGATGGAAAAAATAGATACATAAGAATCACAGATATTGATGAGGAAAACTCGCATTATATAAGAAAATCAGAAGTATCACCATCCTTTACTGATGAAAATTGTATTGTTAAAGAAAATGATATTTTATTTGCAAGAACTGGTGCCAGCACAGGCAAAACTTACTTATATAACGAACAAGATGGTAAATTATATTTTGCTGGATTCTTGATTAGGGCTAATGTAAAAAATGAGTTTTCTGCTTATTTTATCTATCAACAAACAAAAATTGATAGATATAAAAAATGGATTAAAATAATGTCTGCCCGTTCTGGGCAACCCGGTATAAATGCGAAAGAATATCAAGAGTATAAAGTGTATTATCCTACTAGACAAATTCAAGATAAAGTGGCTAGTTTTTTTACTTTATTAGACCAACGCATAGACACTCAAAGCAAAATCATTAAATTTTT
>URXM01000002.1 GCA_900551855.1 uncultured Eubacteriales bacterium
GGCTCGAACCTATGACCCTCTGCTTGTAAGGCAGATGCTCTCCCAGCTGAGCTAAACTCCCTAAACGCTCTCTAAGTTTAACATACTTAGAGAAGCGCTGTCAACTTATTTTATAAAAATTTTATAATTTTTTATTTTATTTAAACAAAGCTCTAATTTCTGTGATTGTAAATGTATCAGTAAGTTCTGTTTCTGGATAATTGTCAACGATAAGTTGAATCAAATCATTAACTGTCATATCCATTGTTACTTTATAATATTTGCTTGATCCACCAATAGTAATGTTGAAACCATCAAGGTTAACTTCAATTCCATTATCTGATTGACTATCTTTTGCATAAAGTTGAGTTACATTTCCGTCGTCAGATTTCAATCCCAACAATTTTCCAATAGTCATTGTAGAAGCACCATTTGTCACATATACTTTATAACCTTCACCATCCAAGTCATTAAGCAAATATACATCTTCAACAATTTCATTGATGTTAGTATAGCAAGCTACTGGATTTTCAATTGTGAAGTTTGTGAAATATTTTGTGATAACTGCATCAAGTTCAAGATTTGTTTCTGTTCCATTTGGATAAGCAGCAACAATAGCATTTACGATGTTTGAAGTTGAATCAGCCAAGTCATATGAAGAACCATTATACATAAGTCCAGTAACTTTGTGGAATGTATAATCAGTTGCCCATTTTGTTCCATCTGTCAAAGCACTCAATTCACTTGTATCAAGAACTGTAAAGTTTACACTAACTTCTGATTGTCCATTGTATTGTGCACCATTTGTGTTTACATTTACATTATAAACAACCAAACTTTCTTTCAAGTAAACATCAAAGTTTTCTGTTTCTCCACTGATTTCAGTGATTACATTCCCATTTGCATCTTGCCAAGCATAAGTGTATCCATCTTGTGCTTCAATTTGATTTTCAGCCATAATTGTATATGGATCTTCAAATTCATAGTGTTCGTTTGTGTAGATTTCAACTGTATTCAAAACAGTTCCATCTTCTTTGTAATATGTTACAGAGATCTTGCTTTGTTCTTGCCAAACAGCAGTCAAAGTGATATCTTCAGCAAAATCAAAGTCAGCAGTTGTATAAATCTTTTCTGTTGAATCTCCAACAATTCTCCAGCCTAAAAATTTGTAATTGCTTCCTTCATAAGTCAATACAGGAAGAGTATCTCCATAACTGTAAGTTCTAAGTGTTGCATCAGCATCATCGTTTTCTGGTGTTGTGCTTGTAGCAACATCATCAGTAGGATTTGCTTTGTAACTGTATCTTACATCAAATTCTTTAATTTCAAAAACGGCTAAAAGTTTTTCATAATCAGTGATTGCAGCATTAAGTTCTGCATCTGTAGAAACGAATGAAACGCTTCCATCTGTGTGAGCGATAGAATAAGCTTCAACATCTCCAACAAACCAACCTTTAAAATCATAACCATTTGAAACGGCTTTAAGGCTGATATCTTTCATGTGGCTGTCTGTAATTGTAAAGTCTTGTTCTGCTTTTCCATCATATACTACCTGAGCATAAGCTTCGCTAGAATTTGAAATTTTGTTTGTATATGCCTTTACAACGACAGAAGCATCAATTGAATAGTAAGCAGCAAATGTTGTGCCAACAATCATAAGTGGGAACAAAACGACCATTGCACAAATAACTAAAATTTTTGAGAGCGTTCTAGACATGATAACCTCCTAAGTTATCCACATTATAACACAACAAAAAGTTTAATTCAATACCCAAAGCGAAAATTTTTGACAAATTTAGATTAAAATTGTTCAAAACTATATCATCAACCATCCATAATCATCTTGTCAGCAATAAGAGCAATAAGTTCTCCATTTGTTGGTTTTTCATTTCTATTATATATCTTAAGCCCAAAAATATTGTTAATATTTTCAATTTTCCCTCTGTTCCATGCAACTTCAATAGCATGTCTCATGCCTCTTTCAACCTTGCTAGAACTCGTTTCAAATCTTTCTGCAATGGTTGGATAAAGTTTTTTTGTGATAGAACCAATAATTTCAGGTTCTTCAACGGCAAGTTTGACAGCCTCTCTCAAAAATTGATAACCCTTGATGTGTGCTGGTATTCCAATACTTATAAATATGTTTGAAATTTTTTCATCAAGTTGTTTGTTCTCACTTTGAGAACGACCATTGTTTAAAACTTCATTTATTCTGTTTTCCAAATTTTCTGGAGAAACAGGCTTAATCATAAAATAACTTGCACCAGATTGAATTGCTTTTGTCACAAATCCACTGTGAGAAAGATTGGAAACAAAAAACACTTTTGGCATATTTTCTTTCAATACTTTGATTTTGTCAAGAACAGCAAATCCATCCAAGTTTGACAACATAACTTCAAGGACCAAAACATCAGGTTTAAGTTTTAAAACATCTTCAACAACCAAAGCACCATCACTGCTAGCTCCAACAAAATCAAAATTGTCATTTTTCTTAAAATAATCAATTATAGAGTTATCTTCTGTGTTGTCTGCTATATAAATTTTAGGCAGTTTAGTTTCTTTTACAATTTCCATTGTCATAATCTCCTTTATCTAATAAATTTCCTTTGCTTCTGCAAAAACAAGATAAAGATAACACAAAAATTATTTTTATCTAAATAAAAATATTGACAATTCTGTCGGCAAAAATACAATGTTGTCGAAATGATTAAAATTTCAAAAAAAGTGATTGAAATTCAAAGAAATAAAACTTTAAACCGAGATTAAAGTTAAAATAAATGTTTTTTGAGAGAAATTTCTAAATATTAAAATTTTGTTTGACATTTTGTGCATAAAATTATATTCTAAATAAGAGAGGTGAATTATGTGTAAAAGGAAAATTGTTTATGATTCAGTTACATTAGGTTTAAATGTTTTAATGTTGATTTTGTTTGCCATTCCACTTATTATGACAATATCAACATACACAATAGTAGGTCTTCTTCCAACTTTGACACCTTCTGGCTCAATTGATGTGTTGGATGTGTTGTCATTTATTATAGGTCTTGGATCTGTGTTTATGTTGATTTTTGTTTTGATAAACATAGTAGCAATGACACTTGCACTTTTGTGCGACTGCAATGTAATCAAAAATGAAAAACTTGGAAAAGCCATGAAAACTTTGACATTTGTTTTGTCAATCATAAGCATCGTTGTATCTGTCCTTTTTGCTTTTGCTTGCATCTATGGATTATCACAAATGATCTCAACAATTATACTTTTGGTTGTATTTATAGCAGTTTTCATTGCAATGACAGTAACTTCAAAGAAAACATTTAAAGCAAAAGAAAAAACAACAGGCGAAAATGTAGTTGCAGAAGTTGTAGATGAAGAAACAAAATAATCTTAACAATAAAAAATAACAACAAAAAATCACGCAATTTTAATGCGTGATTTTTATTTAATACAAATTTATTTTGATTGTCTTGATTCTATTTGTGTTTTTCCAAGCAACTCATAAGCCTTTCCAGCATCAGCTTCAGAGCTTTTGCTTGCTTTTGTTCTGTATAAATAATAGTTGTCATCTGTTTCAGCTTCTTCAGCAGTGTCAGAGTCTTCTTCTGTCTCTACTTCTTCAAGTTTTGCATAATAATAAACATAAGTTCCGTCAAAAGCATACAAATTTCCATCATAAATTGCTGTCATTGTTACAACTGTGTCGCAAGCTATAACTGTGCTATATCCATTATCCTTAAACAATGATGACAATTCTGCTTTGTAAATTGCTGTTGTTGTTGACAAATAAACTGTTCTACCAGAAATAAACAATACATTATAATCAGAAACATCAGTTCCTTCACTTTGCAAACTTACTGCACCAGACCTGTTTTTTCTAACATCAACAAACATCAACTTTCCTGATGAGTTTGTAAAGATATAACCATAATCTACCCCTGTAGAAACCAAGTTTAAGTCATTGATGCTTGATGAAGCAAAGAAAAGTTTGCTGTTGTTTATAAAAGCATTTTTAGAATTGTCATTTGTCAAGTCTGCCATAAACACTTCTGTTTCATGTCCAGTCTTTGTGTAGAACAAAACATCTTTTTCTCTTCCAACAAAAGTAACCGTTGTTCCTTGTTCATGGAATACTACTTCGGCATCTCCTCCAGAAACAAGAACTCTCTTAACATCACTTCCAGAAATATCTGTGTTGTCTTCATCTGTCCTTGTAGTTGTGTAGAAGATGTATCCATTCCAATCCAATGTGCTTCCAGCTTTGTCTTGTTGATATGTTTTAGGAATTGCCACACTTGTAACATCTTCTGCAACAACAGAAGCTGAGACATTGTTTCCAACTTTAATTTTGATAAGATCGGTGCCAGCAAGCATTACGATATAATAATTTCCATCATACTTCAAAACTTCAATTTGAGAAACTTCACCATTTGTTGTGTAAAGTTTTGCTTTCCCATCACCATTTAATTTGCTTCTGTAAATGGTTGTATAGTTATAGTAGTTGCTTGCATTACCATCAGAGTCCAATGCTTTTTGACGGTTTGGAGTTGCATAATAAATGTAATTTCCAAGCACAAACATAAAATCATTAGAAAATCCAGCAACTTCTCCTGCAACTTTTTCTACATTTTTTGGTGAATAATCTTCACTTTTTGCTTCCAAATCGATGTTTGTATTTAATCTTGCAAGATAACCCAATTTTGCAGCATTCTTATAATCTTTATCAGAAGAGAATGCACTTATATCAGAAAATGCATTACCATAATAAAGATATCCGTCAACCATAACTGCGGAATTTCCATTATAAATCAATTCGTTGTTGCTGTTTTGGATACTACCAACTGTTGCACATCCGCCAAGCAAAAATCCAAGTCCCAAAACACAACATAACATTTTAGTAATTTTTTTCATGTAACTCTCCAAGTCGTTTCATTTTACAATATTATAGCCATAATTGTCAATAAAATTTCATTAAACAAGCGCTGTATTAAATTCATTAAAATCAATCAATTTCAATTATTTTGTTCCCAACAATATCACAAGAAGTCAAATAATATTCCACTCCATTTTTGTTTAAAACTAAATTTTGTTTACAATTTGCATGGATGTGTCCATAGACAACTTTTGAAACATTATATTTTTCAATCAAATTTGTGACTTCATTATCTTCTTCTTTGAATGTGTATGGTGGATAATGCAACATACAAATTATTTTGTCTTCATCAGATGTTTTCAACTTTTGAGCACTTTGCAATGTCATTTCAAGTCTAATCAATTCTCTGTTGTATATTTTTCTATCCTCTTCACTCATACTCTTGTTTGTGTCAGGAATATTCCACAACCTTGTACCACAAATAATATAGTTTCCAAACTTCAAAGCATCGTTTTGAATTGCATAAAAACTTGCAGGAATAAAATCTCTTACAGCAGAGATGCTTTTCCACCAATAATCATGATTACCACGAATGATAATTTTCTTTCCTGGCAAATTTTTCAACAACTCAAAATCAGGTTTTGTTTCTTCAAGCCTCATAGCCCAAGAAAAATCACCGGCAAGTAAAACTAAGTCATCTTCTCTAACTTTATTTTTCCAATCCGAGAATATTTTATCTAAATAACCTTCCCATGTAGGTCCAAAAATATTCATAGGCTTTGGATTGTTTATGGAAAGATGTAAATCGCTTATAGCAAAGACTTTCATGCAAGTTCCTTTAAGACTTCTTGAACCATACGCATGTCAACTTTGCCGTTGTAATTTGCTTTAAAATGTTTCATAACTGTTGGTATAGACTTGTCGTCCAATTTTAAAATAATATCCTTTATTTCTTCTTTTGACAACATTTTTGGCAAATAACCAGATGCAAGTTCTATTTGTTTGGAAATAGAAGCAACTTCTTCAGCATTCCCTACTTTTGCATAATTTTCTTTTTCTTCGTTCAATTCTTTAATAAGTTTTTGAATTATATTTGAAACATCGGCATCTGCAAGAACGGAATCTCTTTGACCTTTGGCAATCTTTTCGAGTAAAATTTTGTTCATTAAAACACTGTAAAACGCTCTGCCGACTGTGTCTTTGTTTTTCATAGCTTCAATGTTTGCTTTCTTTATTTGTTCTTCAATCATAATAAACTCCTTATAGGCAAATTATACAACTTTTTATGACAAAAAGGCAACTAAATGCACTTAACCCAAAATTTTTTATATTTTTAATTGACAAAAAAAATATGTTTGTGTATAATAAGCGTGTTTTAACTAGGGTTTTGGTGATGTAGCTCAGCTGGCTAGAGCGTATGGTTCATACCCATAAGGTCGGTGGTTCGAGCCCACCTATCACCACCAAAAACAAAATCGCTAATATTAGATAATAAAATATATATAACAAATTTAAAATATTACTTCATTATTATATTATCTATTTTATCTTCTATGTTTTCATCAATGGCCTTATAAAAGGACAAAATAACCTTCCCCAAAAGAGCATAATCAGTTTGTGCTCATGGACACCTTGACATTTATTACAGATTCATTTAATTATAAAAAACATTGACATTTAAAACATTGGAGTATATAATGTATGTATACAACTCATTATGTTTGAGGAAGCAAAAGCTTATTCTTGAATCGAGTTGTATTTTTTATTTCAAAAACGACTCGAAGTCCCGAACTTTTATTGTTAACCTTTTATCTTCCCATTTGGATAAACACCTTGCTTTCATATTACTTTCTTTATTTGACACAATATTATTTTTTGATTTAATATTATTAAGGAGAATGTGTATGGAAACACCACAAGAATATATTAACAATCTAATTCAAATATTTGATAAAGATCCTGAAAATGAATATGTTGTCATAAACGATGTTGGTTTAGAAAATTTTGACATTCGTGAGCTAAAGCATATCGCCCTTGACCAAGGATATATTTTTACTGAAGCAAAATATCTAAAAGAAACCAAAAACATAAAACACATTAAATTTTCAAAATGGACTCAAAAAAATTGTTATGTATTACTTAAAATTTAAGTCTCTTTATTAAACATCCACTTAATTTTTTTTAAAATTTATAATTTTAATCAAAGAGAAGAGCAATAAAAGATAAATTAAAACAAATGAGAGTTAACAATCATTAAACTCAAAAAGAACCAACTAAACTTTTTGATTATATAGATTTTTAGATCAACACAGACAAAAAATCAACACAGAATAAAACAACATTAAAAAATGATACAAACAATAGACAACCAAAGCAAAAAGATTAAAATCAAAAAACGAGATATAGATAAAATCAAGCCCTAAATTCCCGAGCACACCTATCACCACCAAAAACAAGATTGAAAGAGCCATTATTGGCTCTTTTTTATATAATAAATTTGTTTTTAATAAAAAAGGATAAAGAAATATTTAATTTTTCTTTATCCTTTTATTTTAAATTGTTGAGCAAAATCTAAATTATAAGTGAGTTGCTCCAGCTCTAGCCCTATTTTCAATCATTCGTCTTTCTGCAGCATTTGGATTTCTACCATGAGTAGTAACAAATTCTTGTGTCAACATGTTTACCCTAGCTCTATAAGAACGTGTATTGGCATTATTCCCTGCTTGAACATTGTTGTTAATAGTTTCCAGACCTTGTCTAACTTCTGCTCTGCCAGATGCAATATTATCTCTAATTGCATTTGTATTTTCAGCAGTTTGTCTTTGATAATCAGCTTTTGGCCAAAACGATTTTTCTCTAAATGTACTATAGAATTTATTTCCATCCATAACACTATGAGTATTTCTAAATGGAGAGAATACTAAGTTGCCAAGTCCTGTCAATCCACTTCTATTTCTTTGATATCTAGTATGATCGTCTGCTCTCAAAGTAGCTGCCGTTCTCCTATTTGTATTTTGAGTTCTCAAATAAGCAGCAAGTCTTCTTCCTCCAGCTGAGCCGCTATATGTAGTCTCCATATCATTGAAGTGTCCATTTCTTGCTCCAAATTCATTTCTCATTCTATGAGCATCAACTGTACCATGAGGTCCAACCCTTTGTTGTTCTTCTCTAACTGTTCTCCACAAATTATTGGCTTCTCTTCTTGTTCCACCATTGTTTATATAATCAGCTATAAACCTATTTCTATCAATATTATTTGCCCTTCTACCGTCTAATCCAGCAAGAGCATCTCTTTGTCTTTGATATCTTCTAACATCTGCTATATTTTCTCTAGCAACCCTTTCCTGCCCTCTTCTACCAATAAAATGTGTATTGCCAGTAAACGGATTCCTAATATTTATACCAATTCCTTCTCCATGTCTAGCTTCCTGTATTCTGTTTCCAATTGCTGCGGCACCTCTATACATATTAACAGGTGCTCTCGCAACTCCTGATACTGCACCAACAGTCATCTTGGTAGCTTTACCAGCAACAGATCCAACTTCTTCAGCAATTTTTCCTCCAGCTTCATTTGCATCTGCTCCGCCAATCAATCCAGAAAGCGTTGCAATAAGTGATTTAATAGTTATCAATCCAACTATAATAACCAATGTTTGTGCAAAATAGTCTGCAATTGCTATATTAAAGAAGTCAATTTCATTGATGTAAGGCAAAATCAAGAACATAATATTCATACCAAGAACTGCACCATATGCCATAAGCACTTGTTTCATGAAGTTCTCTCTCCAACTGCCACCAGCCTTACCACCATCAAGTGGAGCAAGTCCAAACAATGGAGGAGCAACCAAGAACAATGCGATGCACATAAACAATCTGGCCATAAGCCCCATAATTATATTTATAAACAAAGTAGCACAAACAAGACAAGCCGCAAATCCTACTATAAAATTGAAACTCCACAAATCATAATAATACCAAACTAAACCTATATTGAATTTAGAAAAGGCACTTGCGTTTTGAGTTAAGAAATTTGTAAAGTACTTAAAACTAGTCCAAACTCCATTAGAATCAGAAGAATCCGTTATGTATTTTAGATCCATCGTATAATTTAGGTGCAAATTGCAAGCAAAAGCAGTGTCTATCATATCTGCTCCCAACTCTGCATCATTTGCAATTGCAGCATTAGCAAACAATTCTTTTTCACCAAATCCAGATAGTGCAGACATTGGAGTTCCAGTACGAACACGATTTGCGTTATATGCGGCAACTTTGAATAATGAACCAGAGAATGTTTGATTGCTAGATCCTACTAAAGCTAATTCTTTTGCATCCGCATACAACCAAGTTGCGTCTGCATTGGAACCATAAGCTATTGCTCCTCCAAAACCAAAGATATCATAATAAATATAAGTTTTATTTTTCTGATTAGATTCTTCCAAACCAGTTGCCGTTTTTGATGTATCAACTTGTCTTAACAATTCAACCCTATCTCCATACATTGAAACAACATTTCCGCTTGTTATAGAAGTCATAGAATCCAATGCAGTCAAAATTGCTTGAGAGAGATAAAGTCCTAAAACAACAATAATTGGAACAGCAACCATATTTAAAACTGCCTTACCTGCAGTAAAGACATATTGCATAGGTCCTTTCGCTGCCTTGTCATCATAACTGTAATGACTTTTTACTATTGCAATGATTGTGCTTGCAAAACAAATAATAATACCAAACACAATAAAAGACCAAAAAACAGTAGAAAGAGCTGAGTATTCAAAACCATTTGGATTGATTCCCAAGATTCCAGTAATGAAATTTGTAACTAAATCACCTGAAACGGCTTCACCATCTACATAATAAACATCCAAGCCAGCCAATTTTCGGAAGAAAAGTTGCAAAACATCAATTACGCAAGCAAGTGATGCGTACAACAAATACACGACTTTTGGAATTAAGTCAAATAAGGATTTAAAAAAGTCTCCAACCCAGTCAAAGATTCCCAACAACATAGAAGTTGCCAAAGCCAAGTCCTCCTCTTCCTTTATTTATTTTTATCATTATAACAAATAAAAATACAATTTACAACAATTTTCTTAAAAATATACAAAATTTTGTAATAATTAAATAAGAAAAATGCCTATTTATGTAGCACTTTTCAAGGCAAATCAGCAAATTATTATTTGTATTTTTTTAAGAAAACATTTATAATATTTTTATGAATGAAAAGATAAAGCAAAAACTTAAAACATTAACCACCCGTCCAGGTGTCTATATAATGAGAAACAAAGACGGAGAAATAATTTATATTGGCAAGGCAAAAAACTTAAAAAATCGTGTCAGCCAATATTTTCGAAATTCTCCAAAACCAAGCAAAGTTCAAGCAATGGTCAACAATGTTGATGATTTTGATTATTTTATCGCCGTGTCAGAACTTGACGCCCTCGGACTTGAGAGCAATTTAATTCACAAATATCAACCTTTTTATAATATTTTGCTAAAAGATGGAAAAGCGTTTCCATATATTAAAATCGATTTAAAGGAAGAATTTCCAAGACTTGAAATTGTCAGAAAAGTCAAGAAAAAAGATGGAGAAAAATATTTTGGCCCATATATTGCAGGAATTGATCCAAGAGAAATTTTAAAGACAATAAATATGGCATTTAAAATAAGAACCTGCAAACTGAAAATCAATTCTAAAAATCCAGCAAAAAGAGAATGTTTGAACTATTCTTTGGGATTATGTTTAGCTCCTTGTACTGGCAGAACAACAAAAGAAGAATATGGCGAAGAAATAAAAAAAGTTATTCGTTTCTTGAATGGAAATGATGATGAAATAGAGAAAATTCTTAAAGAAAAAATGGAAATTGCCTCAAACCTGCAAAATTTTGAAAGAGCAATAGAGTTGAGAGAAAGTCTTAAAATGGTGGAAAAATTAAAGCAAAAAGTCGTTGCAAATCTTACAAAAGATGTAAACAAAGATATTTTTGCATATCACACCGATGGAATAAGTGGCGTAATCAATGTTATGGTGATCAGAGGCGGAAAGATATTGGGTATCGTCAATTTCGAACAAAGCGATGCCGAACTTGAAGAGTCAGAAACATTGTTCAACTTTATTTGTCAATATTATGGGAATATGTTGGTTCCAAATGAGATAATAGTAAGCCACCCAATAAATGAAGAACTATTGAAAAGCTTTGTTGAAAAAAATGTAAAAATTATTTCCAATCCTCATGGAACAAATTTAACACTTCTCAAAATGGCGAAAGAAAACGCTGTGGAATATCTAGAAAAGAAAATGGCAAAAGAAAAAATAGCCTACAACAGCAGTATAGGTGCAATGAAAATGCTTCAAGAAAAATTGTCATTGAAAAATTTGCCAAAAAGAATTGAATGTTATGATATTTCTCACATAAGCGGGACAAACAAAGTCGCATCAATGGTTGTCTTTGTAAATGGCGTTGCAGAGAAGAAAGAATATAGAAAATTTAAAATCAAAACTGTTGAAGGCAATGATGATTTTGCTTCTTTAAAAGAAACCTTAACCCGCAGGCTTCAAAGATATAATGATCAAAATGGAGAAAGTTTCAAAGAAAAACCAGATCTTCTTGTTATAGATGGTGGTAAAGGACAACTATCTTCTTGTTATGAGATATTAAAAGATTTCAACCTGGAAAATCAAATTGACATAATCGCACTTGCAAAAAAATTGGAAGAAGTTTACACCACAAAAGACAACAATGCTGTCATACTTAAATATGGTAGTGCAGAACTTAAACTTTTGCAAAGAGTGAGAGATGAAGCTCATAGATTTGCCATTACCTTCCATAGACAATTAAGAACAAAAGCTCAAACACATATTGATCTTGAAGATATAAAAGGTTTAGGAAAGGTAAAAATCAACGCTCTTTTGAAAGCTTTTGGAACTTCCGAAAATATAAAAAATGCCAGCATCGAAGAATTATGTTTGGTTAAAGGAATACACGAATCACTAGCTCACGACATAAAAAATTATTTTAATAACAAAGATAAAGAAAAAGAAGAGAGATAATTCTCTCTTTTTTATTTAATTGATAAAAAATATTTACTTTTTTGATTTTTTTTGTTATAATAGCAAAGCATCAAAACAAAATAATAAATTTGCGCCCGTAGCTCAGCTGGATAGAGCGTTCGTCTACGGAACGAAAGGTCTTGGGTTCGAATCCCCACGGGCGCACCATAAGAACAGCACATTAGTGTTGTTTTTTTATAAAAAAAACTCTATCTTTGTGATAGAGTTTTTTGCTAATTTAAAGATTTTTCATTCTAAAATATTAGCCGCATTGAACATTCAATTCTTTAAGCATTGAGAGTTTTTTCTTTTGTCCTGCAAATTTAAATCTTGGTTTTAAAATAGAGTATTGTGTTTTGTCATCAATAACTTCTGACAAACTTCTAGCTCTTTTATACTTTTTCAAGTGAGTTTTAATCATAATATTTTTTAAACGAATGTAATTTGTAATTTGATTATACCCCAACTTCTTATACCAATCACCCAAATAGGTATTTGTATTGGCATCTAATGAAATTTGTTTAACTCCTTCTTCTTTCATATTGTGTTCAAAGTATTTTAAAACTTGAGTTGCCAAGCCATTTTGTGTAAATTTACTGTTGATTTTTATACGAATCAAATCGGCAAATTTCATGTTTCCTTTTTCTTTGATATCAAAGACAAGTTTTCCAGCTTCTTCCAAATTGTCAGCTTTAAGAACACTTAAAACACCTTCTCTTTCGAGACCGTTTACCAAGTAAAAGACTTCTCCACTTTTGTTTTGAACTATACCAAGATTATTAGGACCAACTTTTTTTCTCAATTTTGCAATATTGTTAATCAATGCTTTTGCAGTTTCTTTATCGGTAATAGTTTTCATAAAATTTAAAAATTCATCTCCTTTTACGCAAACATTATAGCACACTCAAACAAAATTTGCAATACACATCTAGAAAGATAATAAAAAAGACAGTTTTACACTGCCTTTTATTTTAAAAATCCTTTAATAATTTGAGCTTGAGCTTCTTCTTCTGAAAGTCCTAAAGTTTGAAGTTTTACAATTTGTTCGCCAGCAATTTTTCCAATAGCAGCTTCATGTATAAGTGTAGCGTTGACATTTTGAGCCAAAATTTTTGGAACACTCTCAATTTGTGCATTGTCGAGAATGATTCCATCACATTCAACATGTCCAAAGCACTCATTCTGTCCCTTAAGATTTGAAACGAATTTCTGTTTTGACTTGTCTTTTGCAACACTTCTGCTGATGACATCAACACTTGAATTTTTGCCTTTCAAAACAACATTAAACACTGTCTTTGCTACTTGTTTTTCACTTGTCAAAATCTTTTCTTTGATCACTAATTTGGTATTGTCATCAAGATAAGCATTTGTTTTTCTATCAGAATATGAAACACCACCAAGTTGAATTGTTTCCATTTCGAATTCGCTTCCAGATTTCATATAAATTTCTGTTGTTGGGTTCAAAATTTTTTCACCTTGGTTGTTTCCTATTCCCAAGTGTTTTTCAATATACTTAACTTTGCAATCTTCTTCCAAGTGGAAAGTATGAATTCCATCATGTTCACTTTTTTGATTTGTAGGATTGTGAATTCCACAGCCAGCGACAATAAAAACTTCGGCACCTTTCCCAATGTAAAAATCGTTGTAAACCAAATCGTTGAAATTCCCAAGTGTGACAATAACAGGAATATGAACACTTCTGTTTTTAACCCCTGGTTTTACAAAAATATCAATCCCACTTTTATCTTTTTTAGGCACGATAGAAACTTCATCGTCAGATTTTCTTTCAATGCTTTGCCCATTTTTTCTTATATTGAAACTACCTTGAGGGACAGAGTGCATATCAGCCACTTCCTTCAATAATTCTTTATCAATATCTGTAAGTTTAATCATTGATTAGCCCTCCCAATTTTCTGCATTTAGGACTGTTTAGAAGTGGAAGCATATCTTTTTTCTTGCCAATAACAGCATCTTTTGTGCTATCTAGCAACAAGATATAATCAGCATTGTCGATCAACTTCTTTTGATGACTTACAATAATAACAGTTTTGTGTTTAAGTTCTTTAAAAATTTCAACAAGACTGTCAAAACTCCAAAGATCAATCCCAGCTTCTGGTTCGTCAAACAACATAACATTTCCACCTTTTGCAAGAGCAATAGCAAGTTCTATTCTTTTAAGTTCTCCACCAGAAAGCCTGTCATCAAGTTCTCTGTCAATATAATCTTTTGCACACAGTCCAACTTTTGCAAGATATTCACAAGCATCAGGGATTTTTGTATTACTCTTGCTTGCCAAATTGAGTAAATCTCTCACTGTCAAACCTTTAAATTTTACAGGAAGTTGAAAAGCCATTGAAATCCCCAAATTTGCTCTTTCATTGATAGACAAAGGATTTAAAACCTTATCTCCATACAAAATTTCACCACTTGTAGGTTTGATGATGCCCATAATCAATTTGATTAAAGTGGACTTGCCACTTCCGTTGTGCCCAGTGATAATGGTAACTTTGTTTTCAGGAATATCTAAACTTAAATTATTAAGGATATATTTTTCTTTGCCAGATTCTTTATCAAAAACTTTGTAACTGACATTTTTTAGTTTTATCATTATTACTCCTTTTAAAACACAATGATATTATAAACATTTTAAGTTGATTTGTCCATAATTTAATCATTTTTGTCCAAGTATAATACTATAAAGCAATCAATTTCTTCAAATGTTTGACTAAATTTTTTGAAAGTGTTTTAATTGTTGTTATGAAAACATTAAACAATTTAGATATAGCAAAGTTTTTGCTTAAATTAGAAAAGAAAGCATACAAGGTTTGTTCAAAACAAAAGATTGACATCAAAGATAAAGGTTCACATGATCTTGTAACCTCTCTTGATACATCACTCGAGAAATTTATTATAAAAGAATTAAACAAAAATTTTCCAGACATAAAAATTGTAAGTGAAGAGTTTAATAGTTCCACAAAAGCAACAGGATCTTATTTTGTTATTGACCCTATCGATGGAACAATCAACTTCGCTAATGGAATAAATTATCTTTGGGGAATTCAAACGGCATATATAGAAAACGATGTGACTGTTGCAAGTGCACTTTACAATCCTATGGTCGGAGCTTATTATGCTGCAAAAGGATTTGGTGCTTACAAAAACAACAAAAAATTTGAAGTAGCCAAAAAAGATCCCCTTCATTCTTTGACTTGCCTTGACATAAGCAATTTTGATTTTTATCAAGGGATGGAAAAAAGTTTAAAAGATAAGTTATTAAAATTTAGATCAAATGGTGCATGCTTCACAAATTGCATATTAATGGCAGAGGGTTGCTACGGAGCATATGTGCAATTTGATACTCATCCTTGGGATATTTTGCCAGGATTTTTGCTTATCGAAGAAGCCGGGGTTTTACACGAGAAGTTGAATGGACATCATTTCTTTGCATCAACTCCAGAGACAATGAAAGTCTTAAAAAGTGCATTGAAAGAAAACAAGAAATTTTTAACTGCATCAAAAAAGAAAGAAGAGAAATAATCTCTTCTTTTTTTATTTTCCGTATTTCTTAACAACTTGTTCAAAAGGCAAATTTTTAAAATCTGACATAAATTTTTCTCTGTTTTTCTCTTTTGCAGATTTATTCATCATTGGATTAAATGTCGTTGCTATTTTATAGTTTACTTCTTTCGTTTTTGTTTTTTCTATTATATTCTCAAATAGTTTCTTCCCTTTTTCAGAATGAATCAAAACCAAAGAGGTCCCGAATTTTGTATGCATTGAAGGTTTAATAAGTGATACTCCCCAAAAATCAGCCAAAGTTATATCGCTTTGCCTATTTTCTCCCTTAAATGCACAATCATGACAAGATGGGCGCAAACAATTATTATGCAAAAACAATTTTATCATAGGATCTTTAGAATGTGGACATTGTTTATATTCGACGCCATTATCAAATGCCATATAAAACGATGTTTGACTTTTGTTTTTAAATTTCTTTCTAAAAGATACATCTTTAACTTTTGCATTTGCAATATTTGCACGATATTTAATATATTTTTCCCAAACTTTTGGAGAAGGAACACCATGACAAATTAAATCTTGTGTATATAAATTTGAATAATCTTTTCCTAAATAACTTAAAAGACCACCAATTTGACAAGGCGTACCAGTAAACAAAACTGTTTTTCCTTCATTCAACAAATCTTTTGTCTGTTTGTAAGTGTCGCCTATTGCACTTTGAACATATTTAGAAGTCCTCAACTTGTCAATATCTTCAACTTTGTCAATTCTTGTGTGAACAACCTTAAAATTTTTGTCAAAACTAGCACCAAAAACCACACCATTTTGACTTAAGATATATTCTGCAAGCAAAGAAAAGATTCCACCAGAAGAAGATTTCATTCTTACTTCCAAATTTTTGTTAAAAGTTGCTTTTGCTATTGTTAACCTATCTTTTTGTTTTCTTTTGTTTAAAATAGGGCAAATTTTCTCACATAATCCACAATTGATACATTTTTCTTTATCAACTTTAGGATATAAAAATCCTTCATCATCACAAATCATTTCTATACAATGCTTTGGACAGATGTTTGCGCAAGCATGACAACCACAGCACTTTGATTTTTCTTTAATATCAATCATGTTTTTCCCTTTATCTTAATGCTTTATCTAAAAATTTTACACTTTTTTGTTTTTCTTCTTCAAGTTTCTCGCTAACCAATGAAAAATCAATTTTTAATAAATCGTTTGTTAATGTTTTTATATATCTATCTTCCAACTTAAATGTTTTAAGCAAAGTCTTCAATCTTGTTCCTTGGTTTGCATGTAAATCATCTCTATCAAACACAACAAAAGGTTTCTCAAACAAAATTGAAAAAACTGCGCCATGAAAAGAATCTGTACAAACAAAATCAGCATTCTTTATATAACCTAAAAATGTTTGAGGGTCAATAGAATATAATTCTTTATATTTTTTATCGTTTAATCTTATTATCTCATAATTATATTTTTGAGCAATCTCCAAAATTTTGTTTTCATGTTTTTTTACTCTTCCAAGAAAATAAGTTAATAAATATTTTTTCTTTTTATCAACAGGTTTCGCAAAATTATCCCACTCTTCTTTATCTAACAACATAGTAGGATCAATAACTACTTCAGCATCTCTATTTGTAAGTTTTTTAATAATTCTCTGCCCAGATTTCTCTCTCGCTGAAAGAAAATTTATTTCTTTTATACCTTTAGTAAAAGATATTCTTTTAAAAAATGGTGGTTTAGAACCTCCAAAACTTGGTGCATAAGACATTCTTTTTTCTTTATCAACAAATTTCGCAAAAACATAGTTGGCACTTTTAGCAACCCAAGGACACCATATTTGATCACTTCCAATCACTGCCAAATCAAGAGTTTTCCCAATTTCAAACAATTCTTTTGAAGAATTAAAAATTTGAATGTTTATATTCTCATTATTAAAATTTTTAAAATTTAATTTTCTTTCACTTTTTATCTTCTTCTTATTTTCTAGACTATCATGCTTTGAAATTAAAGAAACAACATCACAATTATATTCTTCTTGCAAAAATTTTTGCAAAGCATAGTTTTGCAATCTGTTTCCATAATTGTTTAATCCTTGCAAAGTAACGATTCCTATTTTCATTTTCTCTCCTATTTACTTTTTTTGTTTTTTCGCTTTCTAGACATTAAAAAGAAATTTGTTTTTTTGTTAGAATAGAATATTAAAATCAATGCACCAAAAACTAATATAGAAATTATTATGGCAAAAAACATAAATCCTGTTGAAACTTTATAACCAAAAAATTCCAAATTTACAGAATACTGTCCTAACAAACTATTTACTACATCGGCAGGAATTTTCTCTCCAAGATGATTAATTACTCCACCCATAAAGTAATTTCTAAACAATCCCGCGGAATAAGATCCTGGAATAAAACAAGCAATGTATTCCATATATTTTGGTAACATTCCAAAAGGTAAATAAGCACCAATTATAAATCCAATTGCAGCACTGATAATCCCATTAAGCGCAGCCATCGTGCTTGTAGATTTTATAAAACCACAAATGAGAACTATAAAAAATGACGATGATAATATTGATAATATTGACACACACAATATCAAAAGAAAATCAACAAAACTCATCATAAGTCCACCAGTACCAGCTAAGTAACAAATAGAAAGCAAAAGTACGATCATGCAAATACAAAATGTGACAATAAAACAAGAAATAATATAACTTAAATAAAGCACCCAATGTTTCACTGGTGAAGAGATAATGTCATTGACATTACCATTCATTCTATCACGCACCATAACCATGTTTGCATTTATCGTGACAGTAATACATGATACTCCCATAACTCCAGAAATCATCCAGTTGTTTACAATAGCTCTAACTTCAGAATCTGTAACCATGCCTGCATAACCTTTAGATTCAATTAAAGCCATAATAGAATCTGCTTGCGAATCTCCCAAAAACAAAATATAAATCAAAAGGACAATTATAGGTGCCAAAACAGAAAAGAACACTGTCATTTTGTCCTTCATGTACAATTTGATGTTTCTTTTGATCAGCACTCCAAGTGATAACCAATTGCTGTTTTTATTAGTTGTTTTCTCCATGTTCAAAATTCTTCCCCGTTATGTTTAGGAACACATCATCCATGTCCCCTTTCAAAATTTCAAAATCTGTCAGATATTTGTCATATTTTTTCAAAAACGACTTTGCTTCTTCGCTGTTTTTGATTTTTATTTTGTAATACTCTCCAGAATAAACAAGTTTTTTGCCATTGTCTTTTTCAAATTTTTTCTCAAATTCTTCATCTTCTGGCATATATGCTTTGATATAATCACCAGCATACAAACTTTTAAGCTTATGAGGAGTGTCATTCGCCACCACATGTCCAGCATCCAACATGACAACTCTGTCTGCTTTGTTTGCTTCTTCCATATAATGAGTTGTCAAGAAAACAGTCATTTTTCTCGTTTCTCGCAAATCTTCAATCAAATTCCAAATTTTTCTTCTTGTCTGAGGATCAAGCCCTGTCGTTGGCTCGTCCAAAATCAAAATTTTTGGATAATTTATAAGTGCTCTTGCAATGTCAACTCTTCTTTTTTGTCCGCCACTTAAGTTTTTGACTGTCTTTTTTAAAAGTTTACCCAAATCCAAAAGCTCAACAATTTCCCAAACTCTTTCTTTCAATGCTTTTCCTTTAAGCCCATAAAATCCACCACGGATCATCAGATTTTCTTTTACCGTCAAAATCCCGTCAAGAGTAGAGTTTTGAAAAACAACTCCTATCAAATGTTTTATTTCATTTGCATCTTTGTCCAGATCCAAACCATTGATCAAAATTTTCCCACTGTCTTTTTTCAAAATAGAACAAATGATATTTATGGTCGTAGATTTTCCTGCACCATTCAACCCTAAAAATGCAAAAAGACTTCCTTCTTTCACATTGAAAGAAATTCCATCAACAGCTTTTACATCTCCGTAATATTTTTTAAGGTCACTTATCTCAATAATATTTTTCATTATATACCCTTATAGATAGTTAATTTTCTTTTTTATTATATCATATATAACCTTTTCAACAAAGGAATATCACTGCAAAACAGGAATATTTTTTAGTTTTGTTTGATATTTATATTGCAAAATTCAACAAAATAGTTTATACTATATATAGATACAATTATAGAGAAAAAACACAATATTAAGGAGGCGAAAAGATTATGGGACTTTTCGGTAAAAAGAAAGAAAAAGAAGAACCTAAAAAAGTAGAAAAAGAAAAGGCTACAGCACCAAAAACAACAGCCGAACCTAAAACTGCAAAACCAGTTGAAAAAGAAGAAGTTGTCAAGGTAGAAGAACCTAAAAAGACCGGCAAAAAACCAATTTACCGTGTTTTATATGACAAAGAAGCAAGAGTTTGGGTTATCAAAAAAGATGGCGCAAAAAGAACAATTGCATCTTATGTGACAAAAGAAGAAGCATTAAACAGAGTGAAAGAACTTTCTGCTTCAAACGACTTAAACTTTATTGTCCATAAAAAAGACGGAAAATTTCAAAGAAAATAAGTTTTAAAAGAAAAAGGATGGCATAATATTGTCATCCTTTTGTTTTTTATCATAATTCCTTAATTTTCGCTTTTACTTTTTCTTCTATAATTTCTTAGTTTAATCATTTCTATATCTGCAGAATATAGTTTCAAAAGAATTATTTGTTTGCGTTTAAGTTCCACTCTCTGCAAGAAGAAAGAGTCTACCGCCTCCCAAATGAAAACCCAAGTAGCAATTTCAACTACAATTTCTGTGTAAATGTTATAAAAATAAGTATGCATCAAAAGTAAAAATGAAAGAAACAACAGTCCCAAAATAAACATTCTCAATGAAAACAATGCATTTCTTTTTAATTCGTTTTTTGATTCAACATATTCTTTTTTGTAATTATTTCTTATCACTTCAACCACTTGTTTTTCGTTGGTTGTAGAATTTGTATAGAATTTAATCTTTATGTCCTTTGACAATGGTATAGATTTTGCTTTGTCCCAAATAAATCCATCAAGTTCAGAGTTTAATGCAACATTCTTTCCATAATCATAAGAAGAAAATATTTTTTCTTTTTCGTCTGCCTTAATGCTGATTATTGCTCTGTTGTTGCTTCCTTCAATATAGTCTTTGTCTTTTACTATATTTTTGTCTATTTTTCTCAAATTTTTATTAAAAATCATAATTACCTCATATTTATTATAACATCTTTTTATATTTTCCAAAAATTTATAATTTAATTTTTTATTCATCTTTTAAAGTTTTGATAAAATATTGGTGTTTTGTTTTTGTATGTGATACAATAAAACAAGTTTTGGGAGAAAGTGATGCTTAATGCTGTTTTTACATTCTACGATTGGTTGATTGAAAATGCAGATGTAATGGGCGATGGTCCAGGACTATGGTGTCCATTGCACATAACATTGATGTGTTTGCTCGCCGTTTGGCTTGTCGCTTGTTGGTTTATTTGCAGAAAATATAAAAAGTTTGCAATGAAAATGACTTTTGTTTTGTGCATAGTAATGTTGTTCTTCAGAGTGTTTAGAATGTGTTTGTTATACTTCTCTGGCACGCAAACTTTTGTAGAAATTCTCCCTTGGCATTTGTGTCATGTTATGAGTTTTGTTTTCCCTGCATTCTATCTCACAAAAACAAAAAAGTTTTTCTTGCCAGTGCTGGTAGTCACTTTTTTTGGAGGAATCTTAACTTTTATTTTTGGAGACTATTATTATCTCTCAACTCTTTCTTTCTTGCATTATGAAAGTTTGCTTCTGCACTTCATTATGCCAACAGTTGTAATCGCTTGCATCGCCAGTGGATATTTCAAAGTTCAAGTAAAAGATTTTTGGCAGGCATTTGTAGGGATTGCTCTCCTTGCTGGTTGGTCAATGATCGGAAATTCTTTGATTGAAGGTGCAAATTATCTCTACCTTATGGAAAACGGTCTTCCATTTGATTTGTTTGCTTTTATGAATTGGAAATATTCATACCTATTAGATTATGCAATTTTAGTTTTCATAATCGCAGTTGTCAGCATTTCGCCTTTCTATATATACGAAAAAGTTAAAGCAAAGAAGAGCGATAAATCTTTTGACATAATAATGAATGCAATAACAAGCAAATTATAAAAATGAAATATTAAAAATAAAAGGATAATGTATTTACACTATCCTTTTTTATTTGCCTAATCATTTGCCGTAACAACAACATCTGCACCGGTGTTTAAAATGTTTTTGATTATCACTTCTCCAAACTTAACTTTTTTAAGTCTAAGCTTTTCAATTTCTTTCACACAATCAAAAATCATACTCTTAGGAATTGGAGCAGTTGTTTTGCAAGATTTAACACCATGCTCTGTTTTAACAGAAGTGGTCACAATTCTTTTTGGACAAGTTATTTCTTCTTTTGCAAACACCATTCCCCTGTTGCAATTGTTTCCTGTCACCTGAACATCATCACCATCTTGCGTGACAGTGAGATGACAACCCATGGGACACATTATGCAAATCATTTCTCTAACATTTTTACTCATATTACACCTCAATCAATTTCAATTTGAATTTTGCCTGTGGCACCATTCTTATCAAAAGTTAAGTTCATCATTTCACCCGGCACACCAGCCAAAATGAAACGCTTACCCAAAATAACATCATTGCATTTTGCCACAATGCTCTTTTTTACAACTTTTTCTTTAAGCCTAAATTTGATTTCGGTTTGCCCACTTCCTTCATAGAGAGTGCTTGGCAAAACATAAGCAAAATCTTTTGTCCATTCTACATCAATTTTTTTGCCATGTTCTGGAAGTTTTCCTTGTGCATATAAACTTGCAAATTTGCCTGTTTGTTTTGCTTCCAAAGCAACATTGTCAACCATATCATGAACATGCAAAATGTTTCCACAAGAAAACAACCATTCTTTGTCAGTTTGATAAAACTCGTTTACCACAGCGCCATTTGTCACTCTTGAAGTTGAAACAAAATTTGCCATTTGCATTTCTGGAACAAGCCCAACTGACAAAACAACAGTATCACATTTCAAAAATTTCTTTGTGCTTTCAATTGGTTGGAAATTTTCATCTACTTGACCATACCAAACACCTTCAACTCTGTCTTTCCCGACAACTTCAAAAATAGTTGTGCTGAAATACAAAGGAATGTTGAAGTCTTCAAGACACTGCATAATGTTTCTTCTAAGTCCACTGCTTGTTTTGTTTATTTCAAGAACGGCATGTACTTTTGCACCTTCCAAAGTCAGCCTTCTTGCCATAATAAGTCCAATGTCTCCACTGCCCAAAATAACAACATCTTTGCCGACCATTTTCCCGTCGATGTTGACCATTTTTTGAACAGTTCCTGCAGTCAAAATCCCCATTGGACGAGTTCCGCACAAACTGATGTTTCCAGCAGTTCTCTCTCTGCAACCCATTGCCAAAACAATCGCTTTTGCCTCAATTGTGTCAATGCCTGCTTTGCCCATTATGTCAACTTTTCTTTCTTTTATTTGTGTGACCAAAGTGCTTGTAAAAACAGTGATATTTTTGTCTTTCTCTACCATTTTTCTAAATCTATGTGCAAACTCTGGACCAGTAAGCTCTTCATTGAAATAATGAAGTCCAAACCCATTGTGAATACATTGATTTAAAATTCCACCAAGGCAAGCATCTCTTTCTACAAGCACAACTTTTGAACCATTTTCCGAAGCCGACAAAGCTGCACTCATCCCGGCAGGTCCACCACCTATCACCAAAACATCAGTTTTAATCATGGTTCACCTCCCTAATATCTCCAATGCAAACTTCACTGCCTCGATTTTCTTTCTTGACTTCTTCAAAAGGAATATGTCTTTGTTCTGCAATCGCCCTTACAACATGAGTGAAACAGAATCCACCTTGACACCTTCCCATTCCGGCATTTGTCCTGCGCTTTACTCCATCAACTGAAGCAATTTTGAGTGGTCTGTTTAACGCTCTAATAACATCGCCTTTTGTAATTTGCTCGCACTTGCAAACAATCGCACTAAAATTTTTGTCTTCTTTTGCAAGTTCTTTTTGCTTTGATTTTGGCAAATCTTTAAACATAACATAAGGTTCGATTTTCTTCAAATCTGCAAGTTCTTTGTTCTTAAATCCCAAAAGTTTTACAACCATTTCTGCAATGGCTGGTGCACTAGAAAGTCCTGGAGAACAAATTCCAGCAAGATTTATCACTCCATCGACTTTTTTAGATTTCTCAACAATGAAGTCATCTCCACAAATTGTTCTAAGTCCAGCAAATTCTCTTATGGCATTTTTGAAGTTCAAGTTTGAAACAATCATTCCAGATTTTTGTTTGATGTCTGCAAGTCCCTTGCTTGTCGTTGCCGTGCTGTTGTCACTTTCTTCACTTGTTGGACCTACAAGATAGTTTCCGTCAATTGTTGGAGTGACCAAAACACCTTTTCCAAGTTTTGTAGGAAGAGGGAAAATTGTGCAAGGAACATTCAAGTTTGTCCCTTTGTCAAAAACAAAATACTCTCCTCTTCTTAATTCAATAGGATATTGTTCTGAATTTAAAATTTTTGCCACATCATTATAACCGCTTCCTGCACTGTTTATAATTGTCTTTGCATAATATGTGCCTTTCTTTGTTTTAACTTCAAAAACATCATTCTTCTTCTCAACAGAAATCAAGTCTTCTTCAAGGCTAACTTTTCCACCATTTAAAATTGCTTCATCAGTCAAAGCAATTGTAAACAAATATGGACTGACGATATAAGCATCTCTTGCATACAATGCAACAGTTATGTTCTCATTTATAGTTGGCACTTTTTGTCTGATTTGATTTTGATTCCAAATCTCAACATAAACGCCGTTTTGTTGTCCTCTTTCATACAACTCTTGAACTTTTTGAGCATCATCACCAACAACCAACGCTCCGCATTTTTTAAGTTTTATGCCGAGTCTCTTGCAAATTTTTGGATATAAGTGATTTCCTCTCACATTTAAAATTGCTTTCAAAGTGTTTGGTTTTGGATCATACCCTGCGTGAACCAAACCACTGTTAGCTTTACTAGCACCAGTTGCAACATCGCTAGCCTTATCAATCAACAAACATCTTTTACCGATTCTCACAAGTTTGTTGAACACAGAAGCGCCAACAACCCCTCCACCGATAATAAGACAATCAAAAATCATATTATTTTTCATTTATCCTCCATTACAATTCTAACTTTAAACCAAATTTATGTCAAACAAAACAAAAACTTTTGTTTTTTATTTTTATAATAAAATTTTTTGTGTTAAAATTAGCATAGAAGAGCAAAAATTGTAGGCTGTCGAATTATTGTTTGGAGATGTCTATGAGAAGATTTATATTAGGTATAGATGAAGGGACGACAAATATAAGAAGTGTCCTTTATGATGTTGACAAAAAGAAAATTGTTGACACAGAGAGCAAACGCTTTAAACAATACTACCCTCAAATAGGCTGGGTAGAGCAAGACGCTGATGAAATATTCAAAAAAACTCTGTCAACTGCAAAAGATGTTCTTACAAGAAATGATATACATAAAGAAGAACTCCTAGGCATCGGCATAACAAATCAAAGAGAGACTGTTGTTGCTTGGGACAGAGAAACCGGCGAACCAATCTGCAAAGCGATCGTTTGGCAGTGCAGAAGAACAACAGAAATGATTAAAAAATTGCCTAAACAGATAAAGAAAAAAATACAGGACAAAACTGGACTTATTCCAAATCCATATTTCAGCGCTTCAAAAATGAAATGGATGATGGATAATGTGAAAGGAATAAAATCATTGGCTCGTTCTGGAAAGTTGTGCTTTGGGACTATTGACAGTTTTATAACTTTCAAATTGACAGGAAATCATTACACAGACACAACAAACGCCAGCAGAACAATGCTTATGGATTTGGAAACATTGCAATGGGATGACGAACTTTTGGAAATTTTTGGTATTCCAAAAAACAGCCTGCCAGAAATTTTGCCATCAGATAGCAATTTCGGAAACGCAAAAAGACTTTTAAACACCCCTATCAGAGGCATCGTTGGCGATCAAATGTCAAGTATGTTTGGACAAGGTGCCGTAAGATACGGAAACACAAAAGTGACATTTGGAACTGGTGGATTTATTCTTACAAACATTGGTAGCAATTCCGCAAAAAGATTTCCAAATCTTCTTACAACCGTTGCAAGCACAATAGGAAACAAAACAAACTATGCTGTTGAAGGAAGCATTTACAGTGCTTGCAGTGCATTAAATTGGTTGCAAGAAAAACTTGATATGTATGATGATGTGACAGAAACAGAATCCATGGCCACAGCATTGGACAGCAATGAAGGAGTTTATCTTGTTCCTGCATTTACAGGACTTGGTGCACCATACTGGAACGACGAAGCAAGAGCGTGCATTGTTGGAATGAACTTCAACACAGGCAAAGAGCATTTTGTCAGAGCATGCCTTGAAAGTATGGTTTACAACACAAAAGCAATTGTAGATGAAATGAAACAAAATGGTTTGAAGTTTAAACTCATCAGTGTTGATGGTGGAGGAAGCAAAAACAGATTTGTTTTGCAATTTCTTGCCGATATGCTAAATCACGATGTGGTAAAAAGCAAATATTCAGAATCTACGGTTTTAGGTGCAATATTTATGGCAATGATATCTTTGAAACTTGTGACACTCAATGATATAAAAACAATGACTGAAAGTGAAACATTATATTCCCCTAAAATGACCGAATCAGAAAGAAAGAAAAATTATCAAGGTTGGGAAAACGCAATAAAGAAAATATAGGAGGAGAAATGGAAAAGCAAAGCGAAGAAAAAAAGACAACAAAGAAAAAAACTGTTGCAAAAGAGAAACCTTCTGCAAAGAAAACAAAAACAACATCTTCGACAAAGAAAACCACTTCAAAGAAAACGACTTCAAAAGTTGCTGAAAAAAAAGCTGATCTAGAACCAAAAAATTTGAAGATTTTGGGATTCAATGATTTGGAGCTCAACACCTATGTTTATGACAATGTTGAAAATCCAAAAGCATTAGTGATCATCATTCACGGAATGCAAGAGCATTGCCTCAGATACAAAAACTTTGCGCAATATCTAAACAAAAATGGATATATTGCAATAGCAAGTGATTTAAGAGGCCACGGACACACAGCAATCAGCAAAGAATATTTAGGCTATGGCGAAAAAGATATCTTTACTGAAACATTGACAGACCAACTCAACATAATCAACTATGCAAATCAAACATACAACCTCCCAATTTATTTGTTTGGGCATTCTTATGGTTCTATGCTTTCACAAGTGCTTATTCAACTCACACCACTTGTTGAAAAATGCGTATTGTGTGGCACAGCAAATGGAAGCAGTGGAATTATGAAACTTGGAAATTTTGTTGTCAATCTTCTCAAACCTTTCAAAAAAGAAACTTCAAAAGGTGGAATAATTGAAAAGTTATGCATCAAATCTTATGGCAAAGGCTTTGAAAGAGAAAATTGGCTGACAAGAGATGAAAAAGTTTTTGATGAATATTTGAAAGATGAATATTGTGGCGGATCTTTTCCATTCAGTTTTTATAGAAGCATGATCAACAACATGCACAATGCAAACAAAGGCATTCAAAAAATTGGAAGCAAAAAAGTCTTCTTAATTGCTGGAGATAGTGATCCAGTTGGAAGCAAAGGAAAACAAGTGAAACAACTTTACAAGTTGTATCTCAAAAACAATATAAATGCAAAAATGAAATTGTATAAAGGTGCAAGACACGAATTGCTAAACGAAACAAACAAAGACGAAGTCTACAAAGATGTGGTAGATTTCTACAATGAATAGGAGGAGAAAATGATAGGTAGTATAGTTTTTGGAGTTTTTAGTATTATATTTTGTTTGCTTTTCTGTTGGTTTAGAGCAGAAAAAGCAACAGTTTATTCTTTGATGTTGAAAACAACATCTTCAGTTTGCTTTATTCTTTGTGGAATATTTGCAATAAATGCTGTTGGCTCAAGCAACTTAAATCTTTTGATTATAGTTGGTTTAATCTTGGGACTTATCGGAGATATTATTCTTGATCTTAAGATTATGTATCCAGAACAAGCAAATCAATATTTTGTTTTTGGAACAAGTGCATTTGCAATAGGACATTTCTTCTATTTTGTTTCAGCAGTGCTTTACAACAGCATGGCAATCCCAGCAAATCTTCCTTGGAACATTCTTGCATCTGTTGGAGTTGCAATTTTGCTCACAGTGGCAATTATGCTTTCTTCAAAGAAAATGGGTATGAACTTTGGAAAGATGATTTACATCGTGGCAATGTATAGTTTCATCTTGACATTTATGGTTTCTTTCACTGTTTCAATCGCAATCTTTGCTCCTATCTATTGGATCTTTGCATCAGGAATGATTGTGTTCTTCCTTTCAGACCTTGTTTTGTCAATGCAATATTTTGGTGGCAGAACAGAAAAAGTTTGGATCTATGTAAACCACCTTTTGTATTACATCGCTCAGGTTTTGCTTGCAGTTTCAATTTTGTATTTAGTTTAAAAATTATAAAAATAAAAAATACACTCAAACGAGTGTATTTTTTATTGCAAACTTTCTATTTTTTATTATATCTTTCTACAAAAGTTTTGTTGATAAAGTTTGAAATCTCTTCCACACTTTTTGATGCATCAACCACGACAATTCTGTCAGGATTTTGCTTTGCAAGTTTCAAATATCCCTCTCTCACTTTGTCGTGATATTCTTTTGCCTTCCTTTCCATTCTGTCAAGATGAGAAAGTTTTTCGTCTTTTGCTTTTCTCTTCATAGCCTCATCATAACTCAAATCAAGCAAAAAAGTTAAGTCTGGCTTCGTCCCCTGAATTGCGAACTCTGTTATGTTTTCAATATCTTTGATAGACAAGTTTCCTGCATAACCTTGATATGTATAAGAAGAATCATAAAATCTGTCCAAAATGACAACCTTGCCTTCTTTCAATGCAGGCTTAACAATCTCTTCAACATGTGTTGCCCTGCTTGCACTGAAAAGCAAAAATTCTGTTGTGCTTGAAATATTGTAATTTGAATTTAACAAAATTTTTCTTATTTCTTCTCCAAGTGGTGTACCTCCTGGCTCTCTTGAAACAATAAAGTCAACATTTTCTTTTTTCAAAAAATCTTGAAACATTTTAAGTTGGGTACTTTTTCCACATCCATCTCCACCTTCAAAAGTGACTAAAAAACCTTTTTTCATAAGCCCTCCCTATCATAAAAAATTGTTCGAAAATCGAACAATCTTTTACTTTTTCTCTTTGTTTAGTAGTTTTTGTTATTTCTTGCAACCACAGTTTTTATTATCGTGATGACAATCACAATCATCCTCACATTCGCAATCACAATCATCGTAAGTCATAACATATTTGTCAAGACTTTCTGTTTTATAAAAGTTTTCTGGCATATATTCTGTTGTGAAGTATCCTGCAGGAGCTGACAAAACCTCTGGAATTCTGTTTACAACTGTTGCACAAGTAAGCTCTACTGTTGAAGGTCTTTCAATCACAACTCTTGTGTTTGGTTCACCTTCAATTGTCCAATCGTTGCAGTCGAATTCTGTGCTGTCATAAACTTTTCCAATGCATTCTGTTTCAAGCACAATGCCTTCTTTTGTTTCTGTAGTGACAACAGCACTCATCCCTGTGCAGTATCCTTTTGGAATTGTCATACCAAGAGTTGCACTTTTGATTGCTTTTTTAGCAATATGAGGAACACATTTTTGTGTTTGTTTTTTTACTGTCAAACCAAGTTTACTGCAAAGCCAACCATTTACAGTCCACATATAACTTGGAGCATACTTGCCAGATTTGATAAGTTTGTTTCTTTCTTTGTCGCTGATTTCATCAACAGAAGCAACATTCTTTTCAAAATCTTCAACAGAAAGTCCAGCACCATGAGCACGAGCAAGAGCAATGCCGTAGTCTTCAACATTATAACTGCTCTTTCCTCTAATCTTTGTAATTTTGTGAGTAGCACCAGCAAGAACGCTGATCAAATTCCCCCAGAACACATCTTGATAACCACTTCCACAAATTGTACATTCGTTTTCAACAGCAAGGTCGTCAATTTCTTTAAACAATTTTGGATTGCTGTTTTGTGGGAAGAATGCTTCTTCACAAGTTGTGATGGCATTGACACCACATCTTGCACAAGTGAGCAAAGCTTCGCCAACATCTGCAAGCAAACTCATTGTTGTGACAATAACGATATCGACATCATTGTTCATCAAAAATGCTTCAAAGTCTTTTGCATTTTGAACTTTTACTTTATATTTTTTGTTGTCTCCAATAATTTCTCCAATGTCTTTTCCAATAACATTTTCACTGATGTCAAAAGCACCAACAATTTTGGCTCCTTTTTCAAAAACATAGCGCATTGTATAAACGCTCATCTTTCCGCATCCATATTGGACAACTTTAATTTTGTTACTCATAAATCCTCCCTCTTTTATGTAGTTGTGTAAAATTTTGAGTTAAATCTTACACCTCTAGTTTATAATATTTTGCATAAAAATCAAAATAAAAATTCATGATTTTTTTGATAGCTGAAAAATTTGTAGCAACAAAAAAGAGAGCAAAACTGCTCCCTTTTTATTATTGTTTACTCATAATCTTTCTCTTCTCGTTTTTCTTCTTTCTAATAATCAACAAGATGATTATTATCAAAATCAACAAGATCAAAAGTCCAATTACGATGTAAATCCACCAGTTGCTTGCTTCTCTTTCTTCCCAAATAGCATAGAGATTTAAGTCGTTGTCAAAATCTACAGTGATTTCATCACCATCGAAGTAAACAATTTCTCCACCTTCACTTAATGCCCAACCAAGGAATATCTTGTTTCCATTAGTGAATGTGTTTTCTCTCAAACGAATTGTTGTGTTGTAGTATGCCTGCATCTCAATAACTTCGCTTGTGCCATTGTTTGGATTAAATCTAATTGTAATTTGTTTTGTTATAGCAACTGCCTTCAAAGTGAAGTTTTCGTTTATTACATCAAACAAGTATCCACGAGATTGATTTGAATTGTTTTCAGGAGTCTTGTTGTTGTTCAATACCCATCCATACAATTCATATCCAGCTTCAAGTTCTACACTCAAACTCAATCTCTTTGTATATTTTGATTGATATGTATAAACCATTCCAACAGGATCGTAGCCAATAAGTTCCAAATCATCGGCACTGTTGTAGCCTTCAACTGTTACTGATTTGATTCCGCTTGAATATGAAACTGTAAATGTCACACTCTTCAAGTTGTAATAAATTCTAACAACAGTAGAGCCATCTCCCATTACATAGTAAGGAGCTTCTCCATTTTCTGTATGAGAATATTCAAATCCGCCTTCAGTTTTGATCAAACTGTCAACATCAATTTCGCTTTCTGTGACTCCAGTCATTTCATCTGAATATCTCATTTCATAACCTTCGTCCAAAACTTCAAAGTAATGTTCTACAACATATTTAGCTTCGCCAACATCAGAAACTACAACAAGTTCAATATCAACTTCTTTGTCAATAACGAATGTGTATTCTTCTTCTCTGATTTCTTCACCATCAATCAACCAGTGATCAAACTTATATCCAGGTTTTGCAGTTGCCGTAACAGTAACTTCAGAACCATAAGCATAAGATCCTTCACCACTTACAGAAGCGATTTGGTCTTTGTCATATTCAATAGAGATGTTGATCATCTTTCTGATGTAATAGAATTTAAATACTGTAGAGCCATCTCCAGCGATATAAGCAAAGTCAGTAGCGTCTTCACCAGCAGCTGTGACTGTGTAATAAGCATAGTCAAATCCTGTGAACATACCTTCTTGATATCCTGCAACGTTAGCAACATTTTCAATAAAGTCTGACATTATTCTTTCAGGTGCAAAATATTGATGTGTTGTGCCAGTCTTTGTAGCTTCAAAGGCTTTTTCAAATACTGTAGCTCCAGAGTCACCAACAAGTTGTTCTCTATAATATTCCAACTTATATTGAGTGTTGTTGTTTGCAATGATTGTGATTGTAATAGTGATATCTTCATCGCCCATTGTGTAGGTAAGTTTTTCACCATTTACATTTTCAATCTGAAGTTCACCATTTACTTCATATCCAGCAAATGTGAACCCTGCAGAAAGTTCGAATGTTACTTCAATTGTTTGACCATAGGCAACACTATATTCATATACACCACTTCCAACAGCAGGTGCGCCGTTTACCATAATGCTAAACGAATCATCTACCATACCATTCATTTCATCGATAAATTCAACGCTAACAGTATGTTTTACTCTGTCATAGTATACATAAACAATAGTTGAACCATCTCCAGCAATTGCAACTTCACTTGTGTCAACACTTGTATGGTTGAGAGCAAATCCTTCAACCATTATAGAATCAAGTTCGAGATCTTCTATTGTAATGATATGTTCTGTTTCGCCAGTCTTAATAACACTTGGATATTCTTCCAATTCTTCATAAGAAGTGCCAAGGTCAATTGTCTGGAACATATAAACTACTTTATATACTGTGTCTTTGTTTGTCTCAGGCAAAACATTAAGTGTGATGTTTTGGTAAGGCATCTTAATAACAACAGTATAATCTTTTGTTCCTAAATCATTGTCAGCTTCAGAAACTTCAAAAGTAATTCCTTCAACAGGTTCACCATCTACATTTGTGATTGTAAATTCTGTATCTTTATCCAAAGAATAACCTTTATTCAAAGTAAATACAAGAGTTATTTCTTCTTCAAACAAATATCTGCTGTCAATAGCATCTGTAACAACAGCGTTGGAGTTGATGATGTTTAATGTAAGTTCATAATGTTCTCTTGTGTAGTAAAGTCTTACAACAGTTGAGCCATCGCCTGCAATAATATTTCCGTTTGCAAATGAGGTTGTTGCGTAAGCAAATCCATTGAAATCAAAAGATTCATTACCTTCAACCAAAGCTTTTACAGCATCTTGATCAATTTCGGTACCTGTCTCACCTGTTGAGTAAGTTGTATAGGTAGGAGTTGAATCATATTCTGAGTTAAGGTTTTGTTTATAAACTTCAATAGTGTATCTAGTATCTTTGTTTGCAACAGCAAATGTGTTTACAGTGATGTTTCCTGCAAGTTGAACATCATCTTGTTGTCCCTTCATGTAGAGAGAAACGCCATCTGCTTCCAACTTGGCTCCAGCAACAGAACTTGCTATGTCAATTTCAAAATATCCATTGTCATAACCAGCTGCTTCTTGCAAACTCATTGTAACCTTATCTTCATACTTAACATTATAAACTACATATCCTTTATCTTCTCTATTGATTGAATGAGAATTTGTAGATGTTGTGATTGAAACAGATTCAATGTTTGTACCTTTGTTGATTGTGAGTTCGTAATATTGTCTTGCATAGTAAACCAAAACAGTTGTTGTTCCATTTCCTGCAACTACCTTTCTGTCTTGTTCATGACTTTCATCATAAGCAAAACCTGTTATGTTTTGATATTCTGTGCCATAGATAAATGTGTTGTAAGCGGTTTCACTTGTCACAGTGGTTTCAGTTTCTATTTGATTTCCTTCAACATCAACATAATTTCCTTCTGTTTCACCATAATTCCCATTTAATGTTTGAAGCAAAATTCTAATCTTGAATGTTGTCATGCCCTTGCCCCAAATAGCATAGATCATGACTTCTTTACCTTCAACCAAAGTCAAGTTAGAAACTGCAGGAGTCTCATCTTTTCCGCAACGGATTTCAACTCTTTCGCCCTCATCATTCAAATAGTACCAACCAACAAACTCATATCCTACATTTGTCCAGTTGAGAGTATTGAATGCTGGCAAGTTGTATTCTTGCTCGTATTCAAATTCTCCAACTTCATAAGTTGTATCACTATCTTCAGCAAAGGCCAAGGTGACTTTGTATTTCAAAGCTTCCCAATATGCATAAATTGTCACTTCGCTGTTTTGAACAGTTTCTCCGGCAAGATTTAATGCATAATATTTGTCTTCGCCAGTCACATAGTAAATTCCAGAATGTTGAATTTCATCTTTACTGTCAACTTCAATAGCAGTCTTTGTGTCTGCATTGAGTGACCAACCTTTAAATGTAAATCCAGTCTTTTCAAATGCAGAGCCATCAGCAAGTTCTACCAATTCGTTGTAAGAAACAACTTGATCTTCAATAGTTCCAACACTAGTATTTCCATTGTATTTGATTGTATATTTGTTAGCTTCCCAAATGCCATACAAATCAAGTCCTTCGGTTCTGTCATAAACATCTATAACTCCACCGACTTCGTAAACAACTTTTTGTCCGCCTACGCTGTCAGACCAACCAAGCAAAGTATATCCAGTTTCAACAAACATTTCAGAAAGTTGTACATTTTCTTGCATGTATCTTACATATTGAGTTGTTGTGTCATCTCCATTCAAATTCTTATGGTAAGTGATTGTATAAGTTTCTGTTTCGATTTCAACTTTAACTTCCAATGCATTTGTTGGCATTACAAAATTGATATAACCAAATTCATCTGCATCTTCTGCTGTAAATGTATCACTAAATTCAAACGCAGTGATAACAACTTGTTTCAAAGTATATCCAGCAAGTGTTTCAACTTTGATCTTGAAGTTTGCTGTGTATTGAACAGAAACTGTAGTTCCGTTTGAAACAGCAACAGTCTTGTCTTCACCTTCTGTAGTGTTGTAAACAAATTCAACACTTGAGATTCCAGTAGCAACTTCGCCACTTTCATCAGTCAAATCAAACACAACATCAAATGATGCCAAGTTGTATTCAACATTAACAACAGTCAATCCATCACCTGAAATTACAGGAGCATCTTCTCTGATTCCGTTGTAGATATATCCTTCTCTTGCTATATCAACTTGAGCAAATCCTGCTTGAACCATTTCATCAGTGATTTCAGTATTTGTATACCCTTGAAGCTCAATTGTGTCAACCAACTCATAGCTTCCGTCAATCTTTTGAGCATAGTAATTTACCGTGTACTTTGTATCTGGATTAGCTTCCCAAACAGCGACAGCTTCCAAATCTCCAACAACATTGTATTCAAACAATTCTTGATCTTCCAAAGTCAATGTTGTTTCAGCATCAACTGTGATTGTCCAATTCTTGAATGTGTATCCATCTCTTTCAAATTTAACAGCAGTCAAATATGAAGAAGTCATGTATACAAAGTCTTGAGTATAAGAATCTTTCTCAACACTTTCAACTTCATCAAAATATGTTCCACCATTTCCTTTAAATGTGATGTGGTAAGTGTTTGCAGTTGTCATCAAATTGATTGAAATGTCAGAAATTGGCATTGTAAATGTACCACTAGAAACATCAACACCTGTGCTTGAACTTTCTTGATATTTGTCAAATCTATAACCAGGATTAAGTTCAAATCCAAGAGTGATTGTTGCACCATGTTTTACTTTTGCAGTAAATTTAGCTTCAGCATAAGACTCTTCTGAAATATAATCACTTTCTGCACTGATTGACATGATACCGATATCGCCATTTACAGTCAATGTGTACCAAATTCTCTTATAGTAAACTTTCAATACAAGAGCATCGTTTGGCAAAATGTTTCCACTAAGAACATTGTTTTCATTTTCAGCATCAAACTCAAAACCATATTTGTCTATTGTTTCATATTCAACAAAGTCATCAGTTTTGCCTGTATATACCTTTGTGAATGTGTCATCAATTTTAAATTGTCCGTCAAGAGTTTCAAAATAATACTCAATTGTATAATCATTGTCAGTTGCTGTCCATACAGCCCAAAGTTCTGTGTCGTAATCATAAGTATAAGCATCAAATGGTAAATCATTTGTGTCAACATAACTATAAACAACATTTCCTAAATCTGCATTTTCTTTAGAGTTTGCCCAGCCAACAAATTCATAACCAGGTTTACTCCAAGTCAATGTGTTTGCATGTTTGATTGTGTAAGCAGTATCAAACACAACATCATCTTCAGCTGTTTCTGTGTCTTCATCATTCAAGTTTCTATGATAGATGATTTGATATGTGTTTGCAGAGCTGTTTGTTGAAATAGTAATGTTATAAGCAGGCATTTCAACAACATAAACGCCGCTTTCTGCATCATAAACAAGACTTAATACTTTTACATCTCCGTAATAATATCCGCCTTCGCCTGCAGTCAATGTCCATTCTTCTCCGTCATCAAGGTCAACAGAGCCTTGTGCTTTTTGAGCAACAACGGTAAATGAATCAAATGTGTATCCATTAAACATTGTCAAACTGAGATTGAATGGTGTTTCGTAGAATACTTGATAATCTTGTTCAATTCTGGTAATTGTTCCGCTGATTGTTTCAACAGGTATAAATGATTGAACTCCAACAGAAGTATTCAATGTCAATTTATATGGAAGCCTGTTATATTTGATGTAAATAGTAGTAGCATATCCTTCTTCAGTGTCATTTCCATACTTAATAGTTACTGTACTGCTTCCAAGTTGATCTGCAAATGCAGTATAGATATAACCTTCATAAGTCTTTATTGCATTCAAACTCATCAAATATTCGTTTGAAACAGCAATGTCTGTTGTACCATTTTTAAAGATAACTTCTTCAATATCTGTATAACCTACAGTTACAAAATCTTTAATTTGGTAAACGACTTTAAATCTAGTATCTGTTCTTGGAGTTGTTGTAAGAGTGACAACTGTGTTGCCATGGAATTCAAATTCATAGTATTCACCAGTTCCTACAACGCTTTCTCCAATCATAAATCCAGCAAAGTCATAACCACCTCTAAGAGTTGTTGTTGTGCCATTTTCATCTGTGTAAGTGTAATATACTCTTACCATGCTACCATAGTTAACCAACATCTTGTCTTCGAGTTCGATCTTCTCGCCATTTACAACAACTACAGCTTTGCTAATATCAATACCAGCATCACCTTCAAGTGTTAAGTCATATCCGATTGGACGCCATACAGCATACAAATCTACATTTTCACTGTATGTTGTCATTACAAAGTTGTCTTTGTCTATATAATCAACAACTCTATTGTCAGCATCTTCTTCAGTCAATGCCCAACCATAGAATGTGTATCCCTCTCTTGCAAACAAGTTTTCAGTCAATGTCACTGAAGCCTTATAAACGACATCTTCTCCAGATTGTGTATAACTACTCAATCCTTCAGTTGTTGTTCCATCATTTCCATAGAATGTAATTGTATATGGTTTTGGATCTGTTGTTGCAGTCACTTCTGCATTTCCAGAGATCATCTTAAATGAACCATCTTCCAAATCTGACAAGTCAATTTCGTTGCTTGTATATTCACCAAATATATATCCAGTGTCAGAGATTTCATTGTAAAGAACAACATTTGCTTCAAATCTTACTCTATAAATGTTTTCATCAACAACACTAATATAGAAGTCTTCAACTTGTGATGTTCCTTGAGCAGAAGCTGTAAAGACAGAGATTCCATCTTCAATGCTCAAAGTCAAAGTATAATAATTTCTTGAATACAAAACAGTCACAACTGCATTTCCGTCAGCAGTAATGGTTGCAAGTATAGTTCTATCAAATGTAAATCCAGAAATTGTTGGATAAGCATTTGAAGTCAAAGCCATAACCATTTCTTCTGTCACTTGAGTATCGGTTGTTCCAAATCCCTCAAGACTTGGTTGCAATGTTTCGTTAAGCTCATAAACTTCTGCATCATCAAGAGATTCAAATTTATATTCAACGGTATATTTTGTATTGCTATCTGCTGTCCATTTAGCAAACAATGTAGTTGCACTTGTTATCTTAACAACAGTTTCTCCTGTAATAAGACCAGCTTCATTTAGGTCAGCATTCAAATACCAACCGATGAAAGTATAACCAGTTCTTGTTGGTGTAGGAAGTCCAACAGTCAAGTTTTCTGCATCTTCAACTTCAACATAAGCTTCAGCATAAGTGCTGTCATATACAACTTTTACTGTGTTGTATGATATTTCAGCTGTAGAAGAACCTGTTTGATCGTTAAGGTCAAATGTGACATCATAAACATTTGCAGAGTATACAACTTCAACAACTTTTCCATCTACAGAATCCATAAATCCAGAAACTGTTGCTGGTGTTGGTGTGTATCCTTCAATGCTTGGTGACATTACGCTGTATTCTGCACCATAATCTACTTCAGCTGTGTAAGTGTCAAAGTATTCTTCAGCACCTTCATACTTGTAGTTGATTGTAAGAGTATATTGATTTACGAGCCATTTAGCTTGCAATGTCACATTTCCATAAACACCTTTGCTGATCATGTTTCCATCAAGGATTTCAAAAGAGATATCCCCATCTGTCACTTCAGACCAGTTTCCTTCAACTTCGCTGTAAGTGTATCCAATCAAAGTGTATCCAACTTTGGTCAATTTTGTTCCATCAATCAAAGTGATATCTTCTTCAATTGTAAATGTTTGTTTATATGATCCATCCGCTTCCAAAGTCAATGAGCTATCAAATGTTCCTTCGTTTGGAAGATATGTGATTGTGTAAACTGTTGCTGTCCATTTTGCAACCAACATAACAGTCTTTCCGTCAACTGCAGTCAAATTCTTAACTGTGTCTTCATCAACATAATCATGAGAAGCACCTTCATCATCAATGTATGTCCATCCGGCAAAGTCATAACCTGTCTTTGTGAATGTTGCTTTTGTCAATTTAACTTCAGTGTCGTAAAGCACATTTTTAATGTTTGCCATTTCGCCAGTTCCACCATTGTTGTCGAAAGCAATGTTGTATGCGATAGGAGTCCATACTGCATAAAGCACTATGTTTCCACCAGCAACATCTGTCAATCTGTTTACAATTTCACCAACATGCAACAATGTTTCTGTTCCTTTTGGATCTTTTGTCCAACCAACAAATTTGTATCCCTTTACAGCAAATTGCAATTCTGTTGCAGAAGCATCTTTAAGGACGATGTCTTGAGTATATTTATAAGTCTCTGGATCAGACAATTTATCTTCAACTTCGGTTGTCACTGAAGAGTAGTTTGAATTGTAAGTCAAAGTATAAGTATTTTCAAGCCATACTGCATAAAGCACAACAGTCTTTCCATTTGTTGCTGTCAAGTTAGAAACAGTAGCGGTATCTTTGCTTATTGTCACAATTTGAGTGTCATCAGCTTCATAACTCCAGCCATTAAATGTGTATCCTGTGAGAGTGAATTGATTTTTATTCAAAGTCAATTCGCTTCCATAAAGCACATCTGTGTGTCCTGTCATTGTGCCTTCGCCACCATTTCCGTTGTATTCAACATTGTATTTAACTGGTTTCCAAACGGCATACAAATCAAGTCCACCAATGATTTCGTAAACAAATTCTTGTTCGTCGGTATATTCAACCCCACCTTTTGGATCTGTTGACCAACCTTGGAAAATGTATCCTACATAGCTAAACAAGTTAGCATTCAATTTTACATTTCTGTTATAAACAACATTTTGTGTCAATTCTGTAAGTTCTTCAGTTACGGCATTATCATCTTCGCCTTCTGCCTCTTCAACAACTCTAATATACTTACCGCCATTTCCATGGAATGTAATCACATAAGGATTGTTTGTAGCAGTTGCAGAAACACTCAAAGCCTCAACACCTACAGTGATATAGTAAGTGCCGGCATCTTCTTGCACGCCACCAGTCCATCCTGCAAATGTGTATCCTGACTTACCGTCAACTTCAACAAGTTGATAAGTAAATTCAACTCTTGCACCATATTTAACAGAAATTGTTTCTTGAGCAGTAAATTCTTTTGAAATTGTGTAAGCGCCATCTTCACCACTTGCAGTTGCAACAACCTTGGCAATACCTTCAGTCATTGAAACAGTCAAGTTGATAGAGCTTCTCAAATAGTAAACTTTAAGAACAGCATTTCCATCTCCAGTAATGACTACACCATCTTCAAATGTTGAGTAAGTAAATCCTGTAAATGTCTTAAGATTCAAATCTTCAACACTTTCTATTACTTCATCTGTGTAGCCTTGTTTGATTTCTTCACTGTCATAAACATAATCATTTTCAAAGTCATCGCCACCACTACTACTCATCTTTTCAAGGTAGTAATGAACTTTGAAGTTAACTTTCAATGTTGTTGCATTGATGTAAATTGTCAAGTTTTGACTTGGCATACTTGCAATCATATAACCAGTTTCTGCATCACCGGTTACGATTTCAGAAGACCAACCATCAAACTCAAAGCCTTGTCTAATCTTATAAACAAGATTTACAGTTGCACCAAATTTTACAGAATATTGTTTTTCATTTTCAGGAACATCTTCTGTAATTTCAACAACATAAGCGTTTGTTTGTGCTGAAAGACTTTCAACACCTTTAGTTGTTTGCAATGTCAAAGTATAACTATTTCTTGTGTAATATACATTGACAATAGTAGGATCTTCAACTGATGGTTTTACAGTCAAACCTGTTTCCATTCTGTCATAAGTAAATCCATCAAATTCTACCAATTTTTCAGAAATCATGTCATAAGTGATTTCTTTATCAACAAGTGCTGTAAATGTTTCATCAGCAACTTCTGGATCTGTGTCATAACCATCTCCAGCCAAGTTTTCAAAGTTGAATCTAACTTTATATTCATATGGCAATGCTGTTACAGTAACAACAAATGTCATATTTTCAGAAATGTTGAATGTGTATGGCAAATCATCTGCTGTCAACACGCCATCTTCACCATAAGTGATTTGAGCAAGTTCGTATCCGTCAGAAACTTCAACAGAAATTTCAACAGAAGCATCATATTTGTATGATCCATTTCCTGAAACTGATTTAATTCCAAGACTTGGAGTCACAAATTCAACCGTATAAGTATTTCTTGTGTAATACAATCTCAATACAAGTGAAGAATCTCCAGCAACAATTCCACTCAAAACAGTGTTTTCATTGTTGAGATCAACAGTAAATCCTTCGATTGTCAATTGTTCAATTTCAACTTCTGTTCCTGTTGTGCTTTCGATTGTCTTGCTGTATGTCTCATCAGCAGTTGTGTATCCACCTTCAAGGTTTTCCAAATAATATTCAATTCTATAGTTTGCAACACCAACAGCCCAAATTGCATAAACAACAACTTCGCCATCTCTTTCACTTGTCAAATTGAATACATAATATTTTGAATTAAACTTGTAGATTCCTGCTTCGGCATTTTCTCCAATCAAGTATGCAGTCAAATCTGCATAACCTTCAATGCTTGAAACGGTATTGAAGTTTGCACTGTCTCCGTTTTCAGTTGACCAACCAAGGAAGTTGTAACCAACTTTTGTTGTTTCTCCAACAATTTCAACTGCCTTGTCATAAACAGCTGACAAGTCTTCAACAGTAGAGCCTTCGTTTGTGTCAAATACAACATTATAAGCATTTGCTTCCCAAACAGCCTTAATTGTCACTTTGCCATTTTCGATTGTTGTCAAATCGGAAACAGAAGCGCCAAGAGAATAGTTCTGTTTTTCATAAGCCCATCCAGTAAGTGTATATCCGTTTCTGCTAAATCCAGCGCCATCACTCAAATTGATTGAAACACCATAAGTTGCAGTTTGATCAGCAATCATACCTTCTCCACCATTTGGATCATAGTGAATTGTGTATTGGTTAGCTTCAATATTTGCTCTAATAGTGATGTCACTAGCAGTTTGATACTTAAAGTTGTAAGTCAATTCAGTAGATTTTTCTACTTCATCAACAGTCCAATTCTTGAAGTGATATCCAGCATCAACATTTGCTGTCAATGTCACATTGCTGTCAAATACAACTGTGTATTGATTTTCTGTTTCAGCAACAGGAGTTGCACCAACAACATCAACACTTACATTGTCAACCTTGTCAACTGTAAGAGTAAATGGTTTTGCATTCCAGATTGCATAAATTGTTGTGGCAACAGTTGTGTCGCACATTTCACTGCTCAAAATTTCATCATTGCCATCAACATTTGAAGACCATTTTACAAAGTCATATCCATCTCTTGTAAATGCCAAGATGTCAGCAAATTCAACATAATCTGTGCCTTTAGCTGATGTGTAAAGGATTGAATAGTCTGAATCATATGTTGCATAAAGGGTAAGGGTTCCCTTGTTGATCAGAGTTTTCAAATCAACATTTCCGTTTGTCATAACTTCAACTGTTGCAGTTGTAGAACCATTGTTGAAGTTAGAATCATTCAAATTCAAAATTACGGCATATCTATTAGCTTCCCAAGTAGCAGTCAATGTGTCATCGCCTACACCGAATGTGTAAACATAACCATTTTCACTTTCTTGGAGATTTCCATAGAAGTTTGCACTCTTGTTCCAGTCAGTGAATGTATAACCTTCTCTTGCAGGTGTCAAAACTGTGTAAGTGCTTGCATAGTTTTGAGTTACTTTAAAGATTTCTTCACTGCCATTATACAAACCTTCGGCAGGATCGATTGTCAATGTAAAGCTTCTGATTGTAGCTTGTGCAGTAAGAGTTGCATCTCCAAGACCCATTGTTACTGTTTGACTCAATGCACTTGCATCAAATCCAGTAAGTTCTGTTCCTGAAACTGCAAAGTTGTTCCAAGCATATCCTTTAGCAACTTCTACATCAATCTTAATGCTTGCTTCATAATAGAATTGTCCTGTAGTAAATTCAGCATCGTTGACTTTAACACTAGAAATTCCTTCTTGTTTGTTAATAGTCAAAGTATATTGATTTCTTGCAAAGTAAACATCAATTTCCAAAGTTCCGTCAGCTTTAACAATAAACTTTCCTTCAACTGTGTTGTTTGATGTTGTCTTTGTTTCTTCATAAGTAAATCCGTCTGGAGCATAAATCACATCTTTAACAGAAACACCTGTTCCGCTCTTAACAACAGTGATTTCTCTATCGGTTGTTCCATCATTGCGTGTGACTACTTGTTTTTCATAGTTGTCACCACCAGCGGTTGTTTGTTTCCAGATATTGATTGTGTAAGCTGTATTTGTATTTTCTGTCCAAACAGCTGTCAATGTCACATTTCCATACATTCCAGCAGGGATTGAATTTTCAGAATAGATGTCTCCTTCTTTCCAATTTCCCAATGCCAAATCACTGCCTGCTGTTGTGACTTTCCAACCTGTGAATGTGTAGCCTTCTTTCTTGACTGTAGGAAGATTGATTACTACTTCTTTTGTATATGTTGTTGTGTAATCTGTTCCGGCAACACCACTGATTGTTCCACCCAATTCATCATAAGTGATTGTATATTCGTTTGCTGTGTATGTCACAGTGATTGTTTTATCACCAGCTGGCATATTTGCATATCCAACTCTTGTTTGATCAGCTTTATAACCATAAAGAACTGGGCTGTCAATATATGCTTCAGTGTTGTATTTTACAGTAATAGATTTATCTTCAAATGCTTTTGTTCCAGCAATACCTTCAATGCTGTCTTGTGAGTAAACATATTGAGCAGTCAAAGTATAACTATTGATTGTCCAATAAGCATAGATTTCACTTTCAGCAGTAAGAGTAAACTTGTCTGTTGCAGTGATTTCAGTTGCACTTGTTGTATCTGCATCAGCTTCAATAGCAGTTGTAAACCAACCTGCAAATGTGTGTCCTGTTCTTTTAAGAGCAAGACTTGCAAGTGTGACAGCCTTTCCATCTGCTGTATAAAGAGTTCCATATGTTCCGTCATACTCTCCATACAATGTGATAATTCCGTCAACAACTTGTGCATCAGCATTAGCGCTAACAACATTGTCATTTTCTGCATTTACATTCAATCTTACAACATATCTGTTTGCAGATGCTGTTGCAACCAATTGAACTGTAGAATTTGGCATTGTCATTGTTGCAGTAGCCATTGTGTTTTCTTCTGTCAATTGCAAGCCGTTTACTTCATAACCTTCAAATCCAGTCATAGAGTAGCCAGTCTTTGCAGTTGCTGTAAGAGAAACGGTTGCATAATATTGAACAAGGTAAACTTTTGCATTTACATCGCCCTCAGCGACTTGTTCAATCAAACCTGTTCCTGTTGCACCAATGCTTGCAACACCATTTCCAGCTTCCAATGTAAGAGAGTATTCTTCTCTTGCATAGTAATAAGTGATAGATGCTTTTCCATCAGCAGTGATTGTCAATTCTTGAACAACAGGAGATTTAAATCCATCATAATTCTTTGTTGCAGGAGTTACAACACTGTCAGTTTCTCCAGTCAAATCATCTGTGTCAACCAAAGTAGTGTTTTCATCTGTAAAGTTGTCATAAACTCCAACATTTGCTTGACGATGGTAAACAGTATAAGTTGTGTTGTCGTTTGTTGTCCAATAAGCATAGATTACTGTGTCATTGTTTGCAGTTGCAAAACTTGTGCTTGCAGAAATCTTTTGTCCTGATACTGAAGATCCGAGAATAATTCTTTCTGTATAGAATCCGTTGAATGTATAACCTTCTCTTTCAACAACAATATCATCAATGCTGTATGCAATTTCTTCTGCAGTCACAACACTGTTCAAATACATTTCAGCATAAGTTGTTCCATAAGTTACATACAATTCAACCTTTCCATTGTTTACAGTTCCTACACTGCTTGTTGCGATAGTAGAACCATTTCCAGCAACAGAATCATTGAGGTCAATAACTACTTTATATCTGTTAACTTCCCAATTTGCAGTCAATGTATCATTTCCTGCGCCGAATGTATAAGTTCCGTCAACAAATGAACCAGTTGCCTCTCCACCAGCAGTTGCTGTAAGAGTCCAACCCTTAAATGAGTATCCAGTAAGAACTGGGTCAGAGATTGTAAGAGTATCATTGTAATTCTTTGTTATTTCAACAACTTCAGTGCTACCTTCATAGTTTCCACCAACAGGATTGATTGTCAATGTGTAGTTGTTGATTGTAGCAGTAGCCATAATAGTAAATGTATCTGTGTAGTCGCTTACTTCAACGCTGTAAACTCCATTTTCTTCAGAAACTTCACTGATTGTAGCCTTTCCAGCTGTTACAGTAAATACAATTCCACTTCTTCCATAACCAGTGTTTGCCTTAGCATAAATTGTCAAAGTTGTGCCTGTGGCAACTTCTTGAGTTATAGAATCTTTATAATCAGTATTGTCAACACTTACTGTTGTGTTTGTTGTGTTGATGATTGCATTGTATCTGTTTGCTGTTGCAGTTACTGTGATTTCAATATCTCCAACAACCAATTCTCCGTCAATTGAGATTGTTCCGTTTTCGTAAGTGTATTCATCAGCATCAGCATCCAAAGTTCTTTCGTTTATAACAACGGTAATTGTTGTAGGAAGTGTCCAACCAGTGTTTGCAGAAACTTCTGCTTCAAAATCAACTCCACTGGCGATTTCGTTGTTTTCTGGTCCACTTACAAGCTCTACATTAGACAAATGGTAAGTGATTGTGTTTGTTTCAGCTTTCCATTGTGCTGTCAATGTCACATTTCCATAAGCGCCTTTGTTTACCATTGTTGTAAATTGTTCGTCCATATGGAATGATGTTTCAGTATCAACTTTTGTTACCAACCAATAAGCAAATGTAAATCCAGTGCGTGTTGGTTGTGCCAAGTTGATATCATTTTCAATTGTAAACTCTTGAGTTGAAGGAGAAATTTCTCCACCATTTGCATCATAAGTGATTGTATATTTGTTTGCTGTGTAGTAAACATTTTCAACAATATTATCACCGTCAATCTTGCAAGATACAGAATCTCTATCTGCTGTATAACCTATGATCACTGGAGAATCTTTTGAATAAGTTTCTTCATGTTTCAATGTGATTGAGAATGCAGATGTGATAGGTGTTGTTGTATCAACATAATAATAGTTTACTGTGAATGTATAAGACATTCTTGCATAGTAAACATTTACTACACTTGATCCGTCACCATTGATTGTGACTGAATAATATGTTTCACCATTCAAAATACCAAAGTTAGTAAATTTAAAACCTTTAACTGTTGGTATAGAACCTGTTTCTTCAGAACCTTTGTTTGCTTCTTCAATCATCTCACGAGTGATTACGCTTTCTGTTGGTCCATAACCAACTTTTGCGAATGTTGCAGAAAGACTTTCATCTTCAACAAATTTACCTTCAAGACTTTCAAAGAGGTAAACAATATTGAATTTTGTATTAGCATTCTTTGTTGTGCTTGCTGTCAAAACAACATCTCCAGCAGGCATCTTGAATGTGTAAGAATAAACATTTCCTTGTGTTGTCCAGCCACTTGTAATATTAGCAATCAAGTCTGGATTGCTTGAAGTAAATCCAGCAAATGTATAACCTTCATTGATTGTTGCAGAAATTGTCACTTGTTTGTCATAGTCATAAGCGCCACTTCCTTCAACACTTGCAATTCCGTTATCTCCACTTACTTTGTTTACAGTAAGGCTGTAAGTATTTCTTGTATACCACAAACTGATTTCCAAACTTCCATCTGCAACAACAATTACAGAGTTTCCTTTGTTTGTAGTAAATCCAGCATATTCAAATCCTGTCTTAACAACAACATAATCACTTACTGTTATAGAAGAATCTGTCAATGCTGTGTAAGTTTCACTTGATACAGATGTAAAGTTTGTATCATTCTTTTCATCACTTGAAGCATCAATTTTTTGTTCGTAAACAACAACTTTATAATTTACTTCAACGGCTTTCCAAATTGCATACAATGTAATTTTTCCACCATTTGTTGATACCAACTTGTTTGGAGTTTCATTTGCAAGATAAGAAGTTCCGCTTCCGTTAGCTTCAGTGTTCCAAGAAACAAATGTATAACCTGTTCTTGTATAAACAGAAGTCAAATCAGCATTTTCTGTTTCATATTTAAGAGTTTGTGTTGCACTCTTTCCATCAATAAGTTCTGCACTGCCTTGATACAATCCAATATCATCATTTCCATCAAGGGTCAATGTATAAGAATTTTCTGACCAAATTGCATAAATTGTTATAGTTCCTTGTTCAGTCAAGTTGTATGCAGAATAATTTGTTCCATCAAAGTAGATACCTTTTGTTGTAGCGTTTGCAACATTTTCAAAAGATGTAGCTTTTGGATCTGTTGACCAACCAGCAAATGTATAACCTGTTCTTGTGAATGTGTTTGCATTCAATTGAACAGCAGTGTCATAAGTAGCAACAGTGTCAGCGATTGTTCCAGAACCATTGTTTGAATTGTAAACAATTGTGTATGTGTTTTCTCCCCATACAGCATACAAATCAGAATCATCAGCGATTTCATATTTGAATGTTGCTTGGTTTTCGTAAACAATTTCAGCATCTTCGCCTTCAGTTGTGCTCCAACCCAAGAATGTATAACCAGGTTTTGTAAATGGATTTACTGGCAAAGTAACATTAGCATCATAAGTTGCAGAAACATCAAATGTGTCTTTTGAATCTGCTGTAAGTCCACCATTTCCATGCAATGTGATTGTGTAAAGATTTGCATTTGCTGTTGCAGTCAAAACAACTGATCTTGTTGGCATTACAAATCTTTCAGAGCTGTCAACAACGACCTTGTTATCTTCAGCACTGTCAACCCAGCCTGTAAACTCATATCCATCTGCTGTAAGAGTATGTCCAAGTTGAACATTGATGTTATACATTACATCATAAGTATTTTCTTCTTCTGCCTTGCTAATTCCTGTTCCAACATTTGCAGTAACTGTAGCAATTCCAACACTTGTGTTGAGTGTCAATTTGTATGTTTCACGAACATAATACAAATTGATTACAAGCATTCCATCACCATCAATGTTGAGACTTCCATTGATTTCAGGCTCTGTGACACCTGTTCTTGTAATTGTATAGTAAGAATACTTCATTCCAGTATAAGTAATTTCACTCAAAGTATCGATAGGAGCAAGAGTATCTGTTGTTCCTGTCTTGCCTGCAGTGTTTGTTGAAATTGAGTATTCATCAAATTCGCTGTCCAAAACAAATGTCTTGTCTGCCTTTTGAACATAATAATTTACTTGATATGCAGTGTCTGTATTTGCTGTAGCGTTTGCAGTAAGCATTACATTTCCTGCTGGCATTGTAAATGTAGCATTCTTTGAATTTGCATTTGTAATATTTACATTTGCACAACCTTCATCTTTTGTCCAATTAGCAAATGTATAACCTGCATTTTCGGTCGCAGAAAGAGTAATAGTGTCACCAAATCTAACACTATATGTGTTTCCTATATTTGTTACGGTAGCAGAACCAGTCAAACTTACACTTTCAATACCTTTGTTTGCAGAAAGTATAACGTTGTAACTGTTTCTTGTATAGTAAAGTCTAATAATCAAGTTGCCTTCACCATTGATATTGAGAGATCCATTTGCTTCTTCACCTTCAACATCAACGATTCCAACTGTGTAGTGGTCGTAAACAAATCCTTCATAAACTGTAGAACTATACTTTGTAATGTCTACCAAAGTATCAGTTGTTCCTCTTTCGGTTTGTCTAGAGCGAAAGATTGTGTAATTATTGTCAGCAATATTTTGTTGATAATATTCAACATAATAATTTACTTCTTGAGCAGTTGCAGTGGCTGTCAAGTAAACTCCCAATGTTGTATCTGGCATTGTGAATTTATTTTCAACAACTTCAACTTCTGTATAACCAGCTTGATTTACCCATTCATTGAATTTGTAACCAGCTTTTTCAGTAGCAATCAATGTAACTTCTGCTTGATACTTAACAGTGTAAACACCATCAGCACCACCAGAAACACCAACGCCTGTAGCTTCTACACTAGAAATGCCTTTGCTTGTAGCCAAAGTCAAAGTATAGTTTTGTCTTGTGTAGAATGCATAGATGCGTGTTGATCCATCACCATCAATGCTATCATCTTGATATTCATAAGCACTATATTTAAAGCCTGTGTAATCATATTCTCTAATATAGTTAAATACCTTGTCAGCAACAAGAGCATCAGTATGAGGTTCAACAACCTTAACTATATATGTTGTTCCATTATAGTTTACATATTGACCTTCTGAAAGTTCTGGATATTCTTTGTTTCCAGAAACGATAACTTTGTCAACATTTTCATCTGTCTTAGGGTTTAACTCTTCCATTAAGTAGTAAAGAGTATAAGCGATATCAGTTCTTCCGATCCAAGTTGCATAAACTGTGATTGCGTTGTCGTCTTCCAAATCAGCGAAGAAGTATTTATCACTTGTGATTTCTGTTTCAGCACGAATGTAAGAATTTTCAACAACTGTAACATCTACCAAAGTAGTTGTTGGTTGATTGTTGTCTGTGTTTCTTTCTACATAAACATAGTTTACGGCTTCTTGTCCTTCTCCGCGAGAGAAGATATATGTCTTTCCATCTGTTTGTTCTTGTTTTCTTACTATTGCTTCAACGCTTGCGATTTGTTCTTCAGTAATAGAAGCATTTATTTCAAATCCTAAATAAATGTTTGCATATTGTTGCATAGCAAGAGCACGATACATATTGCTTGTTGACCAACCGTCAAAGTAATATCCTGCAAGAGTTGGGGTTGGCCAGAAGTTATCTTCGCCAAATGTTTGATCATAATATACAGTCTTTGTATTCTTATTGTCTGGCAAAGTAGGAACTATATCTTCAGGCATTGTTGTTGTAACATCAAAAGTTACTGTGTATGCTTTTGGTGAATAGTTTGCATGAATTGTCATATTTGTTGCATAAGCCCAAATACCATTGTCAGTGATGATTGTTTCTGCTGTTGCATTGTTTTGCAATACACCACTGTTGTCAAACAACATTGTTCCGCCATTTGCAGTTGTAAAGAATCCAGTCAAGTTGTAGCCTGTCTTGTTGTATTTTGAAACATCTGCAATAAGTTTTTGACTTGTGTAGTCTGTTCCATAAACAACACTCAAAGTTTCAACCGTGGCGCCATCTTTTTGAACAGTGATTTCAATTGTTTTAGCTTGCCATATTGCATACAAAGTTGTGTCGCCTACTGTGTTATAAACAAATGTTTTGTTTTCTGCAGTATATGTAGGAGCTGTTGCGTTCTTGTTTGTATCCCAACCAAGGAAATCATATCCAGTGATAGAGAATCCATTGTCAGCAACCGTTACACTTTGTCCGTAAGTTGCTGGCGTTGAAGAAGTAGAACCTTCAACATTTCCATACAAAGCAGTTTGATTTGAAGAGATAGTGTTTGCATCATAAACAATATTGTAAGTGTTTGCTTTCCATACTGCGTACAATGTCAAATCTTTATCCACTCTATACATCAACTTGCTTCCAACAGTGTATTCAGCTTCAGTTGCACCACTGTTTTCGCTCCAACCAAGGAATGTGTGTCCAGTCTTTGTCCAACCCATTCCATTTTCAGTTGTGTTTGCAAGGAATGTATATTCACTGTCATAAGTTGCGCCATCAGTGTCAACTTTTGTTTGTGATTCGCCATTGTTTGAATTGTAAATTACATCATAAGTATTTGCTTGCCAAATAGCATACAACACAAGATTTGTTGTAGTTGTATGTGTATATGCTGAGCCTGCAACATAAACATCTCCAGTTCCGTTTGGTTGAGTGTTCCAGTTCAAGAAAGTATAACCTGTTCTTGTTGCAACATTTGCAGAAAGAATTGTTGTAGGTTCATCAAATATAACTTTTTGATTATATGTTTCATCACCATTTACAAGACCATTGTTTCCGTTGTAGATAACTTGATATCCAACAGCTTCAGAAACGGCATTGATTGTCAAGTTGCTTGCTGGCATTGTGAATGTGTTGTTTGAAACAGTTACGGCACTGCCTTCAACAGCCCAACGAGCAAAGCTATAACCAACATCAATTGAAGTGTAAGAAAGTTCAACTTTTGCAGTAACTTTGATTGTGTAAACATTGTTTTCTTTCAAGCTTACTCCAACACCATTTGCTGCCACACCTTTAACATGTTCGTCAGCTGTCAAAGTGAGTTCATATGTGTCAAGTTTGTAGTAAACATAAAGTTCCAAACTTCCATCACCCGCAATGTTTCCGCTAAGTTTTGTTCCGTCAACACTTGCATCGTGAGTATAGTTTTCATAATCTTTAACCACAGCAGTAGCAAGAGTATCTGTTGTGCCAGTCAAGTTTTCTGTTTCAGCCAAATCAAATCCACCTGCAAGGTTTTCTTTATAATGGTAAACCTTGTATGGAGTGTTGTTGTTTGGTGTTGTAGAAACATTGATTGTCACTTCATTGTTTGGCATTGTAAATGTTGTAGGATTTGTAGAAGTTGCAGTGACACCAACAAGTTCAACTGTAGCATTTGTTGAGTATCCAACTTTTACAACTGTTGTGATTGTAAGAGTTTCTCCAAAGAACACTTCAACATCATCATTTGAAGAGAATGACAATCCGTCTTCTCTTGTTGAGAATGAAATGTCAACGCTTGTAATACCTGTTCCAATTTCAACTGAAACATTTTTTGAATTTCTTGTGTAAAGCAAGTAAATTTCCAAACTTCCATCTGCGAGAACAACCAAAGAGTTGTTTCCAGAATTTGTAAGCATTGTGTCAAGAGATGTAAATCCATCTATTGATTTAAATTCATAAGTTGCCACACTGTCTGTTTTTGCAGTCTTTGTTTCTGTTTCGATAACAACAAAGTTGTTTCTGTTGTCAACAGTAAAGTCTGTCAAATCATTCATAGCAGCATCAAATGATTGTCCATAATATACAACTTTATAATTTACATCTGCTGCAGCCCAAACTGCATACAATGTTTTGCTTCCACCATTTGTTTCAACAAGTCCTGTTGGTTTATCTGTTGTCAAATAGTCAGGAGTTGTTGCTTTTGCATCATTTGCCCAACCAGCAAATGTATAACCTGTTCTTGTGTAAATTGAACTTAAATCAGCTTGTTGAGTGTATTTCAAAGTTTGAGTTTTGCTCTTTCCTTCAATAAGAACAGCATTTCCTTGATAATTTGCATCGTTTGCATCAAGTGTCAATGTGTAAGAATTTTCTGACCAAACAGCAAACAATTCCATATCATCAGCTTTCAAATATGTAAATGTTGCTTGATCAACATAATCAGCACTTGTTGCACTGCTATTTTCGCTCCAACCAAGAAATGTATATCCAGTTTTTGCATAAGCATTCTTTGTCAAAGTGATTTGTGTATTGTATTCAACAGGAAGAGCGGTCATTGTTCCACTTGTAGAGTTGTTTCCATTGAATGTGATTTTATAAGAATTTGCGCCCCAAATTGCATACAAGTTGTAAACACCACTTTCAGCAAGTCTAGAAACTTCTTGTCCGTCAGTGTGTGCAACAACAGTAGATTCGGCAGATGTTGCCCAACCTTTAAATGCATAGCCTTGTTTTGACCAGCCAAGTGCAGCGATTGTTGTCAATTTGATAGGTGTATCATATTTTGCTTGCAAATCTGATGTTTGAGAAGCACCAGTTCCGCCATTCAAATTAAATCTGATTATGTAATCATTTTCATTTGATGTCAAGTTTACGGTAACAGCTTTTGCTGGCATTACAAACGCATTGTCAACAACGCTTACGTCTGCACTTTCATAACCCTTAAAGTTGAATCCACCATAAAGTTTGTAAGAGATAGTTACAGAAGTTCCATAAACTACTTGATATACTCCGTTAGTTCCGCCAGTAACACCATCACCTGTTGCGGTAACACTTTCAAAACCTTCGTCTTTTGTTAATGTCAAAGTATAAGAATCAACATCCCAATTTGCTGTCAATCTGTCATTTCCAGCCCCAAAAGTATAGAGATTTGAAGCAGGAACAAACATACCAACACCATTGAATGTCCAACCAGTAAATGTGTGTCCTTCACGACTAACTTCCAAAACAGTGTAAGTTGTTTGATAGTATTGTCTTATTGTAGTAGAAGATTCAGCATAAGTTCCGCCATTGGTATCAATTGTCAAAGTGTATTGATTTCTGCTGAAGTAAACAACAATATTTGTTGTTCCGTCTGCAGAGATTGTAGTTACAGTTTCGTTTGTGATACCTGTTTTTGTAGAGTCATAACTAAATCCAGCATAATCATATTTCTTTCCATCAATTGTGATAGAAGTATTTGAAGTGATAAATGTAATTGTCGCATCACTTGTTCCGGTTCTATTGTCAGTTGTTGGAATAACAGCATCATAAGTTCCAGAAGTGTTTGCTTGATAGATTGTTACAGTATAAGGAGTATCAGTATTTGCGCCCCATTTAGCAAACAATTCAATTGTGTCATTGTCTTCTGTTGTCAAGTTGATAACTTGCATTTCGTCAGTATAAACAACTTCGCCTACAGCGCTTTCAGCCCAACCTAAGAATGAATAACCAGTTCTTGCAAACGCATTCTTTGTCAAGTTTTTAGCTACGCCATAAGTCATTTGCAAGTCATTCATGGTTCCACTTGTATGACCATTTCCGTTGAATGTAATGATATAGGTATGAGCAACCCAAGAAGCATAAAGAGTTGTTTCTTCTGCTCTTGCCCATTTTCCATCTTTAGTATAACCACTTACATAGTTAACCAAAGTTCCATCTGTTCCGATTACAACTTCTCCGCCATTAAGTTCTGTTGTCCAACCAGCAAATGTATAACCTGTCTTCTGTGGATTTGTGATTGTGAGTCTTGTTGTTGTTTCATAAACTGCTTCTACAGATGCAGTTCCGGCAACAGTTGATCCATTAGAGTCAAGATTGATTGTATATGTGTTTGCAGTCCATTTTGCATAGAATGTCTTGTCTCCTGTGTTTCCAACAGAGATTTCTGTGACTGCATTTCCAGTCAATCCTTCTGATTCATACCAACCAGCAAATGTGTATCCAAGTTTTGTCAAGTTTGCAACTACTGGAAGAGAAACTGATTGAGTAATCTTATAAGAAGTTACTGGATTAAATCCAATTACCCATGCTCCACCATTGAGAACATAGTTGATTGTGTAATCTATTGCTGTAAATTTAGCATAAAGATTTGTATGTCCATGTGAAATTGCATATTGCAAATTAGCGCTTGTAGAAACAGCATCTCCTGTGCAAGCAGAATTTGTAAACCAACCATCAAATCTATATCCATTGTTTGCAGTTGCAAAAATGTTAGGAGCGAAACTAAGATCGGATGTTGGCCAAGAAGTGCTTACTGTTGCACCTGTTGGAGTACCTTCGCCTCCACCAATATTTACAACACCACCAGTTGCATCAGCAACTTTTCCATCAGTGACAGCAGTTGCTGTAAATGTGACAGTATAGCAAGCACGGATTTCAATTGTAGTTCTATTTTCTGTATCAGTTTCAGAAATTGCATACATTCCATCAGCAAGGGTCAAAGAATCCCAAGTAGATCCCAATACCCATTTACTGAATGAGAACATAGCGTTTTCTCCGTTCATCTTTGGAGAGTATGAAAGAGTAATAACATCTCCTGTTTTATAAGATGCTCTATAATCTCCAGAACCAGCACCCATTACAGTACCTTCACTGTCTGTTCCAGAAATGTTTGCAATATGAACTTCAACAGTTTTTGCAGTCCAATATGCAAATAATGTGTGATTTTCTTCTCTAGTTACTTTTGTAGTTTCTTCAACTTTTGTTTTTCCAGAAACATCAGCATTGTTTGCCAATTTTTCTGTGTACCAACCGCCAAATGTATAACCAGTCTTTGTAGGTTCTGGCAATGTTCCATAAACATCGTCAAAAGTTACCACTTTGCTTGCAGTTCCAACAGAACCACCATTAACATCAAATGTAACTGTAGGAGTTTTTGCAACACCTGTTCCAGAAATAACAATGTTTCCAACAACTTTGTCAGCAAAGATTGTGATTGTTGCATTTTGTTTATCAGAATCAATTACATAAGTATAATCGGTATTTACCGCCTTATCTTGTCCATTTACTTTAACTGTGATAGTGTTTGGCAAATCATATCCATAAACTCTATGGAGATATGCACTGTAAGCAACACCACTTGTTGCAGATTCTGCACCGGTATGGTTAATGTTTGTCAAATTGAATGTCACGGTATTGATACCAGCGACACCAGTGATGATAACTTCAACATTTTCGTTGATATAACCACGATTTATAGTAAGAGTAGCAGTTTTGTTTTCGTTTGTTCTTGAATATGTATATCCAGAATCAATTACAGAGCTTCCAACCTTTACAATAATGCTTGAAGGCAATGTATAACCAGCGTTTGCTGTAAATGTTGCAGTAATGTTTGCACTGTGAGTTGCCAATTGTTTTGTTGAACTGTCATCAACAGAAACATTTTGAGTTGTGTATGTCACTGTAAGAGTGTTTGCAGTCCACTTTGCATATAATGTGTGATTGTTGAAATCTTCAACTCTTGTATCAGCAGTAATTAGATTTGTGCAAGCAGCTTCTTTATACCAGCCTGCAAATGTATAACCAGTTCTTGTAGCTTCTGCCAATTCTCCATAATTACTGTTAAATGTGACAACTTTAGAACTTGGATTTACTGAAACATTGTCTTTTTCATAAGAAGTTGTAATATTGTCATCAAATGTAACAACAATGTTGTTTTTAGCAATCCATTGAGCGTGTAATGTTGTGTCAGATGTCAAAGTCCAGTTGCCGTTTGCATCAGTAAAGCCGTTTGCATTTGCAAGTAAAACTCCAGCGTTTGAAACGACTTGAACTCCTCCAGTTGTCTCTGACCACCAACCATTGAATGTGTAGCCATCACGACTTGCCATAGGTTTAACAATTTCGCCTGAAACAGCATTAGGGAATGTTTCAGCAGTTCTTGCAGTATAGAATGATGTATCTGCATAAGCAATATAAACCAAACCATTAGAAGGTGTTATAGAAACATTCGTTGTCCCGTCGCCTTTGTTTCCATCAAGTGTAATCTTATAAGCATTAGCTTTCCAAATAGCAGTCAATGTCACTTTTCCATACATTCCACCAAGAGCTTTTCCAATTGGATATTCTGTGTTCAAAGTCCAATTTCCTTCAACTTCTGTAGCTCTCCAATTTATGAATGTATAACCAACTTTTGTTATGCTTGGGAGTGCTCCAGTGCTTTCAATTGAATAAGAGAGGATAGCAGAACTGTCTAATGTTCCACCTTCAGTCACATAAGTGATTTCATAATAAATTTCTTCCCAATGAGCGTAAAGAACTTTTCCATCGAGACTTGATTGTGTCCAGTTGTTTTCAAGAACACCATTGCTGTTGATAATCATATTTCCAGCAGTAGCTTCATCAAACCAACCAAGGAAGTTGTAACCATTTCTTTGTGCTTTTGGAGTAATTACCTCTCCTTCTGCAACATAAGGATATGATTCACCAGTTCTTCCAGCATAAATGTTTTTGCTGTCATAAGTGATATAAACTGTTCCGTTTGTACCAACATAACTTGGTATAGATTTTGTAGTTTCAGCATAATTGAGATTTAATGTGACTTCAACAGTATTAGCATTCCAATTTGCAGTCAAAACACTATTTCCTGCACCAAATGTAAATGTTTGTCCACTGAGAGAACCAAATCCGCCTGTAAGAGTCCAATTAGTGAATGTGTATCCTGTTCTAACTGGGTTTTCTACAGTGTAAGTTTTTTCAAAATATTCAGTAACTGTTGTGTCAGTTGATTGACCATTATATGTACCGCCATTAGGCTTAATAGTCAATGTGTATTGATTTCTTGAATAGTAAAGTTTGAATACAGTTGTTCCAACAACTTTTCCGTCAGAATATGTTGCTGTCAAAACTTTCTTCATGTCAGCTTCTGTAGTTTTGTTGCTGTCAAAAGAGAAACCAGCCTTTGTGTAAACTGTAGAGCTTATTGTGATTTCTGTATCAACAAGTCCAACCAAACCGTCAGTGATTACTGATGATGGGTTGTTGTCATCTGGATATTGTCCATTTACATCCATCAAATAAACATTGATCTTGTAAGATACTTGTCCTGCAGTTGCAGAAACAGTAAGACTTACATTAGAACTTGGCATATTAAATGAATTTGAAGAAAGTGCCAAGTCTTCTGGAGAAACAACTGCGAAAGCAGGATTGATATAACCAGCAACCAATCCAGCAGAAACGGTAACAATTTCTCCATAATAAATTCCACTAAATGTAGTTGTCTTTGAAGCAGTGTTTCCTGTCAAAGTTCTTGTTTTGCTTGTTTGTCCGTCTCTTGCAGTTGCAGAAACAGATTCGATTCCTGTCTGCATTTCAATTGACATTGAATAAGCATTTCTTGTGTAAAGCAAGTAAATTTTCAAAGAACCATCAGCTTGGATAACAAATGTGTTGTTTGCATTTGTCACAACAGTTGAAGACTTAGTAAATCCAGCTATTGTCTTATAATAAGAATTGATTGTGTCAATAGAGATTGTAGAACCACTTGCTCCTTGTTTTGTTTCAGCACTGCCATTCAAAGAATAGTTAGACATATCAGAAACAGTAAATTCTGTTCTGTTGTTTATAGCAGCATCAATTGTTTGAACATAATGGTAAACCGTATAATCAACAGCACCTGGTGTCCATATTGCATAAAGAGTGATGTTTCCTCCTTGAGTTGCAACAAGCCCGATGTTGTTTGAATCAGAAATAGTTGTTCCTGTTCCGTCTGCCTTTGTGTTCCAAGAAGCGAAAGCATAACCTGTTCTGTCATATCTAGATGATATATCAACTTTTTCGTTGTAGTAATATTCAACAACTTTGTTCATACCATCTTTCAATTTTGCAGTACCTTGATATTGTCCATCGTTTCCATCATAAGTTACTGTATAAGAGTTTGCTTGTCTTATTGCATAAAGATTAAGATTTCCGTTTATTGTATATGTTATTTCTCCAGGATTGTAGATTGTTCCACCTGTAGAACTGTTTGCCCAATATTGGAAAGTCCAACCTTCAACTTCAAAGTTAAATTGAGAGTTATTAACATTCAAAACAGTATATTTTTGATCAAATGTCGCTTTTGTACTGTCAGCAGCACTTGTTGTTGTGTCTCCAAAGTTTTTGAAGTATGTCACAGTAAATTGTTTTGGTGTCCAATGTGCATACAATGTAATTTTGTATGTTCCAGTAGCTTCATCGTAAGAAACTCCCGCTCCAACTGTAGAATCATTTGTTATTTGAGTTCCACTTGATTGAGCTGTCCACCAACCACTGAAATTATATCCATCTCTTGAAGCATTAACAAGACCAATCTTTGTCGTTGCAGAATTTGCCTTGTCATAGATAGCTTCAGAATATTTAGCATCATATTTTACATAAAGAGTAGTGTGAGCAACTGTAGGAGTTGTGCTTCCAGAACCTTTGTTTACATTCAAGATTACTTCAACATAGTTTGCTTCCCAAATTGCATAAATATCTATATTTCCAGAATTTGCAAGATTCAAAACAGAAGTATTTGTTGAAGTATAAACCCCTTCTCTTCCACTTATTGTTCCGTTTACAAGTCCAGTAACAGCTGACCCATCTTCTTTGAACCAACCTTTAAATGTATAACCTGCTCTAGAAAGTCCAGCAGTAAATGTTCCAGATTTATCAAATGTAGCTGTCAATTTTGAGTTTGCTGTTGCAACTGAAATGTTGCTTCCAGCTGTCAAACTTGTTATGCTTCCACCATTTCCATTTAATGTGATAGTGTAAGTATTTGCAGTCCATTGTGCATACAATGTTGTTGGTGTTGCAGTTGTCCAGTTAGACAACAAACTTCCACTTGCATCGATAACTTTAGTTCCGTTTGATGCAGCAGTATACCAACCATTGAAAGAATAACCATTTCTGCTTGCAACTGGCTTAATTGTTGTTGAAGAAGAACTGCTTTCATAAATGTCTTTGCTATCATATTTAATATAAACTTTGCTGTTTGTCAAACTTGGAGTGATTGTAGCAGTTGTAGAACCATTTCCGCTTGTAGAATCGTTTACATTCAAAGTCACTTCAATTTTGTTTGCAGTCCAGTTTGCAATATAGTTTCTATTACCCAAACTTTGAGTAGGAATTGATGAAGCCTTTGAGCTTGCTGTAATCACACAATTCTTTTCATCAGCACTCGCTCCTTCAAAGAACATAATGTATGCTACGCAATCTTCTGTAGCTGTATAAGCAGAAGCACTGCTCAAGGCTCCTTTATAGTTTCCGGAAAAATCAAAGATTCTCCATCTTACATTTGCATTTCCGCCAGTAATTGTATATGTGACACCAGCTCTCAAGCTGATAGCTTCAGAATAAATTGAGTTTGGATATCCACTATCTGGTCCAAAAGCGCCAGTTTTCAAATTGATAAATCCATTATACCAATTCTTGATTGTAAATGTTTCAGTCCATCCACTGAATGAATAACCTGTTCTGTTTACATCTGTAGCCGCAGGTAAAGTAACTGCACCTGAAGTATAAGTGTAGCTTGTTGGTGCGGTATAACCTTGAGTCCATGCACCATTATTTAAGTTGTAAGAAATACTATAAGTTTGTGCGGTCCATACGCCTGTCAATGTGACATTGCCGTATTTCCCGTTTGAAACTGCTGATCCTTGTTTAAGAACAGAAGTTCCCCAGTTTCCTTGACCATTAGGAGTCCAACCTGTAAGAACATAACCAATTCTTATTACATCGTTTACTCCCTTCAAATTAAAGTCACTGTGAATATTATATTGTTGAGTAGCAGTTGAACCATTGATCCAAGTCCCATCTTCTCCATTAGCAAAAGTATATGTGATTGTATATGTCGAATAATTGTAGTCAAGCTCAATAATCAATGTTCCATCACCGCGAACGGTAAATTCTTGAACATTGCTTCCAGCAGCTGTAGTACTTCCGCCTACATAATATCTGTTGGCTGCATATTGATAACCATTGATTTCTCCAACAGCAGCTAAAACTTGTTCTATTGTCAACTTAGAATCAGTCTGAGCTTTTCCTTGAACTTTTAAAGTTGGATCTGAATATGTTCCATCTTTATTTTGAGTTTTGTATTGAATTTTGTAAGAAACTTCAGCTGCATTTGAATGTGAAGCAACATAGTAAACTGTTGAAGTTGGCAAATATTGTATTCCACTTCCAAACAATGATTCATCAAATGTAAATGTATGAGTAGCAACAGAACCTGAAACACTTCCAACTTGTGCAGTAGGATTTGCACTTGTTCCTGCGGTCCAATTTTGAATTGTATAACCTGTTTTTGCTGTTGCATTTAATGTGACAGATTGACCATAAGTGATTTGTGTAGTTCCGCTAACAAGTATCTGTCCGCTCTTACCTGAAATAGAGATGTTGTCAACACCTGTTCCAACAGTGTAATTCAAAGTATAAGTATTGGCAGTCCATTGTGCATACAATGTGACTCTTGTATTAGGATTTTTCCAAATACCACCAGTTGCCAACCAATTTTCTACAGTGCTGTTTGAAACAACAGTACCATCAGCATTGAAAATCTTATCTCCATTTGTTGCAGCAGTATAGAATCCCTTAAATGTATAACCAACTCTCCAAGCAACAGCATCAGTAATTTCGCTTGGTTGTGTTGAAAGAGGTTCAATCTTACTTACAACTTTATCAAAGATTGCAGTATGTGAATTAGGTCCTTGTCCACCCTTCAAAACAAGGTTAATAGTAATGTTAGAAGTTATTGGTGTCAAAACTGCTGTCAATTCAACATTACCAAAATAATCACCAGTTATAGGTCCACCATTAAAGACGTTACCTGATTGAGAGTTTTCCCAAGCAGATGAAGCTCCAGTAGTGTTTGTAGCTCTCCAACCAATAGTATAACCTTTCAATACAATTTGTGCAGATACACTTTCATGATCAACATTGTCATAAAGGTAGATTGTGTCACCATAATAATATGTTTGAGTTGAAGAAACTCCTTTTGCAAAAACAGCATCTCCAGTCAAAATATATTTAATTGTGTATTGTGTCTTTTCCCATTGAGCATAAATAGTTGTCTTATTGCTAATTGTCCAATTGTTGTTTAATGCTCCGTTCTCATTGATGTATTGAGTTCCACCATTTGCACTAGAATACCAACCTTTAAATGTATAACCAGTCTTTCTAGCCAAAGGAACTGTTGTGACATTTCCGGTTGATGCATTATAAATGCTCTTAGAATCATATTGAACCCAAATAGTATTATTTGAAATTGCACCGTAATCTGAAGGAGAATAAATTGTTGCTCCATCAGCAGATAACACAACTTCAACCCTATCTGCAGTCCATTGTGCGTACAATGGTATATCACTTGCTGTCTTATATTGATACTCTTTACCAGCTACTGTATAAGATCCACTAAGAGCAGTTTTACTTGTACTCCATCCAGCAAAAGTATATCCCGTTCTTGTAAAGGTGTCACTAGCATAAGTTGTAAACATTTGGTCGTATACAACATTTTGTACGACAGTTGTTTCTGTGCCAAAGTTTGAGTGGTATGTAATTGTATAAGGGTTTGCATTCCAAATAGCATTTAAAACTGTGTCACCAACTGTTGTATAAGTATATCCTTTAGAAGCTTCTTGATAGTTTCCTGCAACAGCATCTGTGCTTGTACTCCATTTATAAAACATATAACCTGTTCTAGAATACAAACTGTTTGACTCTGTTGTAAATGTGTCGTTAAATGTAACAGTCACAGTCTTATCATTGCCAGATCCACCGTTAGCTCTATAAGTAATATTATAAGTATTGGTTTTCCATACAGCATACAATGTGGCATCGTTTGCTATGTCCCAATTTTTCATAATTGTAAATTGAGAATTTTCATATTTAATATAATCTGCCAAACTTGTCGTGTTTGAAACAGCATCTGGAACTTGTTCTCCAGCATATCCCAAGAAGGTATATCCACCTCTTGTAGGCACCAAGAAAGTATAGGCAGTCGTTCCTGTACTGTCTGTGTAATATTCCTTAGTTCCGTAAACTACCCATGCAGTTTTGTTTGAACCATCTGCAAACGAACCGTTGTGTCCATTGAATGTTACTTGATATCTGTTGATTGTCCATTGAGCTTCCAAAGTTACATTTCCATACATTCCTTTCAAAGATGTATTGTTATAAATCTTATCTTTTACCCAATTTCCTTCAACTTTTGTTGCTTTCCATCCAGCAAATGTATAACCAGTTTTACTTACAACTGTAGGCAAAGTTTTTGAAACTGTAACATCATAAGAATATACTGCGCCAGAATCAATTGTTCCGCCCATTGTATTGTATGTAATTGTATAAGATAACAATTTCCATACAGCATAGAATGTCTTGTCAGCCAAATTACCAGTAAATGTATCATTTGGTTTTACCAAATTATCACCATTTGAATTTAAAGTTGTAGCCCAGCCCATAAATTCATAACCTGGCAATACAACTTGTTGTTTTCCAGTTGCTGTAGCTTTTCCATCTTCTCCTACAAAAGGAAGAAGGTAAGGAGCATCATATTTTACCCCTCTTTCTACTTGGAAATAACCACCTGAAGAACTTGCACCTGAAGGATACTTCCATCCATTATTCATACTTGTTTGATCAAGAATTATCTTACCAGACTCTGCATTGTCTCCTGTCGCCAAAACAATAGTCCAGTTTGTAGCTACAAATCTTGCATAAAGAGTAATATCTCCATCGTGTTGCCATACACCACTTCCTCCAGTGTATCCGCTTACACCCGCAATGAAAGCACCATTAACGTCAATAACTCTAACTCCGCCTTCGCTCTGAGTAGTCCACCAACCATCAAATGTATAACCAGTCTTGCTTGACGTTGGGCTGGTTGGGTTTGAATCCTTTTTGATTACATTGCTATCATATGTAGCCGTAACAGGTGTGTTTACAGAAGTTTGTCCGTCTGATACCAATTCAATAGAATAAGTTTTTGCAGACCAAATAGCGTACAAAGTTGCACTGCCATCTATTTTGTAAACATAATTTGTGTTAGCAGTCAAGTTGCCAGAACCAGTAAAGTTTGATCCAGCAGGGAGCCCTACAAAAGATTGATTTTTTGAATCGGTACTCCAACCTACAAAATTATATCCAGTTCTTGTAAATGTATTACTTGGTTTTGCAGTAAATGTATCATTGTATTTTATTGATTCGTTAACTACAGAATTTGTTCCATAATTTGAATTGTATGTTATTGTATGACCATTTGCTGTCCATTTTGCATAGATTGTTGTATCTGCAGTGAATTGAGTATTTGGAGCTATTATTTCTCCAAGATTGTTTATTATTTGAGTTCCAGTTCCTGTTTTTCCAACATAATAACCACCAAATTCATATCCAGTATATTGTGGAACTTCTATTTTGTTTATAGTTTCGTTATTAGAAGAACTAGACAACCATCCTGTGTTATATTTCAACCAAATAGCACTAGTTCCTGCAGAGTTTACACTTGAACCTGTAGAAGAACTTGATGAAGCATAATATTTGCTATCCAAAGTGATTTTATATGTGTTGGCTGTCCAAATTGCATATAATGTTATAGATCCACTGTCAGTCAAATTTCTTACATATTGTTTATCCAAATACAATACACTTCCAGAACTTGAGGTTGACCATCCATTAAAAGTGTATCCTGTTCTTGTAAATTTGTTTTCACTCAATGCTTGAGCTTGACCATAAGTAAATGTTTGTTGAGACATTGAACCTGCGCCATTATTGTTGTTAAATGATACACTGTAAGTATTAGGAGTCCACCTTGCATACAATGTTTCACCAGATGTTCTTATCCATTGGCTAGAAGAATTTGTATAGCCAGAAACTCCAGCAACCAAAGCGCCAGCTTCAGTCAAAACTTTAGTCCCACCTTCAGTATACCAACCACTCAATGTGTATCCAGTATTTGAAGGTTTAGCATATCCATCAGAAAGTGTTGCTGAATCATATGTAGCAGTCAATGTTTGTACAGATTTTGATGTACCTGTTGTCAAAGCAATTCCATTTGCAGATCCATAAAATTTGTATTCTACCAAGTCTAAAAATCCTACGCCTTTTTCAGATACTACAGGCACAAAGTTTCTTACCAAACTATTATTGTTCCAAATTTGGAATGAATATATTGTCCCCACAAAATATCTTGACTCTCTTGAACCAGACTCATTCAATCCACCCAAAAACATATTATAGTTTGATGTAAATGATCCTTTTGATGACAAATCGTATATTTGCTTTCCATCAAAGAATGCTGCTTTGTTATTAACAAACAAGCTGTGTTTTGTATTTGTATTATTAGATGCTGCAACAACACTTCCTTGGTTGTAATATTGCATCCAAACACTTGTCCCTGAATTATTATAAAATGCATAAATATCTGATGATGATGAGTTTGTTCTAGCACCAAACAGCCAATTACCTGTTGATGAAGCAGAATATTCAACATAAACAGAAATATTGCTACTTGCCTTTATTCCTGTGTCAATATATCCTCCATTAAAGTTAATTCCATCAACAAATTTATAACTATCCAATTTTACACTATAAGTATTGGCTTTCCAAATTGCATACAAAGTTGTATTTCCCTCAGTGCTATATGTATACTGAGTATTTACTCCAGTATAACTTCCTGTTGTAGAATTAGAACTTGTACTCCAATTTATTATTGTGTATCCTGTTCGAGTAAACGCATTTGCATTTTTGGTAGTAAATGTTTGCCCATATGTCACACCTTGTGTTGACGTTGTCGCGGTTCCAAAGTTTGAGTTATATGTAATTGTATAATTATTAGCTCTCCAAATTGCATACAAAGTTGTATTTCCCTCAGTGCTATATGTATACTGAGTGTTTACACCAGTATAACTTCCTGTTGTAGAACTAGAACTTGTACTCCAATTTATTATTGTATAACCTGTTCTGTCAAACGCATTTGCATTTTTTGTAGTAAATGACTGACCATATGTCACAGTTTGTGTTGATGTTGTTGCCGTTCCAAAGTTTGAGTTATATGTAATTGTATAATTATTAGCCTTCCAAATTGCATACAAAGTTGTATTCCCATCAGTGTTGTATGTATACTGAGCGTTTACACTCGTATAATTTCCTGTTGTAGAACCAGAATTTGTACTCCAATTTATTATTGTATAACCAGTCTTTGTAAATGTTGTATTAGGTTTTGTTGTAAATGTTTTTCCAAAAGTAACCGATTGCTTTTGATCGTTTCCTTCTCCACCATTTGCTTTATATGTGATTTCATAGCCTCTATTTGTCCACTGAGCATACAATGTAGTGTCCGACATTTTTATCCACTTACCATTGGCACCTGTATAGTTTGAAACATTAGAAGCAAGGACACCTTCGCTAGTAATGATCTGTGTACCACCAGTTTTAGCCGTATACCAACCATTAAATTTATAGCCAACTCGTGTAGCATTTATGTCAGTAGAACTTACAGCAGCACTGTTGCTGTCAACTCCACCATAATACATTGTTGCATTATTATATTCAGCATAAATTTTGCCATTATTATTACTAATATTAGAATTTAATGTTCCACCATTTGGTTCCAAAACAATTACATATCTATTTGCAGTCCATTTTGCATATATAGTAGAATCTGAAGTAAACTGAGACTTTTTACTCTCGTCAACTTCTCCATTGCCGTTTATAATTTGAACTCCGCCACCGTTTGTGCCGGTATAATATCCTTTAAAAATATATCCGGTTTTTGTAGGCGGGTTAATTTTGTCAGCAAGATTCTTACATCCTGCATCCAAATAATATCCAACATCATATTTCAAATATAATGTTGCAGTACCACCGCTTGTAGCAGATTGATTATCTAATTCTATCGTATAAATATTTTCATTCCAATGTGCATAAAGAGTATGATTGCTTTCATTTGTCACTGTTGTCGAAGTAGTTACTTGGCTTCCACCATTTTTGTCTGTCCACCATCCAGCAAATGTATAACCTGGTCTTGTGGTTGTTGCCAAAGTGCCATAAGCAGAATCATAAGTTACTGTTTTGCTTGCAGGAGATGGGTTTGTTGCAGTATTTGCATTCTTATCAAATGTAACTGTATAAGTATTAGCTGTCCAATGTGCATAAAGGGTATGATCACTTGCATTTGTCACTTTTGTCGAAGTAGTCACTTGACTTCCACCACTTGCAGCCGTCCACCATCCAGCAAAGGTATAACCTGGTCTAGATGTTGTTGCCAAAGTGCCATAAGCAGAATCATAAGTTACTTTTTGGCTTGCAGGAGATGGGTCTGTTGCAGTACTTGCATTCTTATCAAATGTAACTGTATAAGTATTAGCTGTCCAATGCGCATAAAGGGTATGATTGCTTGCATTTGTCACTGTTGTCGAATCGGTAACTTGGCTTCCACCACTTGCAGCTGTCCACCATCCATCAAATCTATAGCCTGTTCTAGATGTTGATGCCAAAGATCCATAAGTAGAATTATAAGTCACAGTCTTGCTTGCAGGAGATGGGTCTGTTGCTGTACTTGCATTTTTGTTGAATGTAACAGTGTAATTATTTGCAACCCATATTGCATAAATGTTTAATGTTGCATTTCCAGTGTCCATGTTTATGCCTGTCAAAGACAACAAGTTATTGGAAGATCCTCCAATAGTATATACGGTCAATTGACTTACATCTACACCACTAGCATCTGCTTTAGTGTTGTAGTTCACACTTCTAATAGAATATCCAGTAGGTGGAGTGACTCTATCAGCATTTGCATCTACAAGTCCAGTAGAACTCATAGTTTGACCGAAAGAATATGTTTCAGTTCTTGCTATTGTATCATTGGTAAAATAACCATTACCACTCTTTGCAGTTCCTTTGTTCAAATAATAGTTAACTGTCAATGTATATGGTCTCCAATATGCATACAAGGTTATACTGTTTGGAGTCCTATAAGTGTATGTAGTTGATGCACTTTGATAGTCTCCTGCCAAAGAAGTTGAACTCGTACTCCAACCACCAAAATAATATCCCGCTCTTGAAAAGATATTGCTTGCATAGGTTGTAAAACCAGCATCATAAGTTACGCTTTGCGTTTGATTGCTTCCCTTTCCACTGTTGGCATTATATGTAATGGTGTAGGAGTTTGCTGACCATACTGTGTACAACTCACCATCTTGAGTAATAGTCACTGATTGTGCACCTTCACCACCATTAGAATAAGCCCATTTCTGACTATAACCATCTCTATTAAAGTGAATATTAGCAGAAGAAATTACGGCACTTGTAGTATTGCTTGGGTCAATAACAGTTCTAACCGCTCTCTTTTGGTTTGTATCATAAAGTGTTACATGATAATATGAAGCGTTTCCGTATTGACTTTCAAGCCAAGACCATGGCTTTGGGGTCTGATTGATTGTTGTTCCATTGACTCCACCTGCAGTAGAACTAGTTGTACTGCTAATATAATATCCCCATTTTGATTCAAAATCCCATGCACCAGACCAATATACTTTGCCATTGTAAGTCTGTGCTGTTAAGAAGTTAATGTCATAGATAGCAGTAGATTCCACTGTTGATTGAACTGAAAAAGATCCTCCAACGGATGTGTTTGAAGAATTTCTCCAAACATATTCATCTCTGTCAAAAGATTTTACGGTTGTGTTTAAGGCACCTTGATGGATATAAACATCGCTAAAATGGATATTCAAATTTGAATAGCTTGCAGCAAATATTGAAGTAGTAGAACTGCTCATTTCAAAAATAACATTTTCAAAATATACATCAGCACTAACATTCGACAAAGTTACTTGATTACTGAAATAAGCATTTTGAACTACTACAGTCGCTCCACTTGAGACACTAATGCTTGGATTGTATCCAGAAACTGTTGTTGTAGCATTTGCTCCTATCATTTCATCAGAATTTTCTTCCAAAGAAACATCATCCTCTTCAACAACTGAAGAAGATGCAACTGGCGACAAATTACTTGTTGACATCATTCCAATACCAAATGCTGATGACAACATGAAAAGACTTGCCATAATGTAAAATCCAAATTTGCGCTTAAATCTATCCATATCAATAAACCCCTTATTTTTATTGGACAATAATTGCTTGCAGACTTTATAGACGCCAAAATTCTCTCAAACCATCATTATTTGAGAGAACAAACCACAATCTACATGTAAGGAAATATTTTGAAAGTCTGTTTTCACAATTTTTTCTTACGCATTTATTATATTATAATAAACAAATATTGTCAAATAATTCAGCAAAAACCAAAGTAATAAACACACCTTTTTTTCGTTAAAAAACAGCTTAATCTTTATCGTTTTTCTCTTGCTAAACAAAAGCGATTAAAAAGCATGTAAAATACATATTTTTTTTGATTTTTTAACAATTTTTATAGTATTTGCAGAAAAAATAAACAATTTTTTATAAATTTTAAATAAAACTACTAAAAATTTTTATTTTTTTGTACTTTTTGATTAAAAAATAATATTTTTTTGTTGATTTTTTAATGTTTTTTTGAAATTTTTATGAATTTTTATAATTTCTGCTTTTTCACATCATTTTCAAGATAACATTTGGCTCCCCAAATTTCCTGCTTGTAGCAAAAATTTTTCTTTTCCATAAATTGATTATGGAGGATAATTTAAAAAAATATGAGCGAAACGTTAACAATCATATTAGGCTTCACTCTTCCTTGTCTTATGACAACACTAGGGGCATCATTGGTTTTTTTCTTTAAAAAAACATCAAAAATTGTCAATATGATAACAATAGGCCTTGCTGCAGGCATTATGTTGTCAGCTTCAATTTGGTCTTTACTTTTACCTGCTTTAGAAAATGCAGAAGAGACCTGGAAAGATCTTTCGTTTATTCCAGTAGCTGTCGGTTTTTTAATTGGCGGAATCTTTATGATTCTTTTGGACTTTATTAGTTCGAAACTATTCATAAACAAAGAATCCCAAACACAAGAAATTTATAGTAATTTTGACAAAGACAATTATTCAATAAATACTTCAGATAAAAAGAAAGCATTCAAACTTTTTTCAGCCATAACTATACATAACATTCCCGAAGGAATGTCTGTAGGCTTTGCTATAGGGACAGCAGTTTCCACAAATTCATCATTTTTAATGGCTTTTATGTTCGCATTAGGAATAGCACTACAAAATTTACCAGAAGGACTGGCAACTTCTCTCCCTTTATATAATTGTTTGAAAAGCAAAAAGAAATCATTTATATTGGGGACAATCAGTGGAATTGTGGAACCAATTTTTGCAATAGCAGGATTCTTTTTGGCAACATCAATATCAAGTTTACTTCCTTGGCTGCTCGCCTTTTCTGCCGGTGCAATGATTTATGTCATAATAGAAGAACTTTTTCCAGAAATTCATTCAGACAATCAAAAATCTTTTGGGACTTGGTCATTTATAATTGGTTTTATTCTTATGATGATTTTGGATATTTGTTTATAATTATAAAAAAACTATAAAAAATAATAATTTTTTAATATTTTTTACTTATTTTGTTGCTTTTTTATTTGTTTTTTTAGAAAAAATTGTATTTTTAATAAAATTCCCTAATTTCCTAGCAAAAAAATATATCAAAAATCAATTTATATTATATTTTTTATATTTTTAATAATTATTTTTTATTATTTTTATTTTAAAATTAAATATTAAATAAAAAAAGAAGGATTAATTTTTCCTTCTTTTTAAATTTATTTTTTACCAGTAGATCCAAACCCTTTTGCACTTCTTTCTGTGTCTTCGAGTTCTTCTACTTCTTCAAACTCACCCTTCAAATATGGAGCAAAAACAACTTGAGCAATTCTATCACCACTCTCAACTTTTTTAACTTCTTTTGAATGATTGTGAAGAGCGACCATTACTTCTCCACGATAATCCGAATCCACAACTCCAACTTTGTTTGCTGGTGCCAACCCTTGTTTGCAACTCAAGCCACTTCTAGCATAAACCAATGCTACAGTTCCACTCGGTATTTCAAAAGCAATACCTGTAGAAATAAATTTTGTTTCATTTGGAAGAATTTCAACAGGCTCGTCTAATAAAGCATACAAATCCGCTCCCGCTGCAAATTCTGTTCCATATGTAGGTATTTTTGCATTTTCTTTTAATTTTTTTATTTTAACTTTGATTTTTTGCATATCCTCTCCAACTAATCACAATATAATATAGTTTTTCCTTCTTTCAAAGATTTTTGAACATCAATTACTCTTTGATTGGAAGATCCTCTCCAGTGAAGGACAGGACTATGTAATTCATCGACATATAAACCGTCAACTAAAACATCCAAATATTTGGCAATTTCTTTATCTTTTATGTATTTTTCAAAGTTGTAGCCTGTCCAAGCCCACAAATTTTTGTTTGGAAATCTCTTTTTAAATTCTTTTGCAAGTTTTGTCGTTCCATCAATGTTTGTTGGATGCATTGGTTCTCCACCTAAAATAGACAATCCTTCTACATTTTCATTTTTACACAAATCCAACACTTTTTCGATTGTTTCATCTGTAAATTCTTTTCCACCATTAAAATCGTGTGTTTCAGGATTAAAACAGTTTTTACAATTAAAAACACAACCTTGAACAAAAATTGAAACTCTCACACCTGGACCATTTGAAATGTCCATTTTTCTTATTTTGTTGTATCTCATTTAAAGTTTCCTCTATTCAGCATCTTTATTATCAATGTGAAGCACTCTTTCTTTAATTTCTTGAGTTCTTCCTTTGTTCCAGAAGTTTGTACCTATATAGCCACAAGTTCTTCTTGCAACATTAAGTGTGTTATGATCTCTGTTTCCACATTCTGGGCAATACCATTCCAAATTATCGTCGATCAAAATTTCACCATTATAACCGCATTTCTGACAATAATCTGACTTTGTATTGAGTTCTGCATACATAATGTTGTCATAAATAAATTTAATAATTTGTAATACAACTTCCAAATTGTTTTGCAAATTTGGAGTTTCAACATAAGAAATTGCTCCACCAGGACTCAAAGCTTGGAATTCACTTTCAAGCTTCAATTTTGAGAAGGCATCAATTTCTTCAAAAACAGGAACATGATAAGAGTTTGTGATATAGTCTTTATCAGTGATTCCTTTAATTGTTCCAAATCTTCTTCTCAATGCTTTAGCAAATTTATAAGTTGTTGATTCAATAGGTGTTCCATAAACACTATAATCTATATCCTCAGCTTCTTTCCACTCTTTACATTTATCATTAAGTTTTTTCATTACTTCCAAAGCAAAAGCCTTGCCTTCACCATTATCTGTGTGACTGTGTCCTGTCATATATTTAACACATTCATAAAGTCCTGCATAACCAAGAGAAATAGTAGAATAACCACCATGCAACAATGGATGAATGCTTTCACCTTTCCCCAATCTTGCAAGAGCTCCATGTTGCCACAAAATAGGTGCTACATCGCTTGTTGCGTGAGCCAATCTTTCGTGTCTGATTTGAAGTGCCTTGTGGCAAAGTTCAAGTCTCTCTTCAAAAATCTTCCAGAAATCATCAAAATTTCCACCAGAAGACAAAGCAGCATCAACCAAATTGATTGTGACAACGCCTTGATTGAATCTTCCATAATATTTTGGTTTGTTTGTTTTTGGATCAACATAAGGTGTCAAGAAAGAACGGCATCCCATACATGGATAACAATTTCCGTTTCCATTTTTGTCAATCTTCAATTTTTTCATTATTTTTTCTGAGATATAGTCAGGAACCATTCTCTTTGCTGTACATTCTGCAGCAAGTTTTGTCAAATACCAATACTTGCTATCTTCGTGAATGTTATCTTCTTCCAAAACATAAAGAAGTTTAGGGAAAGCAGGTGTTATATAAACGCCTTTTTCATTTTTCATACCCTCTATTCTTTGTTTCAAAACTTCTTCAATGATAAGAGCAAGTTCTTTCTTATATTCTTTAGTTTCTCCCAAATAAAGACAAACACTCAAGAAAGGAGCCTGGCCATTTGTTGTTGTCATAGAGTTTACTTGATATTGGAAAGTCTGAACGCCATCTTTAACTTCTTTTCTTGTGTCCTCTTCTGCAAACTTTTTGCATTCTTCTTCACTGCAACCACGCTTTCTGTATTTTTCAAGATAACGATTATAACTATCTCTAACAAATGGAGCCAAATGTGTCATAGTTACAGTCACACCACCATACTGACTAGAGTTTACAGCAGTAATAATTTGTGTCGCAATTGTCATTGCAGTCAAAAATTTATGTGGTTTTTCAATCAAAACACTGTTGATTACAGTGCCGTTTTGCAACATATCTTCAAGGTTTACCAAATCGCAGTTATGAAGAGCGTTTTGCGCAAAATAATCAGCATCATGGAAGTGAATAATTCCCTCATCATGAGCCTTAACAACATCTTCAGGAAGCAAAAATCTTCTTGTAATATCTGTACTTGTAATACCAGCCAAATAATCTCTTTGAGTTGTGACAACTTTGGCGTTTTTATTAGAATTTTCTGTATTCCAATATTCACTTTCGCCATCGATCAACTCTTTAATAGATTGGTCAGTGGTATTAGACTTTCTTACAAGTTCGCGAGTATAACGATAAATAATGTACTTTTTAGCAAGTTCGAAATGCCCAAAAGACATCAACTTTTCTTCTATAATATCTTGAATATCTTCAACCAATAATCTTTTCTTTTTCAATCCTTCTATGTATTTCAAAATTTGTTTAATTTCGTCATCGGTTGCCTTTTCTTTGTCTTCAACTTCATTGTTGGCTTTTCCAATGGCAATCTTAATTTTTGAAGCATCGTAATCTACGATTTTGCCGTTTCTCTTTACAACTTGCATAATTAAAACCTCCGATATCAAGTTTTTACAAGACTTATTTTACAATATATATAGTGTTGATGTCAATGAAAAATCACAATATATTGTATTTTGTCAAAGTTTTTATAAAATTTGATTTTGTAAAATTTTTTCAACAATTTTATGTTTCTTTATTCCACTCATTTTCAAATATTGTTGTTATATCTTTATAACTTTAGTGCTCACTTTTTAAATTTGAGTTATCTATTCGCAAAACAATTTTGCTTGTTAAAAACTAAAATTGAAACTAAGTTTTTTCTTATTTTCTGTCAAAAATCCAGTTTCAAACAACAAAAAAATAGACCTAAAATAAGCCTATTTTTTCTAAAATTATAATTCCTTAACCCAAAGGCCGTGTAAATTACAGTATTCATATACTGCAACAACATTGTCATCTCCAACAGAAAAATTAGCTTCTGGAGCTTCGTTTGGGTTTAAATATTTAATTTGATAGCCATTTTCCAATTCCAAAACAACAAATGTTATGTAATGTTCTGCTTGCATAGGGTGTGGAACAGATCCAACCTTTACATTTACCATTCCATTTTTTACAGAAACAACAGGAACATGTTTTTCTTGTGCTGCATCTGTAGTGTTTGGAGTCAATTCTTTCATAATTTCTCCACAGCACATTACAGGAACTTTTGAATCAACAATTTTAACTATAATATTGCCACAATGTTGGCAACGGAAAAATCTTAATTTTTTCATTTTCATCTCCTTGTTTATAGTCTACATAAAACAATAAAAAAAATCAACTAAAAACAAGACCTTATCCTTCTAAATATTTTTTAATAATTTGTAAAATATTGAAAAATATGCTTGTAATACTATTTAGTATAATGATATAATTAAATGTGTATCTTCAATACCTTTTTATCTTTTTTAAGAAGAACATTAAATTTTAACTTATTTAAAAAGGTTTTTATAGTGATTCTTATAATAATTTGCTTTAAAACTTATTAAACAAGTTATTAAAAGGAGGTTAAATATGGAAGACAAAGAATTATCAACAATAAGAAAAATCATCAAATTAACGCTGATAAGAATTGGAATAAGGTGTGATTTAATAGGTTTTAGTTATTTGTGTTATGCAATAGAACTAGTAATTTTAAATCCAAACTTAATCCATAGCCTTTGTAAAGACCTTTATACCAAGGTAAGTGAAAAATTCGATGTTAAAAAAGATAGTTGTGTCGAAAGAAGCATACGACACGCAATAGAAAACACATACATAAACAAAAGTTTCGCTGAGCTGAACAGAATGTTTAAAATGCAACTTTACACTGTTGATGAAAAGCCTACAGCTGGCGAGCTTATTAGATTAGTTGCAGAGTACTACAATTTAGGCTTATACACCAAATAACCATGAAAGGACATAAATTTTTATGTTCTTTTTTATTTTAGATTATTATTGACTTTCTTTATAATCTTGGTATAATAATATCAAGAAGGTACATATTTTTGAACACAAGGAACATAATTGAAGATGTAATAAATCAAGCAAAAAACGGAATTGTTAAAATTGGCGATTCTGAAGATAATCTTTGGGTGTTTTATCCAAGATTCTATACAAATATTGAAGGAAACACAACAACTACAAACACAAAATATCCAACAATAAACATTCCAGATTATAAAAAATTTATTTCATATGTTGAGACATATCTTAAAACTGCAGAAAAATTTTATGAAAACGAATCTGAATATTTTGATCTTAAAGGTGAAAATTTTGATAAAAAATTATTTTTAGACTTAATTATAAATGCTTCTTTTTATGATTTTGAAGATATTTATTCATACATATTTAACAGAACAAAAATGCTTCAAGACAATGTCGAAATTGGCACTCATTTTTTAGGCAATTTTTATGATTTAAAAATTACATCAAAAATATCAAAAAATTATTCAAATCTTGAAAGTCCATATCGATTTGATGTTATTTTTTCAAACGAAAATCATTCTTTTCAACTTCCTAGTATTTTCTTCGCTTTTCAAGATTCAAAAGTTTACGTAATGGCAATACAAAATTTAAACAAGGCAGAACAAAATCCATTATCAAAAAAACTCGATAGATTTTTTAGAAAAGTTAACAAAAATGTCCCTACTGATGATATTATTTCAAATGTTAGCCCAAATGCACTAGTTGCTCTAACAGTGTTCTTATCTTATTGCCAAAAATTAAACAAAACTGAAGTTATAGATCAAAGTTTTCAGCCACTTAGATATCACTCTAACAAAGTTGCTAGCTATAATAAATCAAAAACTTTGGACGAAAAACACGCATTTATTGAAAAACACGATAAAAATCAATTCAATATTACAAACAAATTTCTTTACACTTTTTTAAGATATGAATATCATTTTTCAAATGCGGAAACGTTTTTTGATGACAACACGCAAACACTTCATTTGTATTTATCAAAAGAAAATCCTAAAATTGAAGATAATTTGATTAACGAAATCGACAACTCTATCAGAAATCAAAAAGAAATCACTATCGCAGAAACAAAAAGCAAATAAGAGGGAAAATGTATATAAAAATAAACACACTAATTGCTGTCTATGTATATGTTTCTTGGAAAACTTCATTTTCTTGTGAAGAATTTTATGATTATCAAAATTTTATGCAATTAGAATTTTATAGAAAAGGAAATCCATTAAAGATTTTATTATCAGATAACACTTCAGAACTATACAACAAAGAAATAAAATATGTTTATAATCAGAAAGATCATATAATACATTGTCCTAAAGGTGTAGGCGTTGAAGAAACAACTCAATACTTAAAAAGCACAATGGATGATAAAACAATTGAAGAGTTTTCAGCATTGACACACAAATATTTCAATGAAAAAGACTATAATTATAAATATTAATTATTTTGTTTATTTACAATCAAAGTTTAAACTTGTTGTCAAATTCAATTTTGAAACACAATAAAAACATTGTCATAGTATGATTCACAGAAAAAGACCTTGGTTGTCTAAAGAACAGCCAAAATCCATATTAAAAGCCAAAATTAGTAATAAATAAAATTAACACATAAAAAAATCTGTCAATAAACATTTTTGACAGATTTTTTGGCGGAGAGCGAGAGATTCGAACTCTCGCGGCCTTTTACAACCCTACTCCCTTAGCAGGGGAGCCTCTTCGACCTCTTGAGTAGCTCTCCATCCAAGGCAATATATAAACCTTGCGTTAATATCTTAACACAATTTTATTTGCCTTGTCAATATATTTTCTGTTTAAATTTTATTTTTAATAAAAATATGGATATTTATTATAAATAAATATGTTTCGTTATTATTTTATAACTTTATATTTTATTAAAATTCTTCATTAAACAATTGGAAATATGCCTTAGGATGGTTACATACTGGGCATACTTCTGGAGCAGAATCACCTACATGGATATGTCCACAATTTCTACAAATCCACATTTTCTTTTCTGATTTATGGAATACTCTTTTGTTGTTTAACAAGTCTGCAATTTTATTATATCTTTCTTCATGTCTTTTTTCAATTGCAGCAACACCCTCAAACTTACGAGCAATTTCATCAAATCCTTCTGCTCTAGCTTCCTCAGCCATTCTTTTATACATTTCTGTCCATTCGCCTCTTTCACCTGCAGCAGCATCTAACAAGTTTTCATATGTTGATGGAACAGAACCTCCGTGGAGTTCTTTAAACCAAAGTTTCGCATGTTCTTTTTCATTGTCTGCTGTTTCTGTAAAAACTGCAGCAATTTGTTCGTATCCATCTTTCTTTGCTCGTGAAGCATAAAATGTATACTTATTTCTTGCTTGGCTTTCTCCAGCAAAAGCTTCCATTAAATTCTTTTCTGTTTTTGTACCTTTTAAACTTTTCATACATACCTCCATTAAAAGTTTCAATACTATTATATCTATAAAAGCTATATTGTGTCAAACTTTTATCAATATTCATTTTTGATATAATCGTACTGTCAAATTGTTTCACGTGAAACAATTTGACACCAATTTTGGCTTCGTATATTAGATATTATCATATACAATTTTATATTTTCCTCTCCTGATATTATTATAATAAAAAATGTTTCACGTGAAACATTTTTGTGTTAAGTTTTACCTAATAACAACTACTACTAACTAAAAAATAATTGAAATTTTATCATTTTCCTTTTGCACTATCGAATTATAATAAAAAAATTGTTTCACGTGAAACAATTTTTTCTATTTACCATGTCTTCTATTGTAGTTTTGCAAATCTTGCAATGTCATCTCTTTCTTATTTATAAGTTCAAGAAGTTCTGAAATTCTATCAAGATCATCTCTTGTGTAATAATCAATATAAATTCTTCCTTTATGATCATTTCCTATTGCAGAAACTTTTGTAGCAAATGTTTTTTGCATTTGATTTATAAGTTCTTTCAATTCTAAAGATTGTTCTTCTTTTACAACAACTTTCTTAGTAGGGTTTGTATAAGCTTTTACTGCTTTTTCCAAGTCTCTAACGCTTAAATTTTTAGAAACAACAAGTTGCGCCAATCTAATTTGTTCTTTTGGATCTTCGACTACAACCAAGCACCTTGCGTGACCAGAAGAAATTTTACCTTTTTCTACCAAATCCATTACATCTGGATACAAAGACAACAAACGTAAAGTGTTTGCGACATTAGAACGACTCTTTCCAATTCTTTCAGAAACTGCATCTTGTGTCAATCCATACTCATCCATCAATTCCTTAATTGCTCTTGCAGCCTCAATTGGATTCAAGTCTTCTCTTTGCAAGTTTTCAATAATACTAATTTCTTTTATTTGCTTTTCAGTATAGTTTTTAATAACAGCAGGAACAGTTTTAAGCCCACAAATATTTGCAGCTCTCCATCTTCTCTCACCAGCAATAATAAGGTAAGTTCCGTCTGATTGTTGATTCAAAACAATAGGTTGAACAATGCCATGAACTCTTATTGAAGCAGCAAGTTCTTTCAATGCTTCTTCATCAAAATTTTTACGAGGTTGGTTTGGATTTGGTTTAATTTTAGCTATATCTATTTCCAAAACACCGCTATTGTTGTTTATTTTGTTGGTTATATTTTTATAACTATCATCTTGATTATAATCACCAAACAAAGCATCAAGTCCTCTTCCTAAACCTTTATTACTAATCATTCTCTTCTCCTTTAAACTTTATCTTTCTCAATTTTGAAATCTTTGTGAAAGGAACTTTATTCTTCTTTAATATCTCTTCTGCTAAGCTCAAATATGCCTCTGCACCTTTTGAATTTGCGTCATACAATGCCACTGGAAGTCCATGACTTGGAGCTTCTGCCAAACGGACATTTCTTGGAATTGTCGTCAAATAAACTTTTTGTTTAAAGAATTTTACTATTTCATTGCTTACTTGTGTTGTAAGATTATATCTCTTATCTTTCATTGTCATTACAACACCTTCAATATCCAAGTTAGGATTCAAATTTCGATATTTTATCAATCTGATCGTGTTCATCAATTGAGTCAAACCTTCCAATGCAAAAAATTCACACTGAATAGGGATCAAAACACTATCTGCTGCCGTAAGAGCATTAACAGTAATCAATCCCAATGAAGGAGGGCAGTCAATAAGAATAAAATCATAACTCTCTTTGATTTCGTCCAAAATTCTTTTTACAATTTTTTCTCTTTGAGGCAATTGAATAAGTTCAACTTCTGCTCCGGCCAAATCAACTGTTGAAGGAATTATATACAAATTGCTAATAATTGTTGGTTGAATTACTTCTTCATATGAACTCGCACCATCAATTAAGTCATAAATTGTTTTTAATTCTTTAGTTTTGTTTATTCCAACAGCACTTGTGGCGTTTCCTTGTGGATCAATATCCAATATCAAAACTTTTTTGCCCATAAGTGCCATATATGTAGCAACATTTATACAAGTCGTTGTTTTACCAACTCCACCTTTTTGATTTGCAAATGCGATAATTTTTCCCATTTAATTTATTCCCTTTATAAAATTATACATAAAATATCTTAAAAAATAAAGAAAAATAAGCAAATTTTAATAAAATATGCCCATTTTAAATATATTTTTATTTTATTGGTTGAATTTTTGGTTTGTTTTTATCCCTTGGATATTTCATCGGTGTATGAGCTATTTTTTTGATAACTAATATGTCTCTTTCCAGTTCATCTTCTGCAATATTGAATTTATCAATTTTTTCAACTTTTCCACCTAAAATCTGTACAGCTTTTTCTGCTTCTTTCAACTCTTCTTGCAATTTCGTAGACTTATAAATGACAGCACTTCCTCCAACTTTAACAAAAGGGAGCAAATATTCTACCAAAGTGTTTAAAGAAGCAACCGCTCTTGCTGTAGCAACATCAAAAATTTCTCGATTTTTCTTTGCATAATCTTCTGCTCTATAATGCTCTGCTTTTATATCTTTTAAATTCAGTTTTTCAACAACCGTATGTAAAAAGTTTACCCTTTTATTCAAACTATCTATCATACAAATTTTTAAATCTGGTCTCAATATCTTTAAAGGAATTGATGGAAAACCTGCACCACTTCCGACATCAATTACTTTTGCGTTTTGCGGAAAATTGTTTGCAGGCAAAACACTGTCTAAAAAATGTTTCACTATTACATCGTGTTCTTCCGTGATTGCAGTCAAGTTTAACACCTTGTTGGTTTCGATAAGCAATGAAAAATATTCTTCAAATTGTTTTGTTTGAAGCTCATTTAAAATGATTCCATATTTTTCAAAAATTTCTTTTAATTCTTTCATATTACTTTCTCTTAATCAAAATTGACAAAACTGAAATATCGGCAGGAGACACTCCAGAAATTCTTGAAGCCTGTCCCAAATTTAAAGGTCTTATCTTTGCAAGTTTTTCCTTTGCTTCTTCTCTCAATCCTCTTGCGTTTTTATAATCAAAATCTTCAGGAATGACAACATTTTCATTTTTTAACATTTTGTCTATATCTTCTTGCTGTTGTTTTAAATATCCTTCATATTTTATTTTTATGTTGACAAGTTCCATATATGGTTTATCTTCTTCATTATATATATGATAAACATCGTTCACTTTGAAAATATCAATATTGTTTCTTTTCAACAAATCTCTATATTTCATACTCTCTTTTGGAACATTCTCACCATTTTCTTCAAACAATTCAACGAGTTTTTCATCTACTTTTGCTTTTCCAGAAAGTTTCTCTTCAACTTCGGCAAGTTTTTTCTTCTTCGCTAAAAATTTCTCATATCTTTCATCGCTTACAAGACCAACTTTTCTTCCAATTTCAGTCAATCTCATATCCGCATTATCTTGTCTTAACAAAAGTCTGTATTCAGCTCTGCTTGTCATCATTCTGTAAGGTTCATTTGTCCCTTTTGTGACAATATCATCAATTAAAACGCCAATATAACCATCACTTCTCTTTAAAACAAGTTGTTCTTTGTTTTGATTGTAAAGGCTAGCATTGATCCCTGCAATAATCCCTTGTGCAGCTGCTTCTTCATATCCACTTGTTCCATTGATTTGTCCAGCAAAGAAGAGTCCGTTTATCTCTTTCAATTCCAATGTTGGCTTTAATTGTGTAGGCTCAATGCAATCATATTCAATAGCATAAGCATCTCTCATAATTTCTGCATTTTGAAGTCCTATGACAGAATGAACCATATCTTTTTGAATATCGGCTGGCATTGATGTGCTAAAGCCTTGCAAATACATTTCATCTGTGCTTAGAGCCTCTGGTTCCAAAAACAATTGATGTCTTTCTTTATCTGCAAATCTAACAACTTTTGTTTCAATAGAAGGGCAATATCTAGGGCCGATTCCCTTAATTTCTCCAGAAATAGCAGGAGCTTTATCCAAATTTTTTCTTATTATTTCGTGTGTTGTAGGGGTAGTATATGTCAAATAACAAACTGCTTTATTTTCAACTTTACCTTCTGTCATATATGAGAAAGAGAATATATCATCATCTCCTTCTTGAACTTCCATTTTGTCAAAATCAACACTTCTTGAGTGTATTCTTACTGGCGTTCCTGTTTTGAATCTTAAAAGCTTTATACCTAATTTCTTTAAACTATCAGAAAGTTTTGCACTGTTTTTAAATCCATTTGGTCCAACTTTTTCTCGGTAGCTTCCGATAATTATTTCGCTTTTTAAATAGACTCCAGTTGCAAAAACAATACTGTTAGCCCTATATGTAAGCCCAACAGCAGTTGTCACAAGTTTTTTATTTCCATCAAGCTCAATACTTACCGCTTCCCCTTGTCTGACAAAAAGATTTTTCTCTTTTTCAAGCTCTTTTTTCATCTCTGTGTGATAAGCATTTTTATCAGCCTGAGCTCTAAGGCTTTGCACAGCAGGGCCTTTCCCTCTGTTTAACATTCTTATTTGAATAGCAGTTCTGTCGGCAATAATTCCCATTTCGCCACCAAGGGCATCAACTTCAGAAACAAGTTGTCCTTTCGCGGTTCCTCCAATAGAAGGATTGCACGCCAAAAAAGCTATTGCATCCAAACTTATTGTCAAAAGCAATGTCTTATTCCCTGTGCGCGCCAAAGCCAATGCTGCCTCACAGCCAGCATGTCCTGCACCTATAACTATAGAATCAAAATCTTCTGTTATTTCCATTTTACTCTTCTCTCACTATTTCCCAAGACAAAACTTTGAGAATATCAAATCAATGATATCTTCATTCTCTGTATTTCCAGTTATCTTTCCTAAAGTTTGCCATAATTTTTTTATTAGCATAGACAAAATATCCAAAGACAAATCATCCTTTGTCAATATCTCGTTTAAGATTTTTTGAGCTTCAGTCAAAATTCCTACTTGCCTTTCGTTTGTCAAAATTAAAGAATTGAAATCAATTTCTTGCTCAATAACCATATCGACTATTTTTTGTTTTAAAGTAGATATATTTTTGTTTGTCAGTGCAGAAATTTCTATTTCATTTTTCTTCTTTCCAATCACTCTACATTTGTCTGTTTTGTTTATGATTGTAATGTATTTTTTATTCTTTAGCAAATTTTCAATTTGTTTGTCTTCATCTGATTCTTTTTCGCTTCCATCCAAAACAAACAAAACCAAATCTGCTTGTTGCAAATTTTGTTTACTTCTCTCAATTCCTATACTTTCAACAACATCTTCCGTTTCTCTTATCCCAGCAGTATCTATAAGATTGATCTTTATACCATTATAAATAAGGCTTTCATAAATGCTGTCTCTCGTTGTTCCTTGAATGTCGGTTACTATTGCTCTGTTTTCTCCAAGCAAGGCATTCATCAAACTACTTTTCCCAACATTTGTTTTTCCAACCAAAGCGACATTGATTCCGTTTTTCAAATATGTTGCACTCTTAGATTGTTGCAAAATTTCTGCATTTGTTTGTTGTATCTTCTTCAACCTATCTTTAATATTTAAAGTCAAACCAAGTTCGTCAATTTCATCGGGGTAATCAAGTCCAGCTTCAATTTCTGCAATCATTTCTTTTATCAAATCTTGCTCTTTTGAAATCTTTTCGGCAAGTTGCCCGTTTGTAATTTGCAAACTACTTTTGAGCTCTCCTTCAGTTTCAGCATTTATTTCTCCAATAATTGCTTCAGCTTTATCAAGAGTTATTTTCCCATTTACAAAAGCTCTCTTAGAAAATTCTCCTGGTTCTGCCAATCTTGCACCATGTTTAACGCACTCTTCCACAACTTTTTGTGCAAGCAAAACTCCTCCATGAATTTGAAACTCGACTATATCTTCTCCAGTGTAAGAAAATGGTGCTTTAAAATACACCATCAAACATTCTTCATACACCTTTTCTTCTACAGTTAATTTGCCAAAATACATGTACCTTGGCTTTATTGAGTCAGAAGAAATTTTAGCCGAATGAAAAATACTGAGTGCTATATCCAAACTTTCTTGTCCACTCATTCTTACAATTGCTATTGCACCTTTACCTAAAGGCGTTGAAACTGAAACAATAACATCTTCTTTCATGCCTTTTATTATAACAAAACACACAACAAAAATCAATCAATGCTTTGTTTAAATAAAAGCGTTAAATAAAAAAAGTATATCAGCGATATACTTTTAGTCTTCTTTATATTCTCTTGGGAAAACAATCAAATATCTATGTGGTTCTTCTCCCTTGCTTAATGTTGTGACTCTTTCGTCATCTTGAAGGGCAGTGTGAATGATTTTTCTTTCACTTGCATCCATAGGTTCAAACTTATAATATCTTCCAGATTTAACAACTTTGCTTGCAACTCTTTTTGCAAGAGCAGTCAAAGACTCAGCTCTCTTTTCACGATAGTTTTCAATATCCAAAACAACTCTTTTTCTATTTTCTGATTTGCAAACCAATGACATAATGTATGAAAGAGAAAGCATACATTCTCCATGATGACCAATCAAATCATTCAAATTTTCTCCATTCAAATGATAACGAACAAATCTGTCATCTTCTGTTTTTTCTATTGTACCTTCAAGTCCAAGACTTTGCAAAACTCCATTCAAAAATTCTTCGCCAGAAAGTTTTTTATCACTTCTCTCTTTTGTTTCAACAACTGTAGCTGGTTCTTCTTTCTCTTCTGCTTTTTCTTCTACACTTACTTCTTCTTTCTTCTCTTCAACTGGTTTTTCACTGCTGACTTTTTGTTTCATAAAGTTTTCAGCAAAATCTTCATCAGCAACATCGTCTTTCAATAATGATTCTTTCAATTTTTCTCTTTTCTCATATTTTTCAATTGCATCGTCTGATATAGAAACCAAAACTTTGGCTTTCTTCAAAAATCCACCTTCACTCAAAATTTTGATATCAACATCTTCTCTTGCAGCTTTCAATTCCAACAAGGCATTGTTTATCGCTTGTTCTATATTCTTTCCTGTACCTTCACATGAATGCATTTTTCTATCTCCTTTTCTGTTCTTACTTTAACACATTTACTTAAAAACTTCAATCTTTTTTTACTAAATGTTTTGAATTGCATTGTTTTTATGCTATCATAACAAAAATAAAAGGAAGTTTGTTATGTTAATTTCAATAACTGGAAAACCTTGTAGTGGAAAATCAACCATTGCAAAGATTTTAGAAAAAGATTACCATTTCAAAAGAATAAGCATGGGCGATATGTTCAAAGAAGAAGCAGCACACCGTGGAATGAGCATAGAAGAATTTACTGCATTCAGAGTGACAGATCCATCATTTGATGTTTATATGGACAAACAGATACCAACTTTTATAAAAAAATTTGAAGGTCAAGATGTTATAATTGAAAGCCGTGTAGCTTGGCACTTCTTGCCTAAATCTTTCAAAGTTTTTATAGAGCTTGACGAAGATGAAATGGCAAGAAGACTAGTGAATTCTGACAGGGTTGGTAGAGAAAAATACACCAATTACGATGAAGCAAAAAAGACAACAATGAATAGATGGAACAGCGAACTAGAAGTTTATAAAAAGACATACAACATTGATTGCTCTGATCTATCTCAATTTGATTTAGTTTTAAACAGCAAAGATAAAACTCCAGAAGAACTTGCAAAAATAGTATTCAAAAAATGTAAAAGTTTTTATAAAAAAGGATAATAAGAAAATTATGAAAACAATTTATTTTGAAGGGAAAATTTCAAAAGTCGCAATAATAAAAGTTCTTTCTGCTTTTTCAAAAAAAGCATATCACAGTTGTCTTTCACCAATTAGATATAAAAAATTTCCAGATCCAGCACTTCCTGCAGACAATTGGGTTAGAGTCAAAAATATAGAAACAGGAATTTGTGGATCTGATATGACATTTTATAAATGTGCTCAAGGTCCAAGCACAGCATTTCTTCCTATTCCTTGTTCAAAAATTACATACCTTGGGCATGAAACTGTCGGAGAAGTTGTTGAAGTTGGAAAAGCAGTCAAAAAGTTTAAAGTCGGTGACAGAGTTTGCATGAACAAATATATGGCTTGCTGTGATTTGAAAGGTTATAACGAATCAGAACAATGCGAAATGTGCAAAGCAGGGGATTATGCTGACTGTGAAAATTATGGAGAACCAAACAAATACAACATCCACGCAGGTGCAGGGATGGGGGATTATTACCTGGCCCCAGAAGGGCAACTTCTTTCAGTTGAAGGCTTGTCTGATGACGATGCTGTTCTTGTAGAACCTTTTGCAGTTTCTTTGCATGCAGTTCTGAAAAGAGTTCCAAAAGAAAATGAAAAAGTTTTGGTTATTGGTGCCGGAATGATCGGTTTAAATGTTATCCAATTCGCCAAACTTTTACAACCAAAATGCAAAATTTATGTTATGGAAAGAAACCCAAATAAACACGAATTTGCAAAAAAATTGGGAGCAGATGAAATATTGACTGGTGATTCTTATGAAGCCGTTGCAAAAGCCACAGGTGCAAAAATGTATGGAAAAGGAAACAATAGAATGTTGCTTGGTGGTTTTGATGTTATATATGACAGCGTTGGGAAGGGAACATTGTTTAATGACACATTAAGATGGCTCAAAGCACATGGCACACTTGTAAAGATAGGTTATCAAATGACAAAAACAAAATTTGACGAAACTCCAATTTGGTGGCAAGGACTTCATATAATAGGAGCAGACAGCCACGGAATGGAAGACTTCAATGGAAAAAAGATTTCAACGTTTGAAATTGTCAAAGATATGATGCTTAAAAAGCAACTCATCACAGAAGGATTTATTACACATAGATTTAAATTAGATGATTATAAAAAAGCATTCAAATTACTTATAGAAAATCCAAAAGACACAATCAAAGTTGTTCTTGATTGTAAATAAGATAATTAAAATAAATAAGAGCGGTGTATATAGATACCACTCTTTTTTATTGCAGTAATTTAATCTAAAGCATATTCATTTTTCAGTCAGCTTTCTTTTATAAAAACTGACAATAAAAAATAAAAATAAAAAAATATTAAAAAAATAGTTGAAATTAAACCTTAAAATGTGTATAATAACAATGCAATGCCATGGAGAGTTGGCTGAGCGGTCGAAAGCGGCGGTCTTGAAAACCGTTGAGGTTAACAGCCTCCTGGGGTTCGAATCCCTAACTCTCCGCCAAAAGATTGTCGTTTGAACTCAAACGGCATTTTTTATTTTAGTAATACAATGAATAAATTTTTATAATAACTTACTCATTCAATTAAACACAATTGGTTAAATTATTTTTATCAGTTTGTTTTGTATGATATACTAATAATATGAAACACGATTATAGTAAATATGGAAATGGAAGTTGGTTTAAAACTGCTAAAAAAGGACTCATGATTCATTGGGGGTTATATTCCTATTTTGGCGGAGAATTTAAGAGCAAACAATGTGACAATTATGCTGAATGGATACAGTCTTATTTTAAAATTCCAAACAAAACACTTGAAAAAATTGCGTCTATTTTTAATCCTGTAAATTTTAACGCAGAAGGTCTTGTAAGTTTTGCGAAAAAACATGGATATAAATACATTGTTTTCACAGCAAAACATCATGAAGGTTTTGCAATGTATCATTCTAAAATTGATAAATATAATGTTGTAGATTCTTCGCCTTACAATAAAGATATTTTACTGGACCTTTCTCTTGCTTGTAAAAAATTTGGAATAAAATTAGGCATCTATTATTCACAAGATATAGATTGGCATGAACGAAATGGAGGAGGCTTTAAAACTCCAGTAGAAAACTGTGCTGGCTCTTCTTGGGATAACAATTGGGACTTCAAGGATAAAAATAAAAATTTTGATGAATATTTTTATTCAAAAGCTCTTCCACAAATAAAGGAATTGATGACTAATTATGGAGAGATCGCGACCGCTTGGTTTGATATGCCTCTTACTCTGACATCAAAACAAAGCAAAGAAATATATGATCTCGTTAAAAAATATCAACCAAATTGTTTAATAAATTCTCGACTTGGAAATGGTTGTTATGATTATGTATCTTTTGGTGATAATGAAATTCCAGATTCAATCACTCAATTGGATAGTTGCACAGATTTTAACAGCATCAACGGTTTAAAACCTAGCCCTACTAATTTATATGAGTGCTGTTGCACCTTAAATCAATCATGGGGATTTACAAAGTTTCCACAATGGAAAGATATTCAAACATTAAAAGAAAACCTTAAAAAAGCCAACAAAATTGGAGCAAACTTCCTTATAAATATAGGAATTGATTTTAATGGGAATATTCCAGATAAAGCAATTGAATTGCTTAGTAATTTATAATTTTTTTTGCACAAAAATTTTATTTATGCTATACTTCACTTGGTGGTGATTTATGAATAATACTAAAAAAATAAAAATAATTACTTTCTCTGTAATATGATTTTGTAGATTGGTATAATGGAGATGAGCTTGTTTCTGAAATTTGCGAAACTTCCAAAACAGACATCTTTCTTAATGCTAAATGGCAGATCAATGCAGAGTCAACTTACTTTTCTTTTGATTCTGGTGAAGGATACAAAATCACTGGATTAAAATCTGCATATGAAACTGTTGATTCAATAGTTATACCTGATTATGTCACTTCAATTGAAGATTTTGCATTTTTAACAAATGAATATTTGGTTTCAGTTGAATTTGATAAAAACAGCAAATGTGAATACATTGGTCAATATGCTTTTGAAGGGTGCGAAAATTTAAAGAAAATAAACTTTCCTTCAACAGTTAAACAAATAGGCGATTTGGCGTTTTATGTTTGTTATGGACTTCAATCAATAGATTTTGAAGACAACAGTATGTTGGAATCAATAGGAAATGGAGCATTCGCTGATTGCACATCTCTCACAACAATTCATATACCAGGAAACATCAAAGAGTTTGGATATGGAGTGTTTGGTGGTTGTTCGTCTCTTAAAAATATCGTCTTTGATAAAAATTGCTCTTTTACTTCCCTTGGAGATTCCACATTAGATCTTTGCTCTTCTTTAAAGTTTATTGTTATTCCTGCATCAGTAAATAATATTGGTTTTACTCATTCTTTTAGTTTGTCAGAAATTTATTATTATGGAACAGAAAATGATTTCAATTCTATTACTGGAAAGGAATACATCTTATCAACCGATCCAACTGTTTACTTTTATTCAGAATCAAAACCTGTTCAATCTGGAAACTTCTGGCATTTTGTAAACAATTCTATTGTAAAATGGTAATCTATTTTTTCTAAAAAGGAGTAATTTATGAACGAAGAATACATTGGTAAAATTGTAAATGTTGTTATGGACAGACCTCTTGGTTCTAAACATCCAAAATATGGATTTATTTACACATTAAATTATGGATACATTCCAAACACAGTTTCTGGAGATGGTGAAGAACTTGATGTTTATGTGCTTGGAGAGTTTGAACCTCTTAAAACATTTACAGGAAGAGTTATTGCGCTTATTCACAGAACAAACGATGATGATGACAAACTGATTGTCGTTAAAGATGGCAAAAATTATACAGATGATCAAATAAGAGCACTTACTGAATTTCAAGAAAGATGGTATGATTCAATCATAATAAGAGAAAAGAAAAACTGATAGAAATCTATCAGTTTTTTTATTAAAACAAAATTTCATTGTAATTGATAAATGGCATAAATTCTTTTGGCAACAAAGTTTCAACATTGTCATATGTAGCTCTTAAACTCTTCATAGTTTTCATAATCTCTTTAATGACAGAAACTTTCTTTTCCAAAGTTTCATGCTCTGAAAATTTGCAAATTATGTCTGTCAATTTTTCGTTTGTTGAATAAAGTTCTTCATAAACTTTTTCAAATTTATTTTTTATGCTTTTGTTTGTTTTTATTTCTGTATTCAAAGAGTCTATATATATTTCTATGCTTGGTAAAATCTTTTTGTTGACAATTTCTGTCATCGTTTTTGCTTCTACCAAAACGCTATCAAAATAATTTTTATATAGTGTGGCTTGTCTGAGGGTGAGTTCTTCCAAATCTAAAACTTTTGTTTTGTCAAAAAGATCTACAATGTCTTCATCAAGCAATGTTGGATAAATAGACAATCCGTCATTATAGTTTATCAAACCTCTTTTATGTGCCAATTCTTCCCAAGCTTTGTCATATCCGTTCCCATTGAAAATTATTCGTTTATGCAATTCATATCTATCTTTAATAAACTTAGAAATCTCTTCCCTTGTTGCAGTTTCTTTTAAGGCATCTGCATATTCATTTAAAACTTTTGACAACATTGTGCAAATGCAAGTTGTTGGAAAACTTAGTGATTGTGAAGAGCCAACCATTCTAAATTCAAATTTGTTGTTTGTAAACGCAAAAGGACTTGTTCTGTTTCTGTCGCAGAAATCTTTTTCCATTTTAGGCAAGCTCTTAACCCTTACATTAAGTATTGATTTCTTTAAGTCAACTTTGCTGTTTCCGTTTAAACTTTCAATCAAGTTAAGCACGAAATCACTTGCAAAAACAGAAACTATTGTAGGAGGGGCTTCATCTCCTCCAAGTCTTAAATCATTGTTTCTATAAGAACAAGACAGGCGAATAAGTTTGTAATATCTGTCAATTGCTTCTATCATTGCAATAAAGAATGTGCAGAAAAGCAATTTATCACTTTGTTTCAAATTAAACAAGTTGATCCCAGTGTTTGTATCCAAAGACCAGTTTGCATGTTTTCCGCTTCCGTTGATGTTTTTGAAAGGTTTTTCATTGAATACCGCAGTATAACCAAATTTCTTTGCAACAGTTTTTATTGTTTCCATAATTATTTGATTTTGATCACAAGCAACATTTACTGTGCTGAAGATTGGAACAAACTCGTGTTGGCAAGGAGCAACTTCATTGTGTTGCAACTTTGCAGTTATTCCCATTTCCCACAAAATTTTGTCAACTTCATTCATAAAGCCACTTATGTCATCTTGTATCATTCCAAAATAATGAGAACACATTTCTTGCGACTTTATGGCATTTGCACCAAACAAAGTGTTTCCCGTCATCTTCAAATCAAATCTGCTGTTGTAAGCATCGGTTTTGATCAAAAAATATTCCTGTTCTGCACCCAAGGACATTGAAACTTTTTTCACATCTTTATATCCAAGAAGTTTCAAAATTCTTATTGCCTGACTACTCAAATTTTCTTGTGCTCTCAAAAGTGGGGTTTTCTCATCAAGCGCAGTTCCATTATAAGACAAAAACGCAGTAGGAATATATACGACTTTGTTTCCATAACTGTCGCTTTTGATAAAAACAGGGGAGGTGTAATCCCAAATTGTATAACCTCTTGCCTCAAAAGTCATACGGCTTCCACCATTTGGAAAACTTGAAGCATCTGTCTCTCCTTTGATCAAAGACTTTTCATCGAAGTCTTCAATCATTTTTCCTTTTGTGTCAATTTCAACAAAAGCAACTTGCTTTTCGGCAGTCTTGTTTGTAAGAGGCATAAACCAATGAGAATAATGTGTTGCTCCATTTTTCAAGGCCCAAGTTTTGATTGCTTTGGCAACATTTCTTGCCGTCAAAATATCTAACTCTTCTCCATTAAGCTTGAGTTCCTGATACTTTTTAAATGATTTCCTTGGCATCAGTTTTTTTAAGGTTGCATCACTGCAAACATTCTTTCCAAACAGTTTTTCAATTTCAGTTTTCATACTCACTCCTTTTCAAAAAATAAAGAGCAACTAAATATATTTAGTTGCTCTCTGCGATATTCTTTATTTTACAACAAAACATATTTGTAAGGTCATTACAATAAAAACATATCATTGTTTTGTTGTTGGAATAAATTTTTCATACCTATATAATATATCAAAAGATTTTATTTGTCCACAAAAATTTGATAGATTTCAAAAATTTTTATTTTTTAGGAGTTTTCCTTTTTATCAAATTAAAACAAATCAACATAGTTTAAGGCAAAGATCATTGTCAGTTTGTTTTCTTCATAACTGTTGTTTGCACTTAAAATATATCTTAAAAACTCTCCCATACTAAAACTTTTTTGTGAAGTATATTTCCCTTCTTTTATTTTTATCCTATTGTTTTTGATTGTTATTTTGTATGTCTTGTCATCGACAGAATAAATGTATTTTCTGTTCTCAAACTTTTTGATTTTTTTGTTTAACTCAAACAGCATTTCCAAAAACTTTTTCAAATCATAGACTTTGAAATGTATCTCGTCAATGGTCTCAACTTCTTCAGAAAACTTTTCCAAAATGTCAAAATATTCTTTATCAAGCGGATTTACTTTAAACGCCATTTGCTCTTTTCCTAATCTTTTTAAGATTGAGCAAACAGCACTTTCAAGCAAGTTTATGTCCTGCAAATATAATTCATCAACTGACTTTCCTTCTCTGTCAAGTGTAAAATAGCCATCAATTTCGTCTGCAATCTTTATTACATAAATTTTGTGTTTTCTTGACTTCAATCCAAGGCTAAAATCTTCTTTACTTCTTAAGTTTATTTTGTCATTTGAGGCATAGATTTCGTACAAAACATCATCTTCATTTTTGCCTCTATATTCACTTATGGAAATCTCTGGGCATTCTTTCACATTCAACAATTTTTTGTTTACATTAAGCATATAAACAAAGCCTGCTTTTTCATAACCAAAATGGTTGTACCTTTTTCTATCTCCTGTCAAAATGGAAAAAGCAACATTTTCTTCAATGTTTTCTTTTTCAATTTCTTTCATAATCATTGTCATACAACCTTTGCCTTGATGTTTTGGCAAAGTTGACACAGTTCCAACATTTGAAAATTTGCAAACAACATCTCCAATTTTTAAATCTCTTATTATGTTGCCTGCGGTTGCAATAATGTTTCCATTTTCTTCACAGACAAAATGTGTTTTCACAAAATCTTTGTTTTTGTAAACAATTGGCATTGTCTGTTTGAAATCATAACCTTCATAGCGCACTGGCTCGAAGGCGTTGTTTGCAACATAAACAATTTGTTTTGCATCTTTTGCAGTTGCTCTTCTTATGTTCATTTCAACCTCTAAAATTTTACTTTGTAAATTTCTTTTTGTTTGCATTGATTTGTTTTACAATATTGTTTATCACTTTGTCTTTGTTTAACCACCAATCACGGCTCCAAACTCTCATAATGTTCCATCCACGAGATTCAAGGAATTTGTTTCTGTAAACATCTCTTTCCAAAATGGAGTCACTGCTCTTGTAGGCAGCATAATCACATTCTATTCCAAGCAAATATCTGTCCAATTTTTTGTCATAAACAGCAAGTGAAAGTTTGTAGTTTGTGTTGCCCAAATTTGTCTCAACATCATAACCAAGTTTGACAAGTTCTTCTTTTATCTCATCTTCTATTTGATTTAAAACAACTTCTTCTTTGGTTTGTGGTAATGCTGGTTTGAAGCTGTCAAGAATGTATTGCACTTCTTTGTTTTTCTTGTTTGAAACAGCTCTTACATATTTAAGATAACTCTTAAAGATTTTTGGTCCAGCATTTTTTGTCCCTTCAACCAACAATTCTTCTGGTTCTATGCTTGTGACAACATAAATTTTTTCTTTAGCTCTTGTCACAGCAACATTCAAACGATTTTCTCCACCTTCTGTTGACAATGGACCAAAGTGTGCAACAACTTTTCCATATTCGTTGCGTGCATAACCAATGCTGAAAATAATTATATCTCTTTCATCACCTTGAACATTTTCTAGGTTCTTAATGAAAATAGAAGTATCTTCATTGTTCTCTTTTCTGTTTTGTTCTCTTATGTAAGCGTCACGGAAAGCAGAGTCTTTATTGCATTCCAAATCAATAGCATCTTCAATGGCATTTTCTTGCTCTGTGTTGAATGTGATAATTCCGATTGAAGATTTGTTTCTCTTGTTCTTAATCAATTTTTTCAAAAGAGACACAACAGCATTTGCTTCTTCTTGATTTCTTCTGCCTATCCATTTGCCATTTACTTTGATTCTTTCAATTGGCTTGTTTCCAACATTCTTTGAAATGTTTGGAGCAATTTGCAATTTCCCGTCATAGAATGCATAGTTTGAAAAATCAATCAACTCTTCATTTTTACTTCTATAGTGGTATGTCAAATTTGTGCTGTTGAATCTTGATGTTGCAAGGTCAAGCAAACTTTCAACTTCAAGTGCTGCTTGGGTTGCAAGGTCAAGTTCTTCATCACTGTCATTTCCCATATATCTCTTTACAAATGTTGCAGTAGGTCTAAGCTGTTTAGAGTCTCCGGCAACAACTATGTGTTTTCCTCTGTAAATTGTTGGCAATGTGTTTTCTATAAACACCTGACTTGCTTCATCAAACAAAATTATGTCAAACATCTCTTTTTTCAATGGGAAAATTGTTGAAACGCTTTCAGGAGACAACAACCAGCATGGGAACAATTTCAACAAAAATTCTCCATACAAATCCATCATCTTTCTTATTGGCAAAAGGCCTTGTTGTTTTGTGATTTGATAAAGATAGTTCTTACTTTCTGGGTTGTTGTTGAAATATTCAACATATTCACTCTTAAACTTATCTAGACAAATATTGTTTGAAATTGCTTTCTCATCATTCTTAAGAGACAAAATTCTGTTTCTAATATTTTCAAAGTCAATGATCTTTGACAATTTGTCTTTGTTTTGTTCTTCATATTTTATTGCTTCGTGATAAACTCTTATTTGCAAAACTTTATCTACAACATCTCTGTATTGTTTTGCAGTCTTTGAGTTTTCATAAGCAAAGTTCAAAATCGTTCTTTCATCGTCAGTGAGTCCTTGCAAAGAAACGTTTATATCTCTGATTTCAAGATAATCTCCAAGAGCGCCAAGAAGCAATTTCACAAAGATTGAATTTCCGTTTATCAAGTTGTCAACAGTCATCAAATATCCTTTTCTGTCAAGCACTTTGTTGAGCAAAGAATAATTTTCAACATAACTGTTTATCTCTTGCATTGTTGATTTCAAACTTTCTGCAATTTCTTCTTCCTTCTTATCAATTTTGTTTTTTACAATTGGATATGCCGGGAAGAAAACTTTTGCCCAAGTCAAACGATCATACAACTTTTTGTTTTCAACAGAAGAAATCATTTTGATGAGAGGTTTCATCTCGTTGACATCTTCAACATCGTTTTCTGTCATATAAATCAAAAGTTGGCGTGCGTGTTTGTGCTTTGCAGTGTCAAAAGGAACAATATTCTTTTGAATAACTTCTTTCAAATAGGTTTTCATTTGATTGATGACATGTATTTCAACATCAGGTTTGATGTGATCAATCAATGGGTTGTTCTTTTTGAGTTCTATGTATCTATAATACAAATTAGCTTTGTTTTTCTCTTTTATCACTCTCAAAGTTGAAGCCAAACTTTTATAATTCATCGACATCAATTCTTTGTTTTTGAGCATCAATTTGTAGAGTTCGTAATCATAACTTCTTTTTCCAATCTTGGCAGAATTTGTATACATCTCTTGCAAAGAAAGTCCAAAAGGAGTTTTTGTAAACAATGTGTCAGAAATCGTTTCAAGTTCTTTTACTTCTTTCTGCAAATTGTTTTCTACTTCATCAAAGGCATCTTTTGATGTTTCTGATTTGTTTTCATTTAAGATTGCTTGATGCATTTGATTGCATCTTTCATAAAAATCAATCTTGTTTTTCTCCGCATCCGTAATAAACATACATTTTGAATTCAAGTTTTTGAGACGATTGAAAACAACATCAAGAGCGGCTTTCTTTTGAGAAACAACCAAAACTTTTTTGTCTTTGCAAAGGGCATCAGAAATTATGTTTACAATGGTTTGAGACTTACCAGTTCCTGGTGGGCCATAAATGACCATGTTTCCATATTCATTCAATTTTTTGATCGCGTTTTCTTGTGCATAATCAAGATCATTTATGGTATAAATTCTCTGATCAAACTTTTTGTTTTTCTTGACATTTTTACCTTGCAAAAGTTGTTCAATTGCCAAGGAAGACAAATGTTTTTTCTCTAAAATTGAATAATCATTATAGATTGAGTTTGCAAGTGGAAAACGACCAATCACGCAAGAATTTACAACTTTCAAATCTCCAAACTTTGAAGAGTTTTCATTTATGTCTGCGAATCTAATCAACCCATCTTCAAAGTTTTTGTCTTGTTCAAACTTAAATCCATAAGCTGACAAATAATCAAGAACATCACTTATGCTTTTCAATTTGTAATCTACAAGATTATCAAATTCCATCATCATTCCTTCGTTGTTGAGCCTGTGTTCTTTTGCATAAGCAAGCATCAAAACTTTGTTAAACTGCACAAGTTCGTCTGGCTTTGCTTCGATTGAAACAGTTGTGTCACTTTCAATGTTTATCACAACAGGGAACAAAATAAGAGGGGCTTTGATGACAATATCTTTGCTGAGTTGTCCTGTCACAAAAGGATAACCAACAAAAAGTTCGTATCTTCCTGTTTCTTTAGAAAACTCTTCAATCTCTCTTTTCAATGTTTTCAAAGCAGAAACTTGAGATGTGATTATTTTCTTTCCTTCTTCTCTCTTTAATCTTTCTCTTCTCAAGTTTTCGTTTCTCTTTTCTTCAACTGACATTTTGGCAGTGTCTTTAAAAGAGGTTTTTATTTTGTTTTCCAAATCAAAAGTTTTATACAGTTTTTCTTTGTTCTCTTTTTTTATCAGAGCATAACTGCTTCTTTTACCTTTCCAAAGAAACGTAAAAAATTCTTGGAACTCATCTGAATCTTTTCCAATAATTTCCCCAATGTCATAAGAATATTTTTTGCTTATGTTTTTTGAATATAAACTTCTGTTCTTCCCGCTTATCTCAATAAGCCTTTCTTTGTAATATTTATAAATAGATTTCATAATCTCATCCTTTCGCTTATTATTTTAACAAATATTATTATCTTTTTCAAGTTTATAAAATATATAATAAATTTTATTTTTTATATTAAAATAATTAGGAAATAAAATTTTTTATGTTATAATTATTTCAGAATTAAATTGTGAATTTTTTACAGCAATTTAAAAGGTAAGGAGGATGTAATGAACAAAAAATACGAACCATTATTTACACCTTGGAAAATAGGAAACTGTGAAATCAAAAACAGAATTGTCCTTTGTCCTATGGGTGGAACTTCTTTGTTTGGTTGGATGGAACCTCATCATTTTGACAAAGACGCCGCAGATTTCTTTATGGACCTTGCAAAACACGATGTTGGACTTATCATTCCTGGAATTGCTCCACTTAGAAATTTGATTGGAAACCGTTGGCTTTACAAAGCAAAAGGCGCTTTCAGAAAATTGAAACCTTATATGGAAGAATTGCACAAAACAGGAGCAAAGTTGTTTGTTCAGTTGACTGCTGGATTTGGCCGTTCTTTCTCTGTTCCAAACAATATGGCACCAATCATTAAAAACAGAGTGCTTAGAGGAATGTTGAAACCAATCATTGATTTGTCTCGTTTGACCGCTTCTCCAAGTGAATTGCCTTCTCGTTGGGTTGAAGGATTTACTTGCAGAAAGTTGTCTTTGAAAGAAATCAAACAAATGATCAGAGCTTTTGCTAAAACTGCAAAACTTTGCAAAGAGGCAGGAGTAGATGGCGTTGAAGTTCACGCTGTTCATGAAGGATATCTTCTTGATCAATTCACTTTGCCATACACAAATCACAGAACTGATGAATATGGTGGAAGTTTTGAAAACAGATATCGTTTTGCAACAGAAGTTGTAAAAGCAATCAAAGCAGAATGCGGAGAAGATTATCCTGTTTCTCTTAGATATTCTGTTGTAAGTAAAACAAAAGATTTCTGTGTTGGTGCTATCCCAGGAGAAAAATACAAAGAAATCGGTAGAACAATGGAAGAAAGCGAAAAAGCTGCAAAATATTTGCAAGATGCTGGATATGATATGCTCAACGCTGACAACGGAACTTACGATGCTTGGTATTGGGCTCATCCACCAGAATATATGCCACAAAACTGCAACCTCGCTGATGTTTCTCACATAAGAAAATTTGTTGATATCCCTGTTGTTTGTGCAGGAAGAATGGATCCTGATGTTGCTGCAAAAGCAATCAAAAATGGTGAAATTGATGCAATGGGTGTTGCTCGTCAATTCTTGACAGACAGCCATTGGGTGACAAAACTTAAAGAAGACAGATTGGAAGACATTATGCCATGTATCTGCTGTCATAACGGATGCTTTGCACTTGCTCACTATAAGGGTGTTGCTTGTGATGCAAAAATGGAAGACTCTGCTCACATGGCAAGATGTGCTTTGAATCCTATGACTATGGACGGTGGAAAGTACGACTTGAAACCTGCTAAAAAATCAAAGAAGATTGCCATTATTGGTGGCGGAATTGGCGGAATGGAAGTTGCAAGAGTTGCCACAATCAGAGGACATAAAGTCACTATTTATGAAAAGACTGACAAACTTGGTGGTGTGTTCATTCCTGCTGCAGCTCCTTCTTTTAAAGAAAAAGACAAACAATTGATTGAATGGTATCGTCGTCAAATGGAGAAAATGAACATTGACATAAAATACAACACAGAAATCACTGACCTTTCAAAACTTGATGCTGATGAAATTGTCATCGCAACAGGTGCAAAAGCAAGAAAATTGAGATTGCCAGGAAGCGAAAGATGTATTGATGCGATTGATTATCTCAACGACAATTCAAAAGCTGGTGAAAATGTTGTTATCATCGGAGGCGGTTTGACTGGATGTGAAATTGCTTATGATTTGTTCCTTCAAGGCAAAAAGCCAGTCATTGTTGAAGCTAAAAATGACCTTATGGCTGTAAGTGGTCTTTGCCTTGCAAACTCTTCTTACCTTAGAGATTATTTCAACTACAAAAAAGTCCCTGTTTACCTTGAAAGCAAAGTTGAAACAATCAATCCAGACAGCGTTGTTGTTTTGGATAAAGACGGAAACAAACATGAAGTCAAAGCTGACACAGTTATCACTGCTATTGGCTACAATCCTGCACCACTCACAAAAGAAAGCAAACATGTTCATATTGTAGGTGACGCTCTTAAAGTTGGAAACCTTAGAACTGTTATTTGGCGTGCTTGGGACGTTGCTGGGAAATTATAATTCAATAAAAAAACAAAAACATCTCTTGATTGAGATGTTTTTTTCATCTTGCATTTTTCTTAATTTCTGCTATACTAGATATGTTAGGAGATAAATTATGAGAAAAATGGTTGGCGGAGAAGAAATTACTCCAACATTGATTTTAAAAATAGCTGATTATATAAACAGTATGCCTGGATTTAAAAGAGAATGTTATGGTTGGGCAGAAACTTCAAAGGGAGAAATTTTCCTTATTTACAACAGTAAGACTGTCGTTACTGCTGTCACTTTTTATTTAGATGAATTTAAACAAAATGGAAAACCTTTTTATTTGTTTAAGACTGAATTAATAGGTTTTGCAAATATAAGCGTTTACAAGCGTTCTCATAATATTCATATTGACTATATCAAGGTTTTGGACAAATATCAATCTTTAGGCATTGGAAAACAACTTCTTTCTTATGTAGAAAGTTATGGAAAAGTGAAGGGTTGCAAAACTTCAACATTGGATTGTTTAAGCACTTATACTGATGGAAAAAATGTTTTACCTTTTAGAAATGGAAAAGCAGACAGAGAAAAACTTAAACAAATGAAAATTGGTGGTCTTAAAGTTGTAGACAAAAATATGCAATTTTATTTGGAAGCGGACTATAAAAGACAAAAAAACAGAAAACCTTTAAATGATTATCTTACACCAATGATCAAAAACAATCTCAAGTTGCGTCCTGTAAAAATAAAATCTTTGTTGAGTTTTGTTCATATTCAACTTACAAGAAAAAGATTTGAGCCTATGCATCTTTCTCAAGAATCAATGAATGCTTTAAGAAGATTTGTAAAAAGACCAAATCATACCGCTTTTGATATAAATGCTACAAGACAATTATAAAAAAAAGAACATTTACATAAATGTTCTTAAGCTAAGATACGACCAAACTATCTTTGTATAAACCCAAGTTATAATATTCTGCTACTAAACGAATAAGTTCTCCTGCTGTTGGTTTGTCATCAATTGTATAAAGTTGAGTTTTAAACATTTTGTTTAATTCAGCGAAACTTTTGTTTATGTAGGTGTTTTCAATGGCGTGTCTAATACTTCTTTCAACGCAATTCTCTTTGTTTGCATTAAACTTCTTGCCAACTTCAATATAGAGTCCTTTGCACAAATTGTGAATTAGTTTAGGGTTTTGAACAACCATCTCAATTGCTAAACATAAATAACTAAAGCCAATCAAATCACATCTGATACCAATGCGAATCAATGTGAGTTTGATAATTCTTCTCATATTCAACAACTCTTTATCGTCCACAGATATTTCCTCCTTTTAAAACCAATCTCACATAGCAACAAAAAACTTTTACACTCAATGTAAAATTTTTACTAATAATAAAAAAATTTTGCTTAAACGAAAAGCTGTAATTGTAATATCAGACCAGTTAAATTTCTATGCTCTTCATTCAAAGGAATCTATAAGTTTTTTTGAAGAAACACTGTGTAAGTATAACACACTTTAAAGCGTTAGTAAATAAAAATTTCAAAATTTTACAATTTAATTTTTACTATTATTTATAAATTTTGTCGAAATATTTTATATGTTTTCCAAATATGTAATGTGTCGAAAAATAGTATGATTTTTTATCTTCTGTTGCAAAAATTTTCAAACTTTTCAAGAATAATTTTCTTGCTTGAAGAATCATAAACACCTTCCATTTTTTTGTTAAATTTGTCTTTTGAAACTTCTTTCATTTCTTCACATAAAAACAGACTGTCCGTAAGTTCAGGTCTGTTTTTTATTGCGTTTATTCCCAAACTGCAAAATGTTTCTGTGTCTTTCAATTCTTCAAAGTCTATGGTCTTCAAAACTTCTGCGTAGTAATTTTTATAATAAAATTCTTTATCAAAAATCATTTTAGTGGTTGTGTCATAAACAAAATTCCCTTTTTCCACCCAAGAATGTTCAAACTCTTCATAATAACAATCTCTTACATTTCTATCCAGTCTATGCAAGGTCCCAATTTGCAATTTACATCCGGGCATAGCTCTTGCAAGAATGAGCGCAAAAAAATAACAATATCCTTTTGTTTCTTTTAGTTTAATAAATTTTCCTGTCTCATATTTGCCTATTTTTTTTGAAAGCAAATCATAAAATTTGTCATCAAGTCGAAGCCCTTTTTTTGTTTTTATAGCTTGGCTAGATACTTTATAAAAAGTTAATGTTTGTTCTAAAATATTTCTCATCAATTTTTTCATTCCTATATAATAACACAACCATTTTTCCTTTTCAATATCAAATAAAAAAAAGTGAAAAATTGTTTTCACTTTTATTTTACAAGTCTAACAGTTCCGTCTTCAGAGATTGAAATCTTATCTCCAGTTTTTATTTCTGACAAGATTTCTTTTCCCAGTTTGTCAATGGCAATGATTTTTGAGTTTTCCCAATTTTTTGCCAGTATCACTCCACTTGCCGCCAAAGAATCTATCTCTTCGCTAAAAAGCAGTGCGGCTGGATTTATTCCCATTTGACAAATTGTTTGAATTACAAGTCCACCAGTTGTGGAACCAATTGTTTGAGGCAATATCAATGCAATCCCTGTCAAATTTTTTCCATAAACATCTGGATTGTTTTGGTCTGAGCCAATAACTTTCTTTGCGTTCTTCAACGCTGATTTTTGAAATGTTGCCAAAGTATTTAATCCTTGATGAGAAACAACAGCTTCTCCTTCATAAGTTCCTTTGCAAATTACTCTACCTTTAAAAACTTTCTTTGCCATATTAGTTCACCCCACAAATAATTTTGACAATATCGTCATCTTTATAATATCTCGACTTTGAATAAGTTCTCAATTTGTTGCTGTTTGTGATTATTGGTTTTCCACCAGCAATAGGATTGTTTGTATACATCAATGGACAAATAGATGACAATTTGATTCCAAAAGATTTAAGTTTTTTATATTCTTCTGTTGTCTCAAATTTCTTTACAACAGCAGGAGCAGAAGTCATTATTGTTCTGACTTTAACTTTTTTTCTTCCGCTCAATTTCAAATTTTCTTCTATTTTGTGTGTCCAATTTATAAGTTGTTCATAAGTCAAATGAGGGCAACCAATAAAGCATAATGAAGGTTTAGCAGATGGATTTTTCCACATAATAGGATAACTCTTATAAACTCTTTCAAGTTCTGCATCATCAATCACATACTTCTTTGCATTTTCATTTATAAGTTTCTTTCCATACTTCTTTGCTTCAGGGGTAAGCTTTTCAATGTGATAAAGTCCAACAGCTCCGTTTGATGCTGTTGCTGCACCAAAGTCTTTTAAGTAAGAAACAACATCGTCGGTCAATTCTGTTCCCAAAAACTTGTCGAGCCCAACAACATAAGGTACATCTTCCATAACTTTCATACCAATTGCGCTTCCAAGAATTTGTGCCTCAGGAAGTTTTGTTGTTTTGACTTCAATTATCCAATTTGCTTTTCTGCCTTCATCAGTAAGTAGTCCAAATTTAGGGACTTTGCCTAAAATTGCTCCAAAGATATCAAGCATCCCACTGTTACGGTTGCATCTTGCACCAAGGACAGAGTTTGCAAACACAACTGCACTGCTTTCTGCCCAAGATAAAACATCTCCATATTTTGGAGTGTTTCCAACTTCTTTCAAATAGCAAGTGCAAGTGAAAGCATCTTTGTTTTTCAATCCAATTTTTGAGAGTTGCTCTTCATAATGTTTTTGTTGAGAATACATTATTTTGCTGAAAATCAATTTGTTTAAAAGTCCACATTTTACATTTTTGTAATCTATTGGTCTAGGGTCAACAGTAAATGGATATTCTGTTTTCAAACCCGCATCAATAATTTCATCCATAATGCGATACACAGGCTTCAAGAGTCCAATACCAAAAGAAGTGACAAGATGTCCTTGTGTTGTCACTGGGACAAACTCTTCTGCACCAAACAAATCACCAAACTCAACCAAAGTTTGCATAATTTTTGCTTTGGTTTTGCCTTCTTTCCCTTCCAGTATAGCCTTTTCTTCGGCTGTTAATTTCATAATCTTTCCTCCTTTCCTTCTTGATATGATTATAATACATATTAAATATATAACAAAACAAAACACATTATTTTCTATAATTACATTTTGAATTGATTTTTTGATGTGTTATACTTTTTATATCAAGGGGAATGGTTATGAATCCAACATTAAAGAAAACATTAAAAATAATTTGTTTTACTTTGCTGTCAATTATTGGTCTAATCTTGCTTGTGCTTGCTGGTTATGTTATATACCTAAGTTGTACATATTACAGAATTGAAGACAATCAAGTTTTAGAAATAGAAAACAACCAAGTTCAGCAAATTTCTTTAAATGAAGAATATTCAATCACAACTTTCAACATCGGATTTGGTGCATATTCTCAAGATTTTGATTTCTTTATGGATACAGGAGAAATGCTTGACGGAACAAAAACAAGTGGAAGTGGAAGTCGTGCAAAAGACAAACAAACAGTTTTGGACAATACCAATGGTGCAATTCAAACAATTTTACAACAAAACACAGACTTTGCATTTTTTCAAGAAGTTGACACAAAAGCAGACAGAAGTTTTTTTGTAAATCAATATGAAATGCTTCAAGATTCTTTCACAGATTATGCTTCTATTTTTGCTTCAAATTTTCATAGTGGTTATTTGTTTTATCCTTTGACAAATCCTCATGGAGCTGTCAATGCCGGAATTGCCACTTTTTCAAAATATCAAGTATCTGAAAGCGTAAGAAGATCTTTTCCTGTTGACAATGGCTTCTTCAACAAATTCTTCGATTTGGACAGATGCTTCCAAGTAAACAGATTAAAAATAGATGGTTCAGACAAAGAGTTGGTTTTGATAAATTTGCATATGAGTGCTTACGATGAAGGCGGAAAAATCAGAGCTTTGCAACTAGAAATGCTTAAAGCAGTTTTGGAAGAAGAATATTCAAAAGGAAATTATGTTATTGCAGGTGGCGATTGGAATCACGACATAGCAAACAGTTTAAATCTTTTTGAAACACAAGAAAAAGTTCCAGAATGGGTTGCTCAAATAAAAGAAGAAGACATTCCAGAAGGTTTCTCTTTTGCAACCAGCACAAATGCTCCAACTTGCCGTTCAACAGACAGACCTTATGAAAAAGGTGTAAATTACTCTGTTGTAATTGATGGATTTATTGTTTCTGACAATGTTAAAGTTTCTTTGGTTAACAACATAGATACAGACTTTATGTATTCTGATCACAACCCAGTAAAAATGACATTTGTACTAGAATAAACATTTCTTATTATATAAACAAAAAAGATAGTGAATTCAACTCGCTATCTTTTATTTTTATCTAATATTTCTTTAATCAATTATGTTCTTTTTTGTCTTCTATATTTTTGCAATGTTCTTTCTCGTGCAAAATCAATGTGTTTTCCATTAAACAAGCCACAGTCAATGGTCCAACTCCACCAGGGACAGGGGTTATATAAGAGCATTTGTCTCTTACATTTTCAAAATCGACATCTCCAACAAGTCCACTTTCTGTTCTGTTTATACCTACATCAACAACAAAAGCCCCGTCTTTTACATAATCACTGGTTATCATCTTTGGTTTTCCAACAGCAACAACCAAGACATCTGCATTTTTGCATTTTTCTTTCAAGTTTCTTGTATGACTATGACAATTTGTAACAGTTGCATTTTTGCTTTGAATCAATGTTGCAACACTTTTCCCAACAAGCAAACTTCTACCAATAACCACAACATCTTTGCCATCTAAATCATAGTTTTTGCTTTCAAAAATCTTCATAATTCCTGTTGAAGTGCAAGGTGCAATAGTTTGATCTCCAGAATAAAGTTTCCCTAAATTTTCATAAGTAAGACAATCAACATCTTTTTCAGGAACAATTGTATTTATGATTTCATCTCTGTCTTTGTCAAGATGTTTAGGTAGTGGTAATTGAACCAAAACACCTGACACATCTTTGTCTTTGTTCAATTTCTCTAAAAATTCTACAAGAAATTTTTTTGTTGTATCTTCTGGAAATTGATAAATCAAAGATTTTATTCCACATTCTTCACAAGCTTTTTTCTTTGAGTTTACATAAACTTTGCTTGCTTTGTCATCGCCTACAATTATGCAAACCAAACAAGGTGGCTGTTTACCTTTATCAAGAAATTTGGAAGAAACTTCTTCTCTTACCTTTTCTTTTATGCTTTTAGCCAACATTTTTCCATCAATAATTTCCATACTATCTCTCCAATTTCATTCTACCATAATTGACATAAAATATCAACCAGAAACCTTTTGTTGTTGTTTTTCATATAAATAGAATTGAAAGGAGAAATTATGGCAAATGACAATTATTACATAGGTGCAAATGACGAACACGGCGTAAATCCACCAACAGCAGGAAAAAGAACTCCTGTTGTCCCTGGATTGAATAGACAAATATATGAAAACGAATTTAACAGAGCAGCAAAAAACAAATTTATTGAAGCTTGTTTAAGACAAGGCTTTTCTGTTTATGATGTAAAGCCAGAACTAAACGATATTTCAATAAGCACAAGAGTGACCAGAATAAACAGACAAAATCTGACACTGCTTGTCACTTTTGCTTATAATGCTTTTGGCACAACTTTTAATTCTGCATCCGGTTTGGAAGTCTTTTATTCTCCATCAAATCCAAAATCATCAGAAAGCAAACGCCTTGCAGAAGATTTGTATGCCGAACTTGTGCAAGGCACTTCACAAAACGGCAGAGGTGTAAAAACTTTGGATGTTGGAGTTTTATCAAATGTAAATTGTGTTTCTTCTTTGATTGAAGCGGGCTTTATGACAAATTTGCGAGAAGCACAACTTATGATCAATCCACTCTTTCAAACTGAAGTAGGGGAGGAAGCTTGCCACGGCGTATGCAATTATTTGGGAGTAAGTTATCTTCCAAGAGACAATCTTTCAAACTATCCACTTTTGAGACGAAGTAGCAGCAACAACTTTGTTTTCTTGTTGCAATTCATATTAAATCAATTTGGATACAACCTTTCTGTTGATGGAATTTTTGGTGCTAACACAGAAAAAGCCGTTCGAGATTTTCAACAGAAAAATGGTTTATCTGTTGATGGATTGGTCGGACAAAACACTTGGAAAACTCTTCTAAATCTTCCTGATTATCCACTTCTTAAACGCGGATATTCTGGCTCTTATGTAAAATTTTTACAACAACTATTAGAAAGTTATCTTATCCCAGTTGGCACAATTGATGGGATCTTTGGGAGCAGAACTGAAAATGCTGTAAAACAATTTCAACAAGAAAACAATTTGTCTGTTGATGGCATTGTAGGGAAAAACACCTGGAATGCTTTGACAACAAACCTTTAAAAAAAGACGGTCACCCGTCTTCTTTTATTTATCTTTTCTTCTGTAATCAACTTCGATTACATCTTTTTCTTTTTTCTTCTTGCTTTCTGCTTCAAGCCATTTTCTTACAATCAAAGTTGTAAGTGGTGTAAGAGCAATCATAACAACTTGTCCAACAATCAAATAAATTGCAAACAAACTTGTGTACATAAATGTAAAGATACCTATGATTATTGGCATAATGAAATACATCATTTTTCCACCAGCTTGTCCGTTTTGGGTTGCAGGTTGATCTTTCTTTTTCATCAATTTGTTTGAAAGCCAAATAGAAAGGAAAGATGTCACAATAGCAATAATTGTCAAAATGTAATAACCATTAAGTCCCAATTCTTTTGTATCAATTCCGGCAACAACATAATCAAAGATTTGTCCTTCATAGTCATTTGCTTCTTCTTCAACTTTTTCTTCTTCGGTGTAATATTTAGACAAATAATTTGTTATTTCACTTTTTGTAAAGAGTGGACTTGTTGGAGATTCTGCTTTATAAATGTTTTTAATCCACAAAAATCCTTCTTGTGTGTCAACATAATATTTTTCAACAGTTTCTTCTGCTAAAGTTTTGAAAACATCATTAAATCCTGTGTCAACATATTCAATAACTGGCTCTGTTGGTTGAATTTCTCCGCCTTCTTCTCCTTCTGCCAAACTTGTTGTTTCAGATGGTGTCTCTGTTGAAGGTTCTTCTGTAGGCTCTTCTTGTGGAACATTTATATATGTTTTCAACAATTCATATATATCTTGATTTGTCCAAGTGTTTTGATACTGAAATGATCTAACATCTGGAGCTTCATCCGGTCTAGTAATCACAATTTCAAGAGTGTTGTTTTCAAAATCTACATTTGCACTCAACTGATATTCTTGTCCTGCAAGATCATTGAGTGTTGACTTCAATCCTTCATCTTCGTTTAAAACTATAACATTTGCATAAAGACTTTTCATATTTTCATATTGATTTACAATGTTATAATTTGAAACAGATTGCAAAGAATTCCACAAAGTCAAGAAAACTGTAAATTGAAGAATCATTGTTATGAGCATTGGCAAGCAACTGCTCATCATAGAAAATTGATATTTTTTATAAATTTCGTTGGTCTTTTGCTGAACTAATCTTTGATCGTGTCCATACTTCTTTTGAATAGCTTCAAGTTCTGGTCTCATCTTGGCATTGAGATTCATGTTTTTCATGTTTACTTTCTTGTTTATAACATCAACAAGAGCAAACAAAATTCTTACTATAAGCGCAAGTAAAATAACAGCCATTATATATGTGCCAGTAGCACTCTTAAAGGCATTCAATATTGTTTCCCAAAAACCGGTAGGTTGGGATATAGTGACAAGCGCTGTGCTTATAAAATCCATATATGGTCTCCTTTTATATTTATAGGAACAGGGTCATACCCTCTTTTCTTTTGCCAAGGAACACATCTGAAAATTCTTTTTGTTCCAATCCAAAAACCTTTAAAAACACCAAACTCTTCCACAGCTTTTATCATATAGTTTGAGCAGGTAGGTGTAAAAATGCAACTATGTGGCAGAATTGGTGAAATAAGATATTTGTATATATAGACTGGAAATAAAAAAATTTTTTTAAGAATGTTTTTTGCTTTCATACTTTTCAAACAACTTTATCAATTCTTTTTTCAATTCTTCAAAAGACAAAGAAACTGCATTTTCTTTTGCCAAAACAACACAGTTACAAAAAGAAGGAATTTGAATAAAAATCCTAGTGATTTCTCTCATCCTTCTTTTAAGCAAATTTCTTTTGTTGGCTTTTCCAAGTTTTTTGTTTATAGAAAATCCGATTCTATAATTTTCAAACTTGCTAGGCACTACAAACAAAACAAAATGTTCTGAGTGAACTCTCTCGCCTTTTTTGTATATATAACTGAACTGACTGTTTTTTTTAAGTCTATGATCCATTTTCATACTAAGCAGAAATTACTTTTCTTCCTCTGTTTCTTCTTCTCTTCAAAACATTTCTTCCGCCTTTAGTTCTCATTCTTTCACGGAATCCATGAACTTTTTGTCTTTTTGTTTTCTTAGGTTGGTATGTTCTTTTCATAATTTTTTCTCCTTAATTTTCGTTTTTAATCCTATTGCAAAAAGGTTTACGCCTTATTATATAAAATAAAATCCTTTTTGTCAACCGCAAATGAAAGCATTTTCAAACAAACTTTGTTTTTATTTCAATAAATTTGTCATATAAAAAAACGCATTTTTATCTCAAATTTTGTCATCTTTTTATTTTCACATATTTAACAATAAAAAAATGCTTGAATAAATCAAGCAATTTTTATATTTTTTTATTTAATTTTTCAATTAACCAATCATTCTTACTGGCAAAATCAAATACAAGAATTCGTCTCCTTCAACTGGGACAATTACGCAAGGATTTGCAGGAGAATTGAAACAGATCTTTACAAACTCATCATTGTTTGCTTTCAAGTTTTCAATGAAGTATCTAGCATTGAAAGCGATCAAAAGTTCTTTTCCTGTCATGCTTACAGGCACATTTTCTTTTACATTTCCAAGTTCTGAATTTGATGTTATGCAAAGATTCTTTTCTTTGATTTCAAACTTAACGCAATTTCCTTGTCCAACTTTTGAAAGAAGAGAAGCTCTTTCAAGTGCATCTTCAAATTGTTCTTTGTTGATTACGCAAACAGTTTCGTAGTTTGCAGCAATGATTTGTTTGTAGTTTACAAAATCACCTTCCAAAAGTCTTGTTGTGAGTTTTGTGTCTCCAAAGTCAACCATCAATGTGCTCTTGTCAACATAAACATTGATCATATCATCGCTGTCATCAAGAATTCTTGAAATTTCAGCCAAGCTCTTTGCAGGGATAACTATGCTCATTGTCAAATTTGAAACGATGTTCTTTTTAACTTTTGCAAGTCTATAACCATCAAGGGCGATAGCATTCAAAACATTTTTGTCAATATCAAAAAGCACACCTTTCAAAATTGGTCTAGAATCATCTACAGCAACAGAGAAAATTGTTTTGTTGATGATTGTTTTCAAATCTTTCTTTGCAATTCCAAAATATTGCATACTTTCAAGTTTTTTGAAACTTGGATATTCCAAAACATTATAACATTGAATAATACTTTGGCTGTCATCGTATTTGATGATCATTTGGTTCTTTTCGTTGAGTTCGAGTTCAATCATTTCATTTGTAAGTTTTTTGATAAACTCAGTGATAAACTTTCCTGGCACAACAGCTTCACCTTCTGTTTTGATGTTGGCCTTGATTTTTTTCTCAATTGAAAGTTCTGTATCAGTTGCACTCAATGTCAATGTGTCATCTTCTGCAACAATTTTGATCCCTTCCAAAATAGGATTTGTGATTTTGTTTGATATAGCTTTACTTACACTCAAGAAAGCATCTGAAAGTTCAATTCCGTGACAAGATACTAACATTTTTTTCTCCTTTATTTTTTTTGAAAATCAACAAAAAACATTGATTTTTATCATCTGTTAGTATTATATCACAGTCGCTTAAAAAAGTCAAAAATTATTTAATTTTTAATTATTTATTTTTTATTTTTTTCGCCCATGCGCACGCACTATAAAATATTTAATAATTTTTTATTTGAGTAATATCACTCTTAATAAGTCAGTGTGGAAATGTGCATAACTTTGAGTGAATTTATGAATTAACCAACATATAGGTTTCAACTCTTTGTCAACAACACAATATAGACGATTTCCTGATCATTTTTGATTGTGGATAAGTTTGTGTATAAGTGAGAAAAGTTATACACAATAATTTTTTAATGTTGACAACTTTTCAAAATTATAAAGTTAAAGAATTTTTTATTTCATTTACAAGAGTTTGAGTTTTCTTGTTGACTTTCAAATCTTGAGTAATTTTGTCTCTTGAATGCATAATAGTTGTGTGGTCTCTTCCACCAAAAATTTTGCCTATGTTGACAAGTGGAAGGTTTAAAAGTTCGCTGATAAGGTAGATTGCAATCATTCTTGGTTCTACAATATCTTTGCTCTTTTTCTTGCCAATTATGTCTTGATAAGAGATGTTGAAATAGTCGCAAACTACAGAAATAATCTTGTCTGGAGTAAGATCATTTTTGAGTTCTTCTTTTTGATTTGAGAAAATATCTTTGACTTCTTCCATTGTGGCAACCTTCTTTCCAGAAAGTGTTGCAAGGAAGTAAACTTCAGAGAGTTTTCCTTCAAGTTCTCTTATGTTTGTGTCTATATGTTCGGCGATATAGTTTATTACATCATCTTCTGCGTAATATTTTTCAAGTTGACTCTTTTTGTGAAGAATAGCAATTCTTGTTTCAATATCAGGTTTTTGAATGTCGTGAATAAGTCCACTTGCAAATCTTGTTCTCAATCTGTCTTCCAAAGTTGCAATTTCCTTTGGTGGACGGTCAGAACAGATGATAACTTGCTTGTTACTTAAAGTCATTTCGTTGAATGTGTGGAAAAACTCTTCTTGAGTTTCTTTTTTGTTTGAGATAAATTGAATATCATCGACCATCAAAACATCAAGATTTCTATATTTTTCTCTAAATTCCATTATAGCTTTGTTTTTTGTAGGAGAATACAACGAAGAAATATAGTCATTTGTAAATTGTTCACAAGTGACATATTTGATGTTCAATTCTGGTTGATATTCTCTTATATAATTTCCAATAGCGTGCAAAAGGTGAGTTTTGCCTAGTCCGGAACTACCATAAATGAAAAGAGGATTGTATCTTTTTCCAGGGTGTTCTGCAACGGTTCTTGCTGCAGCATAAACAAACTGATTGCTTTTTCCAACGACAAAGTTGTCGAAAGTAAATTTTTCAACAAAAGGATTTTTTTCTTCCTTATTTGAAACATTTTTCTCTTCAACTCTGTTGTTTTTGAGATATTCAATTTCTTCATTAGGATCCAAAACGACAAGTTTTAATGGTTTTCCAACCACTTCAAAACAGCAATCATTGATTTTGTCAATAAAATTTCTCAAAATTTGATTTTTTGCAGAAACTGATTGTGCTGCGATTATAAAATTATCTTTGTCATCTATTTCAATAGGTTTTATTGTTTTTATCCAAAGCATGAATGAAACTGATGAAATACGAAGTTCCAATTTTTCTAATACTTGTTGCCAAATGACACTTATCTCTTGCATAATATTCTCCAAAAAAAATTATAAAAATCTTACATTAAAATAGTCGGCAAAGATGCGATTTTTATACAAAAATTATAAGTTGCAAAAAATAAATTGTCAAGCAAGTTTGAAATATAAAAATTTTGTGCTAAAATACATCTGATGAAGATAGAATCACTTGCAATTAGAAATTTTAGAAATTACTCTGACCTTAGTGTAAAGTTTGATGACAAGGTCAATGTTTTTATAGGGAAAAATGCTCAAGGAAAGACCAATTTGCTTGAAAGCATTTTTTATTGTTGTATAGGCAAAAGTTTTAAATCTTGCAAGGATAAAGATTTGATAAAGTGGGGAGAAGAAAATTCTTCTATCAAACTTGTTGCAAACAAAAAATATAGAGATGTAGAAATTGATATAAATCTTTTTAAAAGTCAAAAAAAGAGCATAAAAATAAACAAAACTCCTATTCGCAAGATTGGAGAACTTATTGGAGAAATAAATGTTGTGTTTTTCTCTCCGCAAGAATTGAAACTTGTCAGAGAAAGTCCAGACGAAAGAAGAAAATTTATGGACATTGATATATCTCAAAACAACAAAAGATATTTTTATCAACTGTCCAGATATGAAAAAATTTTGGCAAACAGAAACAAACTTTTGAAAAATAGTCAATCAATTGAAACTGTCAAAGAGACTATCGACATTTGGGATAGGGCTCTTATAACTTCTGCAAAATTTATTGCTTTTGAAAGAAACAAATTTATCGAACAAATTATGCCATATTCACAAAAAGCACATTCTTATATAAGTGGTGGAAAAGAAAATTTGACATTGAAATATAAATGTGGTTGCGGAGTGAATTTGGACGAAAAATTTGAAACTTCAATGGATAAGTTGTTGAAAAAAAATCTTGAAAAAGATTACAAACTTGGTTACACAAGCATTGGAGTACACAGAGATGACATTGACATTTATCTAAACGATGTAGAAGTCAAAAATTTTGGTTCTCAAGGACAACAAAGGACTGTTGCACTTTCGCTCAAACTTGCCGAGCTTGAAAATATGTTTAACATAAATGGAGAATATCCAATTTTGCTTCTTGATGATGTGTTTAGCGAACTTGACATAGACAGACAAAAAAGGTTGCTAAAGTTTGTTGACAGAACACAAACTTTCATCACTTGCACAGACGAAAGAAAAATTGAAGGTAAGTTGTATACAATTGTCGATGGAAAAATCTCAAAAACGACTTAAAATATGAAAAACTTGGTATTTTGAAAACTAATAAATGTTGATAAAAAGAGAAAAATATTATATAATCAAAAAAATAAAACATATTTAAAAGGAGTCTAAAAATGGCTGATATAATTATGTGGGTGTCCATAGGTATTTTAGCTTTGTTCCTTATAATAGGGCTTGTATCAGGGCTTGTTAGAGGATTGAAAAGATCTTCATTGCACTTGTTGTTTTTGGTGATAAGTTTTGTGATCGCATTTTTCATCACAAAACCAGTCACAACAGCAATTCTTGGAATAAAAATTCCTATTGAAGGTCAAGAATATACTTTGAGTGAATTTATTATTTCAAGTGTGCAGTCAAGTTTTGACATCTCTCAACTTGAATCCGCAACTGAGTTTTTAAACAAATTGCCAAATGCTATCGTTTCACCAATAATGTTTATTTTGTTGGCTTTGGTTGTCTTCTTTGTTTTTGACATAATTTATCTTATCATTGCAAGACTCTCTTTTGGGAAGAAAAAAGAAGACTTCAAAAAAGCAAAACCATATCGTGCTTATGGTGGAGTGATTGGACTTGTTGAAGGATTTTTGTTTTTGTTTGTACTTTTTGCACCTTTGACATCACTTACAAAAACATATCAAGAAATTGCACAGTTGCCACCAGCAGAAACACAAACTCTTGTCTTGAATGCAAATGAAGAGACAGCAGATGGCACAACTGACACACAATCTCAAAAAATGAAAAGTGTTGCAGAAACATTGAAAGATATGGTTCCAGCAGAAGTTTCAGAAGCAATTTTTGCTTACAATGATAGTGTTGTTGGAAAAATTGCAGGAGCAGGCGGACTTGACAATGCACTTTTTGACGGACTCTCAAATTTTGAAATGGACGGAGAAAAGATAGAATTTAGAAAAGAAATTTTGTCTGCAACAGATGTTTATGATGATTTTGTTGTTGTTTACAACAGTGCTATTGACAAAAATTATACTTCTATTGATTTAACAGACTTAAAAACAAAACTTGAAACATTTTTAAACAACGGACTTTTCAAAACTGTTATTTCTGACACTGTAAACGAAATTGTTGTTAAATTTGACACATTGAAGGATCAGTTAAATCTTCAAGATTTACCACAATATGTTTTGGATATAATAGAAGATTTGAATGTTCGTTTTTCAGCAGAAGGATTTGACACTTATGAATATTTGAAGCATGATATTTTAAGTCTTGTAGATGTAGCTGACAAAGTGTTCAAAAGCGATTTGATAAATCAATTTGAAAGCATTCAAAACAGCGATGATATGCTTGTTGATGTTTTAAATCTTGTTGATAGAAACAGTTTGACAATAAAAGATATTGCACAAAATGTTTTGAAACTTAATATTGTATCTGACACATTTGACACAATTGGCAAAATTGCTTCTGACAAAATTGCCGAGAGTATGCAAAACGATCAAGGTCTTGAAATTGCACTCAACACAAATATAGCTGACAAAGAACAAATGATTGATGAAGTTTTGCAAGCAGTTGATGACTTTATTTCAATAAATGAAAAAGTTAACATTTCTGCTATGATGAAAGCAGAAAATCCAATTGAATACCTCACAAAAATAGATGATTTGGATGGCGTTTTGACACAACTTGGAAACACTCTTGACAGCGTAAGAAATCTTGAAATTTTAGTTCTTCCAGCAGATGGTGAAACAAGACCAAACGATGTTTATGTGCTTGACAACATCTTGACATTAAACAATTTCAACTTGCTTGGAGATGAAGTATATTTGACTCCAGAAGATGAAACAACAACAAAACTTGACACTTACACAAAACTCTTAAACTTTGTAAAAGCTCCAATTCTTGAATTGCAAAAATTGAATATCACAAACATTGGTGAAAACATGGATTTTGATGTTTTGCTTGACGGAGTTTTAAGTGGACTTGAAACAAACAAAGATCTTCTTTCTGATATGCTTCTTCCTATTTATCAACTTAACGTTTTAGATTTGAATGAAATGTTCAATCAAATTGTTGACCAACTTGGAAGTGAAGAAAACACAAACGGAATGATCAATCTTACAAAAGTAAAAGAAGAAGCTGCAACAGCTCCAAAAAACGGAATTATGGTTTGGGACGAAGAACTTGGGTATATTGGAGAAGTTTTGGTATCTCTCAACAAAGGCTCTGTAGGGGCAGAAAATGAAACATATCTTGACGCTCTTCTTTCTGGAAATGTAGAGATGACAGATGTTTTGAATGCTATGATAGAAGATGGTGCAATTTCTGCGACATTAAATCCTGTGTTTAGTGCTCTTGCATTTGAAGGTTTGACAAATCAAATTTTTGAAATGATTGATGAGTCAATAAATGGTATTACAGGAGTTAAACCAAACACTGTAAACAACCTTACAAATCTTAAAGCAGAAAAAGATGAAGTTATTGAAATAATTTCAAATTTGCTTGGCATAGTGACAAGTGACAACGAACTTACACTTAAACAACTTGGAAGCATTCTTGATCAATTGAAAGTCAATGCTTATAATGACGGAGCAAAAGACGGAGTGTTCAACGAAGTGTTTGCAAACTTGATTTGGTATATGACAGGGGAAAACTTAACAGGAAATTTAAGTTATGATGCAGAACCTGTAAATGATTTCTTTAAAGATGTAAAAGCATATTTGGAAGTATCTGATGCAAATGGATATTACACATATGAAAGCTATGAAGCAACATTTGAAGAACTTGATGGAGTAATTGATTTTGCTACAACATTAAGTGAAACAATAACAGGAAAAGAATTGACACTTGAAAATGCAGAAGAATTTATTCAGTCAATCAAATCTGCAATAGATGCATCTGCAACCACAGAAGAAGAACAAGCAAAACTCTTGAACAATGTTGAGAAAATATTGACAGGAAATCCTGACAGAGGAAACCTCTTGACAGAAGATCAAATGCAATATAAAGATGCTATTTTGGCAGGAATTGACAAAACTTATGGTGAAGGAAATCTTGTTGGAACAGCACTTAAATCTTTGCTTGGATTAAACTAAATAAAATCAAAAACAAGAAAGGTGGATAAGTCCACCTTTTTTGTTGTTAAAAATGTAAGAATTGTGATAAAATCATAAAAGAAGGTGAAAATGGAATTTAAACACATACCAGTTATGCTTCATCAAGTTGTTGATGGACTGAATATTAAACCTAATGGAATTTATGTTGATTGCACTGTTGGTGGAGGTGGTCATTCTTTTGAAGTTGCAAAAAAATTGACAACTGGACATTTGTATGCTTTTGATAGAGACAAAGATGCAATTGAAAAAAGTTCTAAAACACTGGAAAAGTTTAAAGATAAAGTCACTCTTATAAAGGCAAATTATAAAGAAGCGCCTGATATTTTAAGAGAGAAATTTGGTATTTCTGAAATTGATGGGTTTATGATTGACTTGGGAGTGAGTTCTTATCAAATAGACGAAGGAGAAAGAGGTTTTAGTTTTGTAAACGATGGTCCTTTGGATATGAGAATGGACAAAGAAGAAAATGTTTTGACAGCAAAGGAAATTGTAAACAGTTTTTCTTATGAAGACTTGGTCAAAATAATGAAAGAATATGGAGAAGAAGAGTTTGCAAGCAGTATTGCAAAAAACATAATCAAAGAAAGAGAAAAACAACCTATTGAAACAACTTTTCAACTTAGGGATATAATAGAAAAAAGTATGCCAAAAAAGGTTGTGTATTCAAGAGGAGGAGCTTCTAAAAAAGTTTTTCAAGCATTGAGAATTTACATCAACAGAGAGTTGGATGGACTTGATAAATTGTTAGAAAAACTTATTTCAATGCTTTCAAGTGGTGGAAGAGGTTGCGTTTTGACTTTTCACAGTCTTGAAGATAGAATTGTCAAAAATGTTTTTAAATTGGAAAGCACAGATTGTATTTGTCCACCAAAAACACCAATTTGCATTTGTGGACACAAAGCAAAAATAAAGCTTGTAAACAGAAAACCAATTGTTGCAGATGATGAAGAACAAAAAGAAAATTCTAGAAGCACTTGTGCAAAATTGAGAATTGTCGAGAGATTATAATTTTTTTAGAATACTGAAAAAAGGAGGGAAATATAATATATGGAAAGACTTATTGTTGAGAAAGAAGTAGAGAAAAAAGAAGTTGTTACCGAACAAAAACAAGAACAACCAAAAGTATCTATCAAACTCAAACTGAAAGAAGAGCCTAACAATATAACTCCTTCAACTGAATATTTAAATTCTCTGGACAACAGCATGACAATTGGGGATTTAAAAAGACAGGAAGAAAAGAAAAAAGAAGAGCAATTCAAGATAGACAAAGAGGTTTTGATTCAACAACAATTTCAACAATCAAAGCAAGAACAACCAAAAGAAGAAAAAACTCAACAAGTCTCTCAAAAAGTCATTGAAAAACCCAACTATGATTTGATTGAAGAGAACAAAAAAATTGTTAAATTGAAAAAGAAAACAAAAACCAAGAGTGTAAACAAAAAGAAAGTTGCAAGCATAGCATTAGCGTGCGCTTTGGGAGCGAGTGCTGTTGTGTGTGTTTCAAATGCAATTTTGATTGACAACATGAGTTCTAGTTTTGTTCAGATTGACGAAACATACAAACTTAATTTGGCTCAGTATCTACAAAATATTTACAAACTTGACACAGCCAAGAAAGGTATGGAAATAGTGGAAACATATCCAGACGATTTGTTGGATGCAGGAGATTTGGGAGAATACAGCAATTGGTTTGATAGACTTTGTTCTTTCTTAGGAGGGTTGTTTGGAGGTTAAAATTTGCAAACACCTTACACCTTGCACTCTTTGCAGAAAAGAATAAAATCAATTTGTTTAGTTTTATTGTTTGTTTTTTGCAGTCTTACTGTTAGGCTTTTTGTTGTGCAGATTATAAGTGGAGAAGAACTTCAAAGAAAGGCAACTGATCAGTGGACAAGAGATTTGTCACTGACAGCACCTAGAGGTTCTTTTTTTGATCGCACTGGGGACACCTTGGCAGTAAGTTATACAACTTATGATGTTTATGTAAGGGGAAGAGAAGTAAAAAGTCCAACGCATACAGCAACAGTCCTTTCAAACATTTTGGAGTTAAATTTTCAAACTACTCTTGAAAAAGTTTCAAAAAAGAATGTTTCAGAAGTGTTGCTAAAAATGCAAGTTGATGCAGACAAGGCAGAGCAAATTTATAATGCTCATCTAGATGGAATATATTTGACAGAAAATGTTGGAAGATATTATGTTTATGGAAACTTACTGACTCAACTACTTGGTTTTTCGTCTGTTGACAATGTTGGTCAAGCAGGGCTTGAAGCATATTTGGATGAATATTTGAAAGGTGAAGACGGCTATTCTTATGTTCAAAGTGATTTGCAAGGGAAAGAAATTGGAGAAAGTATAAGGTATTATGTGGCTGGAGTTGCGGGGGACAATGTCACGCTTACAGCAGATAGTAAAATTCAAATAATGTTGGAACAAATTTTAGAGCAAGCGTATGAAGAGCAAAAGGCAAAAAGTGTGACGGGAATTGTTATGAATGCAGAAAGTGGAGAAGTTTTGGCTATATCATCAAAACCAAGTTTTGATTTGAATAATCCTCCAAGAGAAGACCTTACGGCACTTTTTGAGCAATCAAAAATGAAAGCAGTGACTGACACTTACGAGCCAGGTTCGACATTTAAAATCTTGACACTTGCCGCGGCACTGGAAGCGGGGGTTGTCAGTTTGGACGATCATTTCTATTGCCCAAGTTATCGCATTGTTGATGGACAAAAAATCAAATGTTGGAAAGCTATTGGACATGGTGATCAAACATTGGCAGAAGCGTTTGCAAACTCTTGCAACTGTTGTTTTATGGATTTGGCATTGAGACTGGGTGTTGACAGATTTTATGAATATATGGAAAAATTTGGACTTGGTCAAAAAACTGAAATAACAATAAAAGGAGAAAGTGCTGGAATATTGATGTCAAAATCATCTGTCAAAACAGTAGATTTGGCAAGAATGGGTTTTGGACATGCAATAGCAGTGACACCTATGCAGTTGTTGTCTATAGTTGCAGGGATAACAAATGGTGGAGTTTATCATACTCCAACAGTTATCAAAGAAATAAACGATATAAATGGAAACAAAACATATTCTCCAAAAGTTGAAGAAAAAAGGATAATATCCAAAGAGACCAGCGAGATTGTAAATCAACTTTTGCAAAACGCAGAAAACAAAACGGGAGATTACACTTTTGTTGAGGGGTATAATGTCGGAGGGAAAACAGGAACAGCACAAAAATATGATGAAAATGGAAAGATTGCAAATGGAAAATATATCTCAAGTTTTATAGGCACATACCCAGCAGATAATCCAAAATACTTGTTTATGATTTTGGTTGACGAACCAAGTGCTGGGGCTTATTATGGTTCGATTGTAGCAGCGCCTTATGGGAAAAGTTTTTTCAGTCAATTCTTTGAGTTTTATGACATTCCAAAAGACGATCCAAACATAGTTGTTGAAGAAGTGATAATGCCTCAAGTTGTAGGTTTAAGTTTGGCAAATGCTGTTGCAGAACTTAAAAAAGTGGGGCTTGAATATGAGATAGATGGAGATGGTGGAATTATAAAAAAACAATTGCCACCAGCGGGGACAAAGATTTATAAAGGCAGCATTGTTTTGCTTATAACTTGATTATAATATGATTCTTTATTTGATTAAAAAAAAATTATAATATATAATATAAGCATGATAACTTATATTGTTTTAGGGATCGTGTTGGTGTTTGTGCTTTTGTTGTGTTTTGCTTTGGCAATAGCAAGCTTTTCTTTTGACAACTATGCTGACAACTTAAAGAAAACAAATAACTTGAGAAACACTTACGGAATAACAACTTTAGATTATGTTGGAGCGATAAATAAAAAATATTTTCAAAATAGACTGCAAATTATGGAGTGTCAAGAATATAAAGACCACTATACTACAGGAATTCTTGCTTTAAGTCAAAAAACAATGCAGTCAAACAGTCTTGCTTCTTTGGCAATCGTTTCTCATGAACTAGGACATGCAAAACAAGATGTTTCAGGAGAAAAACTACAGAAACAATGGAGAAGAAGAAGAACGGGAAAAATATTAAGTATGTTTTTCCTTCCGCTTGTTTTTGTCGGAGCAGTGTTGAGTTTGCTTCAAGTTTTTGGAGTATTGACTGAAACATATTATTTGATTGTTGGATTAGTTTGTTTGGGCTTGGCTTTTATTATTTTCTTATTTGTAATTTATCTTAAGTATAAAGAAATTCAAATTGAAAAAGAAGCTTCAAATTTTGCACTTGATTTTTTGAGAGATATCTTGACCGAAGTCGAAGTCAAAATATGTAAAGAATTTTTAGACAGTGCAAGATTGACATATTGGGCAAGTTTGTTTAAGAGTTTACTTGGTTGGACTTTTTTAACAAAACAAGACAATTTATATTGATTTATTATAGAAAGCAAAAAAAGATAGTGAAAATTTCTTCGCTATCTTTTTTCATGTTTCAAAAAATTATGGAGCATCAATTGAACCGTTGCAATTTTTGCAAATATAACTTTTGCAAAAGTGCGGAGTTTCTTCATTTGGCAAAAAACTTTTTTCTCCCATTGAGACATCAATCATAAGTTTGTTGCAAACATTTCCTTTTTCGTTATAGACACAATCTTTCACATTACATCGAACTCCAGAATTTTGTTTTTCTATCATAAAACCTCCTTGCAAAATTATTATTTGAAAATAAACAAAAAATATTATTTAAAGTAATATATTTACAATTTAATTTTCATATATTTAATTGATAAACTGTTGACATTCTGTGATTAAAAAGGTAAAATTATTATAAGTAAAATAAAAGGAGATATGGAAATGGCAAAGAAAACAACAAAAAGAAGATCAGATTATTTTGGTTTGGGATATATTGTAAGTCTTATCCTTGCAATCATTCCTGTAACAGCTTGGATTCTTGGAGCAATCACAAGATTTTCAGAAGGTAAAATTGTTGCTGGACTTATCAGATTGATATTTGGTTTCAATATCGTTTGGATTTGCGACCTTATATTGATGATCGTAAGAAAACACATTTTAAGACTTTTGAATATATAATTTTACAGAAGAAAAAAGACAACTGAAGAAGTTGTCTTTTTGATTATTAAAAGGAGATTTTATGAGAGACATAATAAAATTTTTTGATGGATTGCCACTTATAGTAAAAATTATTTTTGCCCTTCCATTTTTAGATATTTTGTGGGCAGTTTACAGACTTTCTCGTTCTATTGACAAAGAAAATGCATTAGGTATTGTTTTGGCTGTGTTGATGTTGTTCTTTTGTCCAGCAATTTTCTGGATTGTTGACATCATAACACTTATTGTCAGAGAAGAAGTCCTTTGGATTGATTAAAAAAGAAAACTCTCAAATTTTTGAGAGTTTTTTATTGCTTTGAAATTGTTTCAAGATCTTCAATTTTCTTTGTTGATTGATGCTTGATAGGTACCCATTCAACTTTCTTGAACAATGTGATAAAAGGAATTGGAATAAGAGCAATCATAAAAAGAGGATAAACAAGCATAGAAATAATTTTGTTTTTTGAAGAAACTTTTATTCTTTTCCAATCTTTTATCACTGCTAATGAGCCATAAACAAAGAATCCCAAATAAAGAATTGCGAAGAATTTTAACAAACCTAACAGCAAAAGTCCAACTGTCAAGAAAAAAGGTTCTCCTGCAATAAGTTTGACAATACATTCTATAAAAGCCCAAAGGCCATTTACAAGAGCCCAAGAGGTAGAACACAATGGAATAGGTGATAGATAAATAATGAAATCAAAAAAGGTAAATTTTAATGTTGTAAATAGTTTCAAGAAAAGTTTTCCAACAAACATACTTAAAACAACATAAGAACCTTTTTGCCATCTCAATCTTTGTTTGTATGTTTGTTTTAATGTTGTAGGTTGTTCATCATAGAATATAGCATCATCGCAATAGGCTGCTCTTGTGTTTTTAACAACTTTGTCACAAGACAATTGAGTATCTTCAGATATAGTATTATAAGGCCAACCTTGTTTATAATCAAAGACTTCAGTTGAGATCAAAAACCCAGTACCAGAAACAAAAGTTGATAAATTTAAAAGATTTCTTGGCCCATGTAAAAAACGACAATCCCTTATAAAACCAACTGAAGAGCCCATTGCCATTATGCTTTCATCATAATTCTTTGAAGCCCTGTAAGATGTTATAATTTTTTCTCCGCTGTCAAAAGCGTTGTTCATTTCTTTTATGTAATTTTTATCCAAAATGTTGTCAGCATCAAAAACAAAAAATCCTTCAGGATGGTAATCAGGGAAATCTCTTACCATATTTTTTAAAATCAAATTTAATGGATAACATTTTCCAATCTTTGTAGGATCGTGTCTTTCGTAAACTATTGCACCTTTTTCTCTTGCTATTTGAGCAGTTTTATCGTTTGGAGAACAATTATCTGCACAAACAAAAATTTTAATTTTTGACATGTCATAATTTTGATTGTTTATACTATCAATAAGTTGACCAATAACGGATTCTTCATTTCTTCCTGCAATTAAGATGGCATATTCGTGATCTTTTTTTGCAGGTTTATATTTTTTTACTTTAAACAATCCTATAACAACAAATAAGATTTGATATAGCATTAAAATAGTAAAAAAATTCCAAACAACTGAGTTTATGATATCGTAAATAGACATAACGCAACTCCTAAAGCATCTTTTCTATAATACTACAATGAAAAAAATTAGTCAATAAGAAAAAATCATCTTTTATAGATGACTTTTTATTTAAATTATATAATATTATTAAAACTTAATTTTTTCTGCTATATATTTGCTTATTTCAGAAATTGGCAAACGGATTTGTTCCATTGTGTCTCTGTCTCTGATTGTGACAGAGTTGTCTTCAAGTGTGTCAAAGTCAATTGTCACGCAATATGGAGTTCCGATTTCGTCTTCACGACGATATCTTTTCCCGATAGAACCAGATTCATCATAATCACAGTTGAATTCTTTTGAAAGATTGCGATAAACTTCTTTTGCTTTTTCTGAAAGTTTTTTAGAAAGTGGAAGAACGGCAACTTTATAAGGAGCAAGTGCAGGCAAAAGGTGCAAAACAACTCTTGTGTCATTTTCTCCAACTGTTTCTTCTGCATAGGCATTGCAAAGAATTGTTAAAAACATTCTGTCAACACCAAGGGCAGGTTCAACAACATAAGGAATATATTTTTCATTTGTTATAGGATCAATATATTCCATATTTTCGCCACTAAATTGTTGATGTTGCTTCAAATCATAGTCAGTTCTGTCAGCAATTCCCCAAAGTTCTCCCCAACCAAATGGGAACAAAAATTCAAAGTCGCAGGTTGCTTTGCTGTAGAAACTTAATTCTTCTTTTGAGTGATTTCTTTCTCTCAAATTTTCTTTCTTTATTCCAAGATCATAAAGCCAAGTTCTCATTTGATTTTTGTAATAATCAAACCACTCTAAGTCTGTTCCAGGTTTGCAGAAAAATTCAAGTTCCATTTGTTCGAACTCTCTTGTTCTGAAGATAAAGTTTCCTGGGGTGATTTCGTTTCTGAAACTTCTTCCCATTTGTGCTATACCAAAAGGCATTTTTGGTCTTTGAGTTCTTACAACATTTTTGTAGTCAACAAACATTGCTTGTGCTGTTTCTGGACGCAAGTAAACTTCGCTTTTTGCATCTTCAGTGACACCCATAAATGTTTTAAACATCAAATTGAAGTTTCTCAAACCAGTAAAATTGCTGTGACCGCAGTTTGGACACTTGATTTTGTTGTCTTGAATGTATTTTTCCATATCTTCTCTTGACATTCCTTCAGCAGAAACAGTTCCGTTTGAAGCTTCTTCAATCAAATGATCAGCACGAAATCTTTGTTTACAACTTTTACAGTCAATCAAAGGATCAGAAAAGTTTGTAAGGTGTCCACTTGCTTGCCAAACCTTTGGATTCATAATTATTGCAGCATCTATACCAATGTTGTATTCGTTTTCGTGAACAAATCTTTTCCACCAAAGATCTTTAATGTTCTTTTTCAATTCGCTTCCAATTGGACCATAATCCCAACTGTTTGCAAGACCTCCATAAATTTCACTTCCTGGAAATACAAAACCTCTTGCTTTGCAAAGGTTTACGATCTTGTCCATTGTTAAATTTGTCTTTTCTTCCATAATACGCTCCTTTTACTTTTTGACACTTTATAATAAAAAAACTGTGCCAAAATACTATCAGCACAGGGGCGACCAAAAGGACGCTGTTCCACCCTATTTCATAAGAGAAACTCTTACCTCATTACTGTCTTTACGCCGACAAGCGTTTGCTCGGGAGTTGCCAATTCCGTCATTGCTATTGAAAGTTTACAATAAAAACTTTTTATTGTCAATTGTTTTTATATAAAAGAAAAAATAATATTTTGTTAAAATAAGTAATAAAATAAGAAAAAATATTTAATATTAAAAATAAATTATAATAAAAAACAATTTAAAATAATAATTTTAATAAAAATAAATAAAAAACAAGCAAAAATGCTTGTTTTTTCTAAAAATACCATAAATAAATGCGAAAAAATGATTAAAAAATTGATTTTTTATTGTTTTTTTTAATAATTTTAATATTATTTTTGTGTTTTTATTTATTTTTTTTAATTTTTAAATTTAATTTTTAAATTTTTCCATATATTCTTCATAAGACATTTGTTTGTCAATTATTGTATTTTCATCAACAATATCAATAATTCTGTTTGCTACAGTTTCAATAATTTCTTGGTCTCCTGTTGCAAAAAGCATACATCCTCTGAAGTTTATCATACCTTTGTTTAAAGAGGTAATACTTTCAAGGTCCAAATGGTTTGTTGGCTCGTCCAAAATCAAGAAGTTTCCTGATTCAAGCATAATTTTTGCAAGCATACATCTTACTTTTTCTCCACCAGACAAAACATTGACTTCTTTCAAACTTTCTTCTCCAGAAAACAACATTCTTCCAAGCCAACCACGAACATAACTTTCTGTCTTGTCTTTTGAATATTGTCTAAGCCAATCTACAATGCTTAAATGGCAGTTTTCAAAATATTCTCTGTTATCTTGTGGCAAATATGAATATTTTATAGTCTTTCCCCAGTGGATTTGTCCACTATCTGCAGATTCTTTTCCTGTCAAAATGTTGAAAAGTGTTGTCAAAACCAAACTGTTTGAAGAAAGGAAAACAATTTTTTGACCATGCTCAACAGTGAATGACAGATTTTTAAACATTCCTGCCTTTGTAAGTTTTTCCACTTTCAAAATTTCTTTTCCGATTTCTTGTTCGTATCTAAAATCTACATAAGGGTATTTTCTTGAAGAAGGCTTAAAGTCTTCAATTGTCAACTTTTCCAATTCTTTCTTTCTGCTTGTGGCTTGTCTTGATTTTGAAGCGTTTGCAGAGAATCTTGCAATAAAGTCTTTCAATTCTTTTGCACGCTGTTCTGCTTTTTTGTTTTGGTCTTTTGCTTGTCTTGCCAAAAGTTGACTTGTTTCATACCAGAAATCATAGTTTCCAAGATACATATTGATTTCGCCAAAGTCTACATCGCAAATGTGGGTGCAGACTTTGTTTAAGAAGTGTCTGTTGTGTGATACGATGATAACTATGTTTTGAAAATCAAGTAAGAAGTTTTCTAGCCATCTTATTGTTTTAAAGTCCAAATTGTTTGTTGGTTCATCAAGAATAAGAATATCAGGATTTCCAAACAAAGCTTGTGCCAACAACACCTTGACTTTGAGTTTAGAATCCAAAGTTGACATAAGATCATAGAAAGAACTTTCTGGAACTCCTAAGTTTTGAAGTAAAGTTTTTGCTTCGCTGTCGGCTTCCCAGCCACCAAGTTCGGCATATTCTGTTTCAAGTTCGCCGGCCCTTATGCCATCTGCTTCTGAAAAATCAGGTTTTGCGTAAAGTGCATCTTTTTCTTTTTGAATTTCCATCAATCTTTTATGGCCAAGCAAAACAGTGTCCAAAACTGTTTCGTTGTCATATTTGTTTTGATTTTGTTCCAAAACAGACATTCTTTCGCCAGGGGTAATGAACACTTCCCCAGTGTTTGGTTCGATTTCTCCTGTCAATATCTTCAAAAAAGTAGATTTACCGGCACCGTTTGCGCCGATAATTCCGTAACAATTTCCTTTTGTAAACTTCAAATTTACATCTTTATATAATGTTCTTCCGCCAAATGCTAGCGAAACATTGATTGCTTGAATCATTATTTCTCCTTAACTACATTTTTTTCTTTTTTTGATTTATTATTGTTGTTTTTAAGTTTTTTCTCTATTTTTGAAACTTTTTCTTTGGTTTTTGTTGATGTTTTCTTTTTGTTTATAGAAAGATTCTTTTGATTTTCTTTTATTTGCTCATTAACGATTTGAGAATTCATTTCTCTTTCAACTTTTTGTTTTTTCTCAATCAACTGCAATTTTTCAAGATAAGAGATTTCATATTTATCTTCCAAGTTGTTCAACAAAGATTTCAAATCTGTGTGCTCATCAAAAAGACCATCCAGCATTTTTGATAAAATAGGATTTATTTGATAAATTTCTTGAAAGGCGTCTTTTTCATCGAATCTTTGATTTTTAAATTCGGATAAAATTGATTTTGTTATGTCAATTCTGATATTGAAATAAACATTTAATTTTTCGGAAAATTCAGGAGAAAAATCAAAATTTGATATATTTTTTTTGATTTTTTTCATATTTTTTACTGAATTTTTGAAATATTTTTTTATTTCGCTTTTATTTTCATAAATAAAATCAGGAAAGACTATTTTGGCTGACATTTGATTTAGATACAATCTTTCTTTCAAAAGTTCTTTTGTCATAACAAAATTTCTTGGCAAAGGACTAAAGCCTGTCAGTTTGTAAACTTTCCCCAATCTAGGGTTTATCATGTTTAAAAAGTTATAAATTTCATAATTTGTATTCATAAAATCATTATAAACGATAAACCGTTTTGTGTCAACTTTAAACACAACCAAAATCTTTGCGAGGGGGATGTTTTTAGCAGTTATATATATTTATATATAAATTATTAGAAATTCCTTATTTTTTCACTTGCTTAATGAAGATAAAAAATGTATAATTATTTTGTCGAAAAAGGCAAACAATATTTTAGAGATAATGTTCTTAATTGTTAAATTTGTGTTTGGACTGTTTGCCTAGACTTTATGTCAATTTTAGAAAATGGAGTTTGTATGAAAAAGAGAGGAGTTCTCAGTCTTTGGAAAGTTATCATACTTGTTATAGTCGGAATTATTGGAGTCGCAGGAGTGTCTGTGCTTTCTCTTTATTTAATGGGAAAGTTTGATGAAACTTTTGTTGAACCAGAAAATATTAGTTTTGTTAAACAGATTGATGAGGGATCTGGCTATTATAACGAAACATTGGGACAATATGAAGTTGCCTCCAATTTTGAAATGACTATTACCACAACAACAGAGAATGTAACTGAAAAGAAAATCACATTGTCTTTGGCTGGTGGTAGTGTTTTGAATGGTTATGTAAGTGATGGAATTATTACTGTTCCTCAAGAAGTTGAAATAAACAAACCATTCACTGTTTCTTTAGATACAGAATACAACGCAGACTCTCACATAATGGAAGATTGGATTGTTGGCGGTAAATCTGTTTTGACTGCAAAATCTACCAACGTTTTGATTTCAGCTGAAACAACTACTATTTGTGTTGATGTCCCAGTACACAGCATTGATGTTCAAGTGTCAGGAACAGATCAAACTGGAGATGTTCAAGATGTTGTAATTGGAACTTCATTTAATTTGGATACAATTTTCTATCCAGAACAAAGCAAGTATCTCTTCTCTGATTCTACAAGAGAAAAAGAAATTTTTTATACTTTCACATCTTCTTATATTTCTTATGACTGGGAAAGTGAAACATTCTTTGCCAACCAAAGAAGTGGAAATAATACAGACTCAATAACTGTTTATACTTTTGCAAATTCATATTATCAAAAACAAGTGATGGACATGTATTCTTCTATTACTGATAGAGAACTTTTGACCTCAAATGTTTTGAGATATTTTGAGCAACATTCAGAGACATGTTTGACAAAAACTGTCAACATTAAAGTCCTTGATATAGATGTTGAGAGTGTTGAAGTCGGAAATGAAGGGAATTCATTTAGTACATATCTTGATCAATACTTTACATTGACAACAGCATCATCAAACGGAAATGGAAAACTTGATTTATCAATCAAAGATAGTAGCGGAGCTTTGTTAAATTCTTTGTTTGGGAATGTTGGTATTAAAGTTCCTAAAAATGTTGACGGCTTGACAATATTGGGTGGAAAAGTTATGGAAGTTGTCACAACTGACGGAATGACAACAATCACTCAAAAAGACTTTGATAAAGATTTTGATTATGCTGGCGCCCCAGAAGGCACAGAATATTATGTTTTGCCAGACAGCACTCCAAAAGATTTTGCAGATTATTATTGGAGATTTGCTTCTGCAAATGAAAATGAATACACTCTTTCTATAAACTTCTTCTTTGAAAATGAAGAAGGTAATTGGGAAAACTTCTTTGCATTTAGTGGTGACACAAATGTTGAAAAAACAGTCACACTTATTGCCGAAGAACACGATTATGAAGAAGAACCAGCTTGGCAGACAAATGACACAATTATGCTCACAATCAACTATGATGAAGAAGGAAATCCTATTACAAGCAACAAAGACTTGTCAAAAGAATTGAATGCAATCAATGTTGACAACATCTATAAAACTATTAGATTCTTCTTGTTCATCGATGAAAATGAAGTTGGTTATGCTGAAAACTTGAATATGCAAGAAGCATTTAGTTGTGGAGAGGGTAAACTTTACACTCAAGATTATAAAGGACAATCTTTGGTAATTGCTGGTGCATCTGATTCAGCAAATGGTTATACATTATATGAAATTGATGGTTCTGTTCTTACAGCATTGAAGAGTTTCTCTGGAAAAGTAAAAGTTATTGCTGCGTTAATTAAGACTGATGCAGAAAACAAACCATACCTTACAGAAGATGGAAAGTATTTGATTATTAAGACAAGCAGAGTAAAAGATGTTATGGTTGAAAGCACTCTTTCAATTGCAAACATGGTTCCTTCAATATCTTTTGTCACTGGGGTGACACCAAATGTTGACCACAATAATGACTATTACATCCCTGCAATCAACAGAAATGAAACAGCTTCTCAAAGAAACATGATCAATTTTGAACTTGTTTTAAACAACAGTGAAGATACAGAAACTGATTCTCAAAAAGTAATTTCTGCTTTTAATTCTGGAAATCTTAAGGTTGCTTGCTTGGATATGAATGGACAAGTTATCAATGACTATGTCACATTGCAAGGCTTGGTTGAAAAATCAGTAGAAGAAAATACAATCACATTTGAAGGTTCGTTGGCAATAGAAGAAGCATATTTCTCTGCTGGTAAAAATTCTTTGGATAAGGGTACATACATTCGCCTTCAATTGCAATACAATGATGGCAAAGAAACATATACAAAAAATGTGACAATCAAAGATGATACAAAAAATTATTTCTACATTTATTATCAACAACCTGTTTCTATGGAAGCAGAATTTGAAAATCAAACAGATTTAGACGGCGATAATGATGGAATAATTGATGACATTATTGTAAATATAACTGCTTCAAACGGAATAAGCATTACTTGGGGAAATAAAGAAATTGCGGGGACTTCAGAAGAAGTTTTGCAACAGTTGAATGACCTTCTTGTGTTTACTTTGACAGATCAATTTGGAAACACAATTGAAGACAGTTCTGCTATTTACAGCATAAGACTTGTAGAAACTCCAATTGAGGGAACAGAGGAAAACATTTTGAGTTTGGACAGCACTTTGTCAAAAATTCAAAACTTTGTTTCTACACAAGGACAAGAGAAGACTACTACTCTTACTGCTTACATCGTAGATAAAGAAGACAACTATGTTTACGCTTTTGATGATGAAGGAAATGTTACTGGAAATCGTATGGCTTCTCAAACTTTGACATTTAGAGTTCAAAGTGAAGGCGTAAAAGAAATCAAATACGATCCAACAGATACAGTTAATACAATTACAGAGGATCAATATGTATCAAGTTCAAGTTTAAGTCAAGTCACAATATCAAAATATGTGACAAGCAATCAAACTATTGATATGAACACATTGCTCAAGGTTTATACTTCTGGTGCGGATGGCGAACTTGCAGAAGCTAAAAACATTGTGTTTAAATTGGATGATGGATTCATTTCTGGATTGAGTTCTACAAACAAAGTAGACATAATGAAAATGATAAAATTCAATTCTTTGGCAAATGTAGAAGCGACCGAAAATGTTGATACAATTGAAAATTATAGAAACACAAATATTGGTACTATCAATATTATAAATCCATTTAAAGAAGATGCTCAAATAGTATTCTCTGTAAGAGATGAAAACGAATCTTTGTTTAGTATTACTTTAATCTTGGTTTTGAAAGCAGATATTTCAATCAGTCAGGGATTTAATGCTTACTATGAAGAAAATTCGGATTATTTGGTTACAAACGGAAACGCAATCAGCGTCTTTGCGGGACAATCTTATGATATCTCTGAATACCTTACTTTGACTTCTCATTTGGGAGCTTCTTATTCATGGGTTGCTTCACTTGGTGCTTTGTCATTGACTTCTGATCCAAGTGGCGTGTTCTATTCTGACAATGAAGATTGCTATCTTACTACAGTTAAAGAAAACGACATCATAAAACAAATCCTTTTGACTTTTGATGACCTTTACAAATTCCAGACCATCAATGTCACTTTGTATTATGGAGTAAATTCATTCTATGCTTGCAGTATAACCATATCATTCTATGTAAATCCAAATATCATCGTAAGACAAATGACTACAGAACAATCTTCAAATCCATATTTGGATTTAGAGGGGTTGAAATCTTCTACACTTGGAACATATTACAAACTTTATAAGGCTACTGACTATATTGAAAATGGTTATAGTTTTGATGGAGTAGAAGAATTAAAATCAAACAACAACACAGGAAACATTGCTTTTGTTTACAGCAATAAATCAAGTGATAAATACATTTCTGTTGAAGCAAGTGATGATGATGCAAATGTTTACAACTTCTATTATGTAAAAGACGCAATATTGCATTTGACATTAGGACAAAAAGTAGAACAACAATTTGAAATTTATGCAGAACTTAAAGGTTCTTCAACAAGACAAAAGATTGACGCTATCAAAATTGTTGACAACGGAACAGATAAAGAGATTGTCCTTTGTGAAAAGACAGACAGTTTGTACATTTCAATTGATATCGGATTTGGATCAAATGACAATGCAACTTTGGCTTCTGCAGTTTTGAGACAATCAAATGGAGGAGAAGTTAATGTAGTGACATACAATGGCGAAATTTATTTGTTGTTGTTGTCAGGAAGTAAATATGAAACACAAAACAACTTCTCTATAAGTGTTGGCTCTGAAACAGGAGAACTTTATAGCAATTCTAAATATGAACTTTCAACTTATGGTATTGGTGGATTTATAAGCTTGGAAGGAAATGGTTTTGATGCAGAACAAATCTTGTCCGATTCAAAAGCAAATCCTATGACAATTATTGTTTCTTTGAAAGCAATAGTAAGCAAGATTGGAGACAAGTTTGTTTATTACAACAATGAAGAACTTCCAGAACAAGTAAGCAACATGGAGTTTAATGTTTTTGGAGACAAAGATTTCAGTGTAATTATTGGAGATTATACTGGACTTGAAAGCGAAAATGTTTATCAATCATTACAAGCAGGAAACACATATACTATTATTCATGACAGCAGCAAAGAAATAGATTCTACTGATGATGCATTTGGTTTCTATTATGACGGAGATGCTACAGAAATAAATACAGATTCAGCATCATATGAACTTTCTATTGTTGAAGATGCAAATGGATACATCAATGGCTTGGCTACATTGAAAGTTGAAGAAGGCAATTTGTTTGCTACCCAACTTGAAATCAATCATCTTGAAAGTGCTGTTGATAATGCATATATCGTTTTGAAACTTGAAATAAGTCAACATTCAGGCGGAATAAATTATGTTTGGTATTATCGCATTAAAGTAGAACCAAGTTTTACTAAGGGTGCAGTAATATATCCATATAGTGATTTTGGTGAATATTTAGATACATATTCTAGATATTTTGATTCTCAAACATTGTCATATAAGATCAATCTTGAAGAACCTTTCACACCAAGCAATAGTAAATATTCTTCTGGAAAGCGTTTTGGCGACATAGCAGAATGGATTGACTTGGAGACAGAGCCAACATTTGAAGCTAAGTATTCAATTAAAAATGTAAAAATTGGCGAATCAGAAATCTCTAATTATCAAAATTATTTCACATATAGTTTTGATGGTGGAAATTTTGAAATTAAGCTTGTTGATAATTCTGCAAAATTGACAGTTGTTATTGAAAAGAGTTTCTATGTAAACAACTTGGAAATGATTGGCGGAGAAATGCTTTATACTTTGTATTTCAATCAAGGACAAAATTATGTTCACACATTGAAACAAATCTCTGGAGATGAAGAACAAAAACTCAATGCAGTAAACAATAAATATGAAACAACTGTTTACGCAGGAAGTGATGAAGTTGTGTTTGTTCCAGATATTAAGATTTCAAGCAATGGAACAGAAAGCAAAGTTAAAGAATTTTCTGCATATATTTCTGGAGAAAATATTGTTGGTTCTTTGATGCTTAAGAGCTATATAAAGGCTGGCTCAAAGATTTATACAGATGATACTGCTACAACAACAAAAACAACTTTGAAAGACGATTTGGTTGTTGGAGAGTGGAAAGACAGTGTTGAAGATTTTACTGCAAATGAACATGGAATTGTTTCATTGTCAGACACTGATGGAACTGTATATTATGTAGATAAAGCATCTATAAGTTGGGCGCATGCTTACCTTGATGGTGAAAAGCAGTTGCACATTAAACCACAAGAAACAGTAAGACAAGACAACAAATTTGAAATAGGATTCTATACTGACGAAAGAATTGTATTTACGATTGATTTGACTGTCACAAGTTATTTCAAATGGCAAATAAATTCTGGCGTTGAATTTAAAGGCGGAGAAAGATATACAATCAGCAGTGGAGATAACAACATATTCTCAATGTTGACAATTGATGAAAATCTCTCTTCTTTGACAATTTCTGATTTCAATCTCGCATTGGAAAACGGTGATGAAGTTTATGATTACTTTAAGACTTCAGACACAGAAATTCAATTAGGAAAGACTTATTACTTATATAGTGCCGAAAATGGAACATATTCAAAAGTTGAGACTCCAACAGTTGAAAACTTGGCAAATTATTATGAAGCTTTGTTGTTGAGTGATTTGGTTTATATAAACAACGATGAGGCAAATTATGCTGACAACACTGTAGAGTTTGCACATCTTTTGAAAGATGCGACATTTGTGTTTGAAGGTACTATTACAGATTCTAATACAGACACAAGCAACAATACTTATACATTTACTTTTGAATTGAAGGTTAAAGCATCATTTGTGCTTGAACAAACAAGAAGAGTTGTTGACACAACAGAACGCTATGGAAATGTAAACTTTGATGTCACAATGGAAAAATTGAGAAGTTCAATCAATGACCTTATGCCAATTTATGATGCACCAGATGGAAGCGATCCAACAAAATCTGCTTATAGTTATGTTGTAGATGGAGAATATCTTGATACAGTGACTATTACTCCAGAAAATGTTGCTTCTTCCTCATTGCAAGAGAAATCATATGTAGTGGCTTATACATTTAATGACAAACAAATCTTCTCATTTAATGTTTCATATAGATTTACTGTAAATAAAAATGTTGAAGTGACAGCAAATTATCCAAGTCCAGACAACACAACCGTTTTAAATAAAGAATATATTGCTACAACACAAGGAACTGATGAAAAATTTGTTTCTGAAGTGTTCAATGGATTCTTTACTTCTGTTGCTCCATTTGGAAAAGAAAACAGAATTGTTGTTAAAAACATTGTCCCAGAAAGCGTTCAGAACGGAAACACTTTGGCAATGAAATGGAATGTCAGCGTAGCATCAATCAATAATGCTATCGTTTACATTACAGGCGACACATCCAAATCTATTGATGCTTCATCAGATGATATGAAAATCGTAACTGATGTTGACAACATCAATAATTTAAATGTTCAATTCTCTATTGTAAACTCTTCAAGCAATGCGACAGTTATGTTTGATGTCACAGTAAACAGCGTGACAACAACATACACAGTTGAAATTGTTCCTGGAAGCAATATCAAAATCTCAACTAACACTCCAAATTATACAAACAACAGAGAAAATGTTTATGCTGAAGATTTGGCTGGCCAATCAAGTCAATATCTCTTCGAACAAAACAGAATTTTGAGTTATTCATTCAAGGCATCTGTTGTTGTTGGAACAAGTTATTATTTGAGATTTACAAATTCAAAAAATGAAGTGCAAGTTGTTGCAATTACAGCAAACACATTAAACCAAATTGTAAATATTGATTTGGGCAAGAGTTATACAGGTTATAGTTATGTAGGAACATTTACAAGCAAAGAAAGTGCAGAAAACAACTCAGCTTCTAGTCAAGTTCAAGATGATACAATTTATTTAAGTGTCCCAACTTTGACAAGCAGAATAGTTGCATATTATTATGACAACACACCAATCGTTTTGACTGACAACATTACTTTGCAACTTAAACAATATAGAAAGGCTACAACATTTGATGCAGGCACAGAATATTATGTTTTGCAAAATGGTGCGTACATTAAAGATGAAAATCCTACTGCAGACAAACTTTCTCAATATTATGTATTTGTTGACGATGTAAACGCAGAAACATTTATCTTAACAAAAGATGATTATGGAACAACTACAAATATGCTTGTATCTTTGAAGATGAATTCAAAAGAAATTCAAACTTCAGGTGCTTACAACTTGTATTTGGATATTGAATTTGATGTGACAGGAAACGCTGATAATTCTCAAAACTATACAACTGTTGAAGTAAATGCAGGAGTTGAAAGAAACTTGTTCTCTTATTCATCATTTGGCATTACAAATTCAAGAACAGGTCTTGCTTACGATGCCACTAGCATGTTCAATTCAATGGGAACATTCAATTTGGAAATCTATGGATTTGCTGATACAATTCATGTAGATAAAAATTCTTCTGATCCTCTTGCAAAAACAGCAGGAATAATTGATGAAAGCCTTAGAAGCACAATCGGAAAAGATTTAACAAAAGAAATTGTTTATGCAACAGGTTTAACTCCTAGAGCTGGTGATGGCATGATAATAAATGAAATCCCAAGTTCTGGAGACTTGAAAAACAACTATATTGCCATTTCTGGTATTATCAACAATGGAAAAGTTGTAGATTTCAACATTTTTGCACAAGGTGCAAGCAACGACGGAAATTATGTAATGATGAGAATTACTTATTCCGTAGAAATCAACGGAGAAAACATAACTGAAGCACACAACTTGTTGTTTAAGGTTATGCCTAACTCTTCAATAAGATTTAAGAGTCAATATGAAGACGCTCAAAACTACATTTCAAGTTCTACTGAAATAGTAAATGGTCAAACCGTTGCTACAAACAGTATTGCTCCTTATGGTATATTGCTTACAAATCAATCATCAAATCAAATTGAATTCAATTTGTGGGAAACTAGTGGTCTTACAAATGTTAATTCTTCAAGCATTATTGCAAATATGTATGGAGAATCAACAAACTCTGCAAATGCATTCAAGTACACTTATGTTGATGAAGTAAAAGAGGGATATAACGATAAAACATCGTTGATTGAATCAACTTTTGGAAGTGGTTGGAGTTCTTCAGGAAAAACATACATCTATAATGAAAATTACAGTATTCCAACAAAAACTTCTTTGATGATTGAATTGGAGAAGATTAACCTTGGAAGCAGAAGTTTTATTTTCGAACTTCAAAACATATTTGGCTATAAAGCTTACTTCTATTTTACAATCACAGCAGAAGTAAACCCAACAATTTATTCAATGAGCAATACTTCGTTGAATGAGGGGTCAAGCATTGGAGTTGGACTTAGATTCCAGACGGTAACCCCATCTACAAGCAATGAAGGATATGTAATGTTTGAGTCTTTCAACTATTCTAAAGATACAACAGAAAATGCAAACTTCATCAATGATATAAACATTCATTTAACCAACTATGCTGGAAATTATAGAATAAGCACTGCAAAACTTGAAGTGACTATAAAACACAACAATGGTGGAGAACAATTACCAGCAGGAACAATCATAACAAAGACATGGACACCTACTGTTGATGATTATGGAAACATTAAATTGTCTATCATTGAAGATGGCAATAAATGGTATAAAGAAGGAACCGAAGTTGTTGGCATTGAGGTTAATTCAACAATCATTGAAGACGCTTCATGTATTTTGTCACTTAACATTTTAAGAGAAGAAATAGAAGAAGGCGAAGAAGAAAAACCAATAGGTTATTATGATGTGAAATATGGAAACAACGTATTGAAACAATCTCACACTATTTCAAGTGGTTTTGCTTCACCAGATTTCTCTGAAGCAAATGTTGACACTCAAGTTAGTTTGTCTGGAATAAGTGCTTACGGATATTCAAATTCTTTAAGTGCTGTCAATGTTGATAGCGTTTCTACAACAACACAGAGTACAGTTTCTAAGACAGATGCTATTCAAGTTAAGAAAATAGAATTCTATCTTGGAGATACATGGCTTGGTGGAACTTACAGAACGGAAAGCGGAATTGTTTCAAAATCAAATATTTCAGGATATAATGATTCTAATGCCAAATCAGTTAAGTTGGTCACAAACGCAAATTATTCGTTTGTCACAGAAGTCACAGGAACAACAGGCACCGCAAATGGAACAGCAACAATCAGCAAGGGAGAAGTCTTTGATGAAGGCAAAGAGTTTACTGTGCCTATCATCAATGGTTTCTATTATGGAACAGGAACTACATTGTCAAATGTAAAGATGAATATCACTCTTGTTGACACGGCAAGTTCAAGTGGAGAAGAATGCGTAATAAGTTCTTATGTGACATTAAATCGTGCAGCTTCAACAAATGGATTGTTTGATTCAACTATTTATGACACAAAATCTCCAACGATCTACAAAATAAAATCAACTTACAATGATACTTTGGAAGTTGTATTGGATGCTGGTGAAAGTATAACTTTTGTTGTAAACGACAAAGATATTGACAGCGTTGACACTCAAAACAAAGTTATAACAGTTGGAGGAGAGACAAAGAATATAAACTTTGTCACATTGACAAACTCTAAAGAATACACTGTTACCGAATATATTGGCATCTCTGCAAGCATAAGTGGACTTACAGAAAATCTTAAACAGGATTCTGCATTCTACATTTATGCTACAGAAATGGAAGGAACACCTGTTATAAACTACAATGCAACAACATTGGCATTTACAGAAGATAAAGATGAAGAAGACAACACTGTTGGTTATAAAACTAATGGCACAATCGGGGTGTACGAGAATGGTTCTGGTGCTTTGGTTATGAACATTGAAAACGAAAATGAACTTAGTTTTTCAAATGTAAAAACTGAAACATTGTACTTCATTTATAGAGAAAACGAACAAAATTATCAATATTCATGTACTTTCACAGTAAAACCTTATTATGAAAGTGCAGAAGCAACTCAAGGAAATTATTTCCAAGTAGATGATTATTACAAAGTTTCTAATGCTACAACAGGCAACACATATTACATTATTCCTCGTGCAACATGGGGAGTTAACATCAAATTGAAAGGTTTTGACGACAACAATTTGGCAAACACTGCTTCTTATAGAATTTACTTTGATATAAATTCTACAGGCGGAACAGGATCTGCATTTATTGATGAAAATGGTATGATAACCACAACAGAACAATTTGATATTGCTGCTCATTACTTGGTAGTAAATATCTATGCAAAATTCTCTGGCACAAATGGTGCGTTTGACGAAGATAGCACAAGAATTATGTTGGGATCATACAGAATTTATCTTAAAACAAATGCAAATACAAGCACCGACAGCAAAGCTGAAGGTATTTATAAAGATGATAAAGGTAATATCATAATAATTCCTGAAGGCTATAAATTGGTGGAAGTTTATGAAGGCAGCAGTGCTTTAGGTACAGGACTGACATCAATAACAGAAGGTGAAGGCAGTGCAGTTTCATTTACTTATGCTATAGAAGCTGGACAAACAATTGACTTCGCACAAGTTTATAGCGAAAGTTCTGACCAAAATTATGGATATAAATATAATACAACATATCACCTTGCTAAATATGATGACACTTATGTTTATTTCGACAATTTGGACAAATGGACATTTAGAAATGCAGGTAATTACACTATTACAATGGTTGTGACAGGAAGAAATGAAATTTCAAAAGCAATAGATGCTAAGCTTTTAACAGCAAACATTATTGTTTATGAAACATCTACAAAAGAAGAACAACAATATTACGGAAGTTTGGGAACAAATTTCTTTAATGAAGATATGTTTGATCAAGATTATGATTATTACGAAATCAATGAAAATGGCAGTGTAAGTAAAGTAGAAAGTTCTATTACATTTGAAAAAATTGGAATTTATACAAAAACTTATATTGCACAGTCAAAGACTGGCGGAGAAACAAAGATAGTCACAAAAACATTCTATGTTTACCAAAATTCTGGTTATATTCAAAAATATGTTGCTCTTCAACCTTTCACAACATTCCAACTTTCAAATTTGGTTGAAGGTTTAGCAGAGGGGCAGAGCGTAGAATTCTACAAAGAAGAAATGAACAGCATTTCAAGAATTGTTGCTGAAACATTCTCAAAAGCAATCAACTCTGAGTCAAATTCTACTTATATAGTTGTTGTTAAAAATTCTGAAGGAACAATAGTTTCAGTTGATTTATACAAAGTAAATTATAAATTTATTTCTGCAGATGTATCAGATGAAAGTTTGCTTGTCACAAGCACAACAAATTTGGCAAGTGTTGTAAAAGAAAAGGTAGCCGAAAGTCTTGGAATTGAAACTACTCAAATCAGCACTGTTGAAATTAGGAATTCAAATGGTGTACTTGAAACAGAAACAAGAAGTGTTGTTGATTTAGGTGGAAACATTGATTTGTATACAGAAAGATATGTGATTACTTATAAAGACAATCAAAATAAAACTAAATTTGCAAGATTTACATTCAATTTCTATATTTATAAATCTGCAATCGATCATAGTGTTGAAACATCAATAGACAATGCATATAGATTGTCAAATTTGAATGATGAAATTTCAAAGTTAATTGGTGGAATTGAGGCTAGCGACATTCTTGGATATTATCAATTGAAAGACAATAGTTTGCAACAAGTAAACACTACTGTTTTGGAAGAAAATAAGACAGAAGAATATTATGTAAGAACAAGTGTTGGATATTATTTGGTAAAAATCAATTTCAGTATCACACAATAAATTTAACAAAAGGAGAAAGAGGTTAAGATAGGCATGAATGCTTGGTTTTGGGTATTTATAAGTTATATTCTTTTAAATTTCTTGATTATGATATCAATGATATTTATTGAAAGAAAAAAACTTAGCAGTGTAATCAGTTGGCTCACAGTTTTGACATTTTTGCCTATCATAGGCTTCTTGTTCTATGTGGTTTTTGGTAGTGGACTTTCTATAAGAGTTAGACGAATGATATCAAACCACAAATTATATGGACTTGAATATGACCAAAATATTATGAAATATTTTGAAGCAGGTCCAAAAATTTCAGAAAAAGACAAAGATGTGATTGGTATCGTAAAGTGTTGTTACACTTATGGCAGTATTCTTTGTCCACAAAATGATGTTCAAATTTTTACAAACGGACAAGATAAATTGCAAGCTCTTCTTGCTGATATTGAAAAGGCACAACATAGCATAAACATTGAATATTATATTTTTGCCGATGACAAAACAGGCAAAGCGGTTATGAATGCTCTTATCAAAAAAGCAAAAGAGGGAGTTGAAGTTAAACTTATTTATGACTCTATTGGATGTTTGGGAGCTCCAAGACGCTTTTTTAGAAAACTTAAAAAAGCAGGCGGGCAAATCGCAGAATTTTTCCCACCTTTTGCATATGTTCGTATGATCAATCTAAAAATGAATTATCGTAACCACAAGAAAATCGTAGTGATTGATGGCAAAATAGCCTACACTGGTGGAATAAACATACGAGATGATCACATGGGGAAAAGCAAGAAACTTTATCCTTGGCGAGATACTCATATAAGAATAACAGGAACTGGAGTTTATCCTTTGCAAAACATTTTCCTGAATGATTGGAGATATGTAAAGAAAGAAGATTTCCCTTCTTCATATTATATGAACAAGGGTTTGTTTCCAGAACCTGAGACCAGCGGAGATGCTTATATGCAAGTTGTTGTTTCTGGCCCGGACAGCCCAATACAGAGCATCAAAGAAACATATATAAAATTGATTACAAATGCAAAGAAAGAGATTTTGATTCAAACTCCATATTTTATACCAGATGAATCATTTATGGCTGCATTGAGAATTGCTTTGGCAAGTGGAGTTAAGGTCAAAATTATGGTCCCATCAAAACCTGATCATAGAACTGTTTTTTGGGTGACACAGTCTTATTTAAAAGAATTTGTGGAACAGGGAGCTGACATATATTTTTATGATGGATTTTTGCATAGCAAAACACTGGTAGTAGATGATGCAATCTTATCTGTCGGGACATGTAATTTGGACAACAGGTCGTTTAGTTTAAATTTTGAAGATACAGTTATTCTGTACTCTAAAAAACTAAATCAAGAGTATAAGGAATATTACAAAGAAGATTTAAAACATTGCAAACAAGGAGACATTTTGTATTTCAAGAAAAAATTGTTTTTGACAAAGTTTGCACAAGCAATTTTTAGACTGTTTTCTCCAATATTATAATAAGAAAAAAGGCGTTTTGAATAAAACGCTTTTTTTTAGCAATAATGATTGCATGGATAATAAGACAAAACAGAGAAAAATATTAAAAGAAGAAATGAGAAATGGGAAGAGTTTAAAGCAAAAATCTCAATCAAAACAGAATCTTGTTGTAGATAGTCAAAGCCAAATGAAACGAAATGTTTCTGATTTAATTTTGGCAAATGTTTGTGTCGTTGCAACAATTATTATTTCTGCTTTCATTCCATTTTTAAGCTTAGCTTTTCCATTGTTGTTTGCAATATATTTTGAAATTGGACTTAGTTTATTTGTGCTAAAAAAAGAACTTGGACAATATTGCAAATATGAAGATTTGTTTGTTTCAATAAAGAAATACTTGAGAATTTTTTGTGTGGCAATTATAAAAATCATTTTAATTTTATTATGGTCTGTGTTGTTGATAGTGCCTGGAATTGTTTGCTTAATAAAATATTCTTTTACAGGTTTTATTTTGGCGGAAGACAATGAAATGGACGCAAAAAGTGTTTTGCTGTTGAGCACGGAATTGACAAAAGGATATAGATTGAAAATATGTTTTTGGGGACTAATTTCTCTCTCTTCAATTTGTGTGGCAATGTCTTTGATGTTTTCTATAATTTTAATATTTGATGTTTTTTTCAATGTTCCTAGTATGATTTATATAATTTTTGTGGTAGCAAGTGGAATTTTTGATTTTATCGTTCTCGCAATGCCTATGATGCAAATTGTCCTAGCAGATTATTTCCTTGTTTCAAAGCAAGAAAAAACAAGAGCTATTTAGGTGAAATGCTCTTGTTTTATTTGTTTTTTTTGTTTGTTTTGGTTATAATTTTCAATATAAGGAGACAAATCTTTGGACTATAACGAATTTACAGACAGAAATGTCGCTTACAATGGCTTTATTAAATTGAGAAAAGAAATTCTTGACAGTGTTGACAGTGATAAATTTAACGACTTATTCACTGATCTTTGTGCACGCGCAATGGCAAATGATTGTATTGCACAAGATGTTGTTGCTTATTTTTTCAATAAAGGTATTCCTGATAAACTTCTTCCTAATTATGAAAATTATATGTCTTGGCAAATTTTGGCGGGAGCAAATGGAAATGAATTTTCTTTAGAAAAAATGGAATTTTTTATCAATTCTGCTCTTGATTCAATTGTAAACGATACTGAAGTTATCGCCGAAGCCTTGAGAAGAAAAAATATAACAAAAGACAACGCACTTTATGTTATTAGCAATTTGATTTGTGAGGGAATGGCTGACCAACTTAAACTTGATCCAAAAGTATTGGTAAATTTTAAGCAAGAATTGTCCAACTATTCTCCTGAAAAAAACAGACCATTTATAGATGCTATGAACAATTGCATTCCAGCAGTTGTTGAATTTTTGGTAAGTTAGAGCGTTTGTTTAGTTTTTTAATGAAAAACCTTCACAAGAGAAACTATCTGCAAAAACACTAGCAATGTCAGTAATAATATTGTTGCAAAGTTCAAGTTCTCCGCTTTTTATAGACAAAAGCATGAGTTTGAGTATAAGCATATTTTCGATTGAAATCAAACTCAAAAATGAATTGTTTGCATTTTCCACACAATTAAATTTGTGTGGTTTTTTCTTGTCAAATTTTTCAGCAAGAGAAATCTCTGATGAAACAAGTTTTTCTTTAAGTACTGCAGAATCCAAATGTTTATCAAGATTTTCTAAACATGCCAACATTTTTTCAATCAAGACAAAGACTTCTCCAACAAGCAAGTTAAACTCTTCTTCCTCCAACTTAACAAAAACAAACCCTTTATTTTTTAAAGATTTGGAGTATGCTTTTGCTATTTGTTCGAAGTTTGAAGGCATAAGTTCATCATCATAAATATTTTCCATAGTTTTATTTATGCATTAAGCGTTTTTTATGTTTGCAAAAAAATAAAGCGTGCTATATAAACACGCCTTATTTATTAAAAATCGAAAGGATTTGAAGACTTCAAAATTTTCTTATTTCTCATTTTAATATCATAATAAACTTTTGCTGTATCCAAACTCTTCATAATTCCAATAGGTTTTTCAGCATCTTTCTTATAGAAGAATGGAACTTGATCATATCTTGTAAGTTTCAATTTCATTGGGTTGTATCTAAACAATTTTACGATAACTGTTCCAAAAGGTAATTGTCCAAGTTCGTAAGGAGTGATAAGAGCTCTGTTTGTTCTTTGTGTTTGAACACTTGTGCTTGTACTCTTTCCTTCTTTTCCTTTTTCTGATTTTGAAGTGCTTGTACTTGTTTCTTCGTGTATAAGTTGAACTTCGCCACACATTTTAGAGAAGCTGTCACGAGTAGGTTGGTCATCTGTTCCAATATAGATTTGTGCGTTGCAGTTTCCTATAATTGTTTTTGAAGAATCTGCACCATATTTTGTTTCAAGCTGTGTATATGATTGAACTGCCATTTCGTAAAGAATGTTTCTACCACGAGATACAGTGATCATACTATCAAACTTTGGAATAGGTGGCAAGTTACCAAATTCTTCCAAAATGAAGTAAACATGTTTTGGCAACTTTTTATCATGATATGAGTTTGCTTTATCAACCAATCTTTTATAGAGCTGTGACAAACAAAGAATTGCAAGGTTATGTCTTTCTTCTCTGTCATCAGGAATGATAAGGTAGAATGCTGTAGGTTTGCTTGTAAAATCATCAAAATTGATATCACTTTGAGATGTAAGATAAGAGATACCGATATCATTCATGAAAGAAATCTTTCCATTTAAAACGCCGATGTATGATTTTGTTGTGTTAGGAGAGTTGTTGATAACTGCAGAAGTTAAGTTTGGAACGGTTGATGTTGCTTCATCTCTGCCTTGCAACAAATATTTTCTTACTGTCTCGAATGGTGCTTCGGCATCAGGGTCTCTAAATGTGGCAATTTTATATAAGTTGAAGAAGTTGAATTTTTCTTTTGTCATTCCAAGTTCTGGATTTAAACTGTCTTCAAGCATAGCCAATGCACAACCATACAAGTAATCTTGTGCACCTTCTTCCCATGTAGGATCTTGTGCTTTTGATTTTGGAGCAATTGTATTGCAAATTTCTCTCAATTCATTTTGAGCTAAATCGCAATAAACTTGTTCAGCACTGCTTACTGCCACTCTCAATTGATCTTCATTTGGATAAGCAACGCCTTCAAATCCATACCATTCTTGTCCGTAAGTTTCACCAGGGATTTCTTGATATCCAGCGTCTTTTGGGCGAATACCATTGGTACATTTTTTGATATTGTTTTTGCAGTTTTTCCCTTTATGGTAAACTTCATAAGCGTGTTCCATTGGGTTCCAACGAGTGGATGAGAATGGATCTCTTAAGTCAAGGGTGATTACTCTATAACCTTCATCTTCCAAAATTTTGCTTGTCTTTGTATAAAGTTCGCCTTTAGGGTCAGAAATAACCATACATGGTTTTTCTCCAGAGTGAGCATAAATTCTGATTGATGGAACAAGACAAAGAGATGTTTTACCAGAGGCGGTAGTACCTATGATAAGACAGTGATATTCGTCTTTCATTGCAATTTGATATTTGCCGTTTTCAATAACATTTCTAAAAACAATACCAGTGTTTTTCAATGAAGGAAGTGCAGACCAAGTTGTTGTTATCAAGCCATATTGTTTTGAAATTAGTTCTGGTTTCAACCACTGAGCATCATAAGAAAGTTCCATTTCTTGTCCGCCAGCAGTTTTACCTTTGGAGTCTTTCTTTTCTTCTTTCTTTGGTTTTGACATAAAGTAGAATAAAATTCCTGCGACAGCACCAACACCAGCACCAACAAACGCATAATCAGTTGACATAGATTCTATAAGGCTTGAAGGATCTTGTGTAAAGTAATGAAGTGCAACGCCTGCAGCATATCCAACTATTGTCAAAATTACAAAAGAAATGATAAATGATTTAAGTTTCTTTGACATATAAGCTCCTTGCAAAAAGATTAAACTTTACATTTTTATTTTAAACATAAATTAAAAAAAAAGCAAGAAAATTTTATATTTATAGTTATTATATATAAATATTATCATTTACTTTATTACATATAGAAATTTTTAGGATGCGGAGGGGTGTTGATTTTTTTATTTTGGAGTGATATAATATATATGTATCAAGCATAGATACCGTTATGCTCGGACTGTTAACTAAGTGCCAAAATGATAAGGGTGTTGCATTTATGTTATGTCCGTTTCTAGTTACGGGTTATAAAAATTTGTGATTATCTTTTTGGTCAGCATAAACGGCACAGGTCTTGAACATCTTGATTCCCATCAAGAAATCTCAGTCAAAGATTCTTGCTTAAATGTGTGAGGTGTACCCTATAAAGGCAAAGGCATGCACAATAAAAGGTACAAATCGGTCTATGGTGGCAAGAGAAATAGTCTTTGGCGAAAGAAAGGGTTTAATAAATATTTTTGTATGTCATATGTCAGTTTTATAATTGCACAAATTTTAGGCTTGACGGCGACAGTTGTTCTATGTCTTTCTTATACAGTTAAAGACAAAAAGAAATTTTTGATTCTTGGCTTTTTTGGAGATATAGTTTATGGCTTAACATTCATATTTGTTAATTCTTGGGGAGCAGGAGTGATAACTTTGTTATCATGTTTGCAATCTTTATGTTTCTATCTTTACGACAAGAAACATAAAAAAATGCCAAAAACAATTGCATTTATCTTTGTTGTTGCATTTATTGTTGCGGGAGTATGTGATTTTTCAAGTTATTGGGATTTGATTCCTATCTTCTCATATTCTTGGTTTACAATTGCATTATACTTTGATGATGTAGAAGCTATTAGGTTGATTTACATTGTACCAAACATGCTTCAAATTGTGTATGACTTAGTGGTTATGGCATATGCCAATGCTATTGAAGACGGGTTGGAAACAGCGTTTTTGATTGCGGTCACAATTCTTGCTTATGTAAAGTCAAGAAAGACTATCAAAAAACCTGCTTTCAAATTTGCAACACTTAAAAAATTTAAAAGACTTATGAGTAGAATTATAGGAGTTGAAGATTTCGACTTACAGTCCGCCACTCACAAAGTCAAAACTAGTGATAACCATGAAACATACACTTGGAATTGGAACGAAGTTATCATGTTGTGCCCAATTGACAGATATGGTTAGCGTGAATTTGCGTGTCGCATTTTGCGACTAAAAAAGAGAGAAATTGCCGATTCTCTCTTTTTTATTTTAATCTTGATTTATAACTTTTTTGCTCCAACTTCTTTTTCCACATTTAGGACATTTCAAATATCTAGTTCTGCCCATGTGCATTGCGAATAAAACAGAACGATAGGTTGGGATATATTTATTGTGACAATGTTCGCATTCATAAAAACCAGCGACTTGTTCTATTCTGATTGTAAAAATTATACCAATTAAAAGAATGGTGCAGGAAAATACAATCAATGCAATTCTCCAACCTAAATTTTCAGTTGCAAAAACTGCACAAAGAATCAGAACAAAATAAGTAAAAATAGACATGTAACCTATTACCCATTCAAGTGTGAAAAGGTGTTTTGTGCTTGCTTCTTGTTGTGTTTTTAACAGAATTAAGTTTTTTTCTGCATTGCTTCTGTATTCTTCTTCTGACAAAAGTTTTCCAGAAAGCAATTCATTTGCAGTTATATCAAGAGCATTGCATAATGGAAGAATAAGAGAAGTATCAGGGAAACCATAGCCGCATTCCCATTTAGATACGGTTTTTTCGCTTATGTTCATTTTCTTTGCGAGCTCTGATTGGGTCAATTTTTTAAATTTTCTTCTTTCTGCAATAAATTTTCCAATTTGCATTAAGTCCATAATTTTCTCCTTTGATGCAATTATTATATCACATAATTTTTTCAAACAACTCCTACAAACCGTAGAGTTTAGAATAAAATAATATGTATTTGCTGTGAAAGTGTAAAAAATTCTAAAGGTTGACAATAAAAAGTATGAATGCTAAAATAAATGACACAAAACGGAAATGAAATTTTGTCAAAAATATATGCTCTCGTAACTCAACTGGATAGAGTGTTCGGCTTCGAACCGAAAGGTTGCGGGTTCAAGTCCTGCCGAGAGCACCAAACAAAATTTATTGAATAGTTGTTTAGAATGGTGTATTTTCTTGATAACACAAATTAAAAGGAGCATAGTATATATGATTTTTTATCATGGAAGCAAAAACCCAGATTTGAAATTGCTTGAAAAAAATCATTCACGGGATGGTTTTGTTTATGCAACTACAGATAAATTAGTGGCATTAACATATGCAGCAAGAAGTTTTCCAAACCTTTTTACAACTCAAAATGGGAAAATATATTTTTTTGAGCTAGCACCAAACTTGTTTGAAAAAATGACAAAAGGTAAATGTTGTTATATTTACACATTAGAAGATAAAGGGTTTTCTCCTGTAGTTCAAAAAAATCAAAAATGTGCTCACCAGAATTGCTATTGTACAGCTAACGATGTAAAAATAACATCACGAGAAGAAATTACAGATGCTTATGACGAGCTTTTAAGATATCAAAAACAAGGCGAATTTATAGTTTGTAGACATTGCGACATACCTGATGATACAAAGAATAAAATGATTGACGAAATTGTTGCTGTAGCCAAGACTTTGCCAAAATCAAAAATCGAAGATGAAAACAATTTTTGGAAAATCTTTTTAAAATAGAAATGATAAAAATGAAAAAAAATTATTTTTTATAAATAGTATTATTTATTTTTATAAAATTATATTTAACTAATTATTCCTCTTATTAGATGTGTTAGTTAAATATTTTTTATATTTATTAAAAATTATCTTTTTATATTTTACAATATAAAATTGCTTTGGTTAAAAATTTGTTTTGTGTTATACTATTTTTGTAAAAATGGAGGGGACATGAAAAAGTTTTTATCTGTTTTATCTGTATTTTGTTTAACATTGTTTGCAGGTGCATTTTTATGTGCTTGTGGTGGAAAGTCAAACTATACAATCAGTGTCTCTACAAGTGGAGAGAACTCACACATTGAAGTTGTGCTACAGAAAGATGGAGAAACTCTTACACAAGAAGAATCTGGAGCCTATAATGTAGAGAAATCATCAAACATTAAAGTCTTAATCAATGCCACTCAACATGGTGTTGATATGAGTGAGCTTTCTGTAAAGGTCAACAACGAGAACAAACAGGTTGTTGTCAACAAAGAGTACAGTCCGTTAATTAGCAGTAGTACATTAAATTATGGTTATTTTTTGATTTCTAATTTAAATAAAGATTTAGACATTGTCGTTTCTGGAGAAAAAATAATTTCTTCTACATTCACTTTTGAGGTAGATGATATTGAAGATCCAGAAGTCATAACAAAATTAAAAATGACAAGTATTTGCCTTGTATATGGAGAAATGACTGAAGAAGGAGAAAACCCAACTCCTGAGTATGTAAATTTTTATGATTATTTGACAAGTGGCGAAGACTTAAGTTTTGAGAGAGAATATGATGAAAGTGGAGAAATGTTTAATTCTTATAAAACATTTAGATTGAAATTTGAAGGAATTACTCCTTTCAATTTGGAAGAGGGATATCCTTTTGAAATTAAAGCAGTAGATGGACAACCAGAGCAAATTGGATCCATGAATTATATGGATGATTATTATGTTGTAGATTTGGGCGATATTGGCATGTCTTCCGAATACACAATTTTGGTTAATTATAAGACTTTGAATTATCAAAGATACAACATATCAGTGCCACAAAACAACTTGACTTATTCTATTGAAGTGCCAAGTGAAATTATAAGTTATGATCAAGAAGAAATCATTACATTGACAAAAAATCTTGATAATGATAAAGCTGATTTCACAAACATGAGAGTTTATATAAATTCATTGGAATTGGAAAAGGTTGAAGGTGGTGAAAAAGAAAATACAATTCAATATCTGATTCCAAAAGGCATAACTCCAGCTTCTACAGGTGGGGTAAATGTATATAGAATCAGTGTTGATGGGATAGAATACTTGGTTCCAGTTTATAAATTGTATGCAAACTCTGTTGAACCTGTTTATGAAAACCAATTTATAATGCCAGAAATTTGGGCTGTTGATGATAAAGGACAAAAAATAGGTGTTGTAAGTGTTGGATCTGATGGAGAACAAATGACTTTGGAAGGACAAAGAAATGCCATTATTTGGAGTTATAATTACGATGAAGAAAATCAGGCATATTATTCTTTGTATGATTTATATGATTACAGCATTTACGCAAATTCCGACCTAGTACTCAATATTAAAGAAACTTTGGATGGAGCGACTCAAGACTTAAATGTTGAATTAGAAAATGGATATGTTTTTAAAGCTTTTTACAATCAAGAGTCAAAGAAATTTGACAGTTTCCAACTTGAATTTTATTGTACAGAAGATACTATGTTTGAGTTTAGAGATTTTGTAATGTTTAGCAAAAATATAAATATTTCCTATTCTTTTGATGATACTAGAATTGACAATGTTGAATATGCAGTATTAAAATCAGAAGACACATCAACTGCTGTTTGGGCACAATTGGATGGCGAAGGAAGAACTTTAGCTGTTAATGGCGGAGATGTTGTTGCATTTAGATTGTCTTCTACAAGAGATGTTATTGGAGAGCACGAGTTTAAAATTGAAAACAGCAAAATCTGTAATTCTTGGTATAACGGTGAAAGTTATGAGTTAAACGGATCACAATATACAATTTTGAAATTTATTGTTTCTGAAATTCAATATGATGGAAGCATGGATTTCAAACTTGTTCCTGCAGGTGCCGTATTATAAGAGGTGAAATGGAAAGATTTTTTGATCGAGTATATAATGTCGTAAAAGATATTCCAAAAGGCAAGGTGGCCACTTATGGTCAAATTGCAAAGATTTTAGGAGCACCAAGATATTCAAGATTTGTAGGATTTGCATTGCATTCAAATCCAAATCCTAAAGAAATCCCTTGTCATAGGGTGGTAAATAGATTTGGACAAGTGAGCAAAAGTTTTGCTTTTGGCGGAGAAAACTCTCAAAAAAAATTGCTGGAAGCGGAAGGAATTGTTTTCAGCAAAGATGGAACAATTGATATGAAAAAGTATCAATGGAAACAAGAATTGTTGGGAATAGAATAAAAAATAAAAATAAAAAATCACTAGATTTTTCTAGTGATTTTTTAAACATTTTCTAATGATTTTTTGTCTTGACGTTCTAAAGATTTTGAAAATTTTTTCAATGCTGAATAATCTATATTTTCTTCTTTTTTCTCTGGAGAGAAAGCAGGTTTAACATGTTCAACAAAATATGATGAAAGCATATCATTATTTTCTGATAAGAAAATTGGGCTATATTTCAACATTCCATCTGAGCAAACTCTCTTTTCGAGTAATAAAAAGTGAATAGAGTTTTTGATTTTGCTAACTGGAACATAACCAGATTTACCAAATTTAACCAAAAGTACTTTTTGTGCAACTCTTATTTTGCCAAAATTGTTGTAATCGTCAATATCATTATCAGTTGAATATTTGCTCAAACTCTTATAAACGTCTCCTATAAATATTCTTGATTTTTCTATTTTCATGATATCTCCTTTACGCTTGAGATTATAACATAAGGTAGAAATATTGTCAATAGGGGCCGTTTCAGATTTTCAAGACTTTGGTGCGTTCCCAAGGATAGTTTGGGTGTCCGAAGTGGCCATAACAAGCCGTTTGTTTGTAGATTGGATTTAGAAGATTGAGTTCTTCAATTATGTTGTCAAGGCTGAAGTCAAAATTGTTTTCAACAACTTTATATATTTTTTGCAAAGGCATTTTTTCAGTGCCAAAAGTATCAATGTTTATTGAAATAGGTTTTTCAAGTCCTATGCCAAAAGAGAGTTCTACTTCACATTTGTCGCAGAGGTTGTTTGACACAAGATTTTTTGCAACATATCTTGCATAGTATGCTCCAGAACGATCAACTTTTGTGGCGTTTTTGCTGGAAAAACACCCACCACCAACTTTTGCAATTCCGCCATAGGTGTCAACAACAATTTTTCTGCCGACACAGCCACTATCTCCAAAACTTCCCCAAATTGTAAATTTTCCACTTGGATTGATGATGTATGTTGTGTCTTTATTGATATATTTAGAATAGTCTTTCAAAACTGGTTCTATAACATTTTTCATAATCTTGTCTTTTATGTTTTTGCAATCATGACTGTGACTGACACTTATTAAAATGTTTGAAATGTAGGCAGGTCTGTCATCTTCATAGCAAACGGAAACTTGAGATTTTGCATCTGCAAAAAATTCATTTGTTGTTCTTCTGTATTCATCATATTTTTTCATGAGTTTATGTGCGAGCAAAATTGTCAAAGGCATAAATTCTGGAGTTTCGTTTGTGGCATATCCAAAAACAATCCCTTGATCATTGGCACAAAGGTGTTTTTTGACAACGGCATTGTTTATGTCTGGACTTTGAGCAGAAACTTCTACAACAAATTCAAAAGGTTGGGTGTAGCCCACATCTTTCAAGACCTGTTTTGCAATTTCTACATAGTCGATTTTTGCTGTGGTTGTTGCTTCTCCATAAATGAAAAGTTTGTTGTTTTTGATTGCACATTCAACTGCCATTTGTGCGTTTTTGTCTTGCCTTAATGCTTCATCAAGAAAAGAATCAGCAATTACATCACAGGTTTTGTCTGGATGCCCAATGTTTACGCTTTCACTGGTTAATATTTTTTTCATATTTTCTCCTTTAACCATATAAATTAAAAAAGCCCATCGTACGATGGGCATAATTTCTTTTTCTCCCATCGATTCAAGCTTTAGCACCTTGTTTTTACAGGTTGCTGTGTGGTCATAGGGCTTGTCCCTCGCACACTCTTTATGGTTGACTCTATTTTAACAGAGATGACCAATGCTTGTCAACAAATGCTTAAACATTAGCGAAATTTGTCAAAAAATCTTGCTTTTTAGGATGTATTATTCTATCATATTATTAAAGGAGATAATTATGAAAAAAATTAGACAATTTTTTGCTGATTTCAAAAAATTTATAAGTCGTGGAAATGTAGTAGATATGGCTATTGGTGTTATTGTGGCTAGTGCTTTTACAGCGATTGTGACTGCTCTGACAAACAAAATCATTACTCCATGTATAAACTGGCTTTTGTCATTGGGTGGTACTGGGCTTGACTCTGCTTACACATTTTTGAAAAAAGCATATTTGGAAGATGGTGTGACAGTAGACCTAGCAAACAGTATATATATTGATTGGGGAGCATTTATAACAGCAATTATCAATTTCTTTTTGGTTGCTTTTGTTTTGTTCTTGGTTTTAAGGTTGATGATGAATGCACAAGGTTTTTGGAAAAAGAGTCTTAAAGAGCGTCCAACAAAAGAAGAAAAGAAAATTTTGAAACAAGCAGGCGTAAATATGAAAGATTATCATGAAGTTATCAAAGCCACAGCAGAACTAAGGGAGAAAAACAAACCTGCTCCAGTTCCACCAAAACCAACTCAAGAAGAGTTGTTGACAGCAATTCTTGAAGAGCTTAAAAGTCAAAAAGAAGACAACAAGGTTGTTGTTGAGAAAACGGAAACTATTGAAGAGCCTTCTACAACAGAAAAATAACAAAAAAATGTTAAAAACTTTTAATATTTGTTGACAGGAGAAAATAATTCTGTTTTAATAATTAAAAGGAGGAAAAATGAGAAGAGTAAATAGTTTGGTTGCCACAATAATGGGGACAGTTGTCCATTCAGTTCAGGTACTTATAAATTTGTATTCATTGATACTTGTTTTCTCTTTAATTCCAAGTGCTGGGGATAGCAGTGCGGGGTGGTTGCCTATGTTGTTTTGACAACGCTTTTGTTGATGGCTATTTTTATTGTGGCTCTAGCTTTAACATTGGCTACATTCAAATATGTAAATGGATCGCCAGAATTGTATGCAAAGAAGCGTGCCACAACTATTGCAACAATTGTGTTTGACCTTTTGGTTGTGATTTTGTTGCTTGCTTTTGGAATTAGTTCAAGCATCCCTTCAACTGTCATAAATGTTCTTTCTGCATTGATTATACTTGCATCAGCAGTATTGTACATTGTTGACTTGTGTTTAGAGAAAAAGCGTGTTGAAAAAGTAAACAAAGACGCTGTTGCAGAACCTACAGAAGTTAAAGAAGAAAAACCTGTAGTTGAAGAAAAAACAGAAGAAAAGAAATAAATATTGTTTAAACAAAAAAGATAGTGCAAATAAGCATTATCTTTTTTTCTTTTGTTATACTTTATATAAAACAAAAAAGCATACAAAACTGTATGCTTTTTCTTTTTGGTGGAGATAGACGGACTCGAACCGTCGACCCCCTGCTTGCAAGGCAGGTGCTCTAGCCAACTGAGCCATACCCCCATATGCCCTAAAATATTAGCACATTTTAGAGCTATTGTCAACAAATTTTAAAAAATATTTCCAAGACAAACAAAATTATATTGAAAATTAAACTTGAAATTCTGATATACGAACATTGTTGAGTTTTCTTTGTTCTTCAATAAGGTTAGAGAAGATTTCTCTTACTTGGAAAGGATTTTTTACATTTCTAAGAACAAAATGAGGAGTGCTTTCATCGTTGCTTAACAATGTCACATTTCCTGTGTTAAACAATTTTCCTGCAAGTGATTGATGCAAAGAAATATCGTATATTCTATACAAGTTGATTTCATTTACAGAAGAATATAAAAGTCCAATGTTTGAAAATACTTTTATCCATTGTCCTGGTTTTCTTACAAGATAATAACGAGTAAATGACAATGGCATTCCACACCATCTTTTTCTATCGTGCCAAAGAAGTTCTGTTCCTTCTCCAAATTTTCTCTCTACGTTCATATACAAATCTCCTTTATAATCCTATTTTACAATAAAAAAACAAAAAAGTAAACATAATTTTGAAATATTATTTTCCCAATTTAAAAATAAAAAAGAGTTCTCAAAAATAGAGAACTCTTTAAAACTATGTGAGCAAACTATTTGCAGTTGCAACCACCACAGTTTGAAAGCAAAATTAAGAACAAGAGAGTTCCGCAGTCAATGCAGATTTCTCCGCCTTTCATTCCGCCAAAACCACATCCGCAGTTTTGTAAAAGCAAAAGTAAGAAGATAAGTGAGCAGGTGTCCATTCCGCATCCGCCACATTCTCTACCTACATCGCCACAATTAGAGCCTCCAAAAAAGTTCATTTGTGCCTCCTATTAAATTTATCTTTATGTACGACTTTTATGTGCTTTAAGTTTTTGTTGCACATTACAATGTATTAAAATTCATTTAAAAATGTTAATTATATATAAACTTATTTATGCATATTTTCATAAAAATGGTTGAAAATAAAAAAGAAGGTGGCTTATTGAAAAGTGTGAAAATTTTATCAAAATTATCTGACAAAATTTTGGTCATCATGTTAATCTTGTATTGATCTGAAAAAAGGAGGAAAAAATGAAAAGTTTAAGTATGAAAAAAGTAATGTCAATTTTGGCTTGCATGGTTATGGTTCTTGTGGGAGGAGTTCTTCTTGCTTCTTGCGGTGAAACAAAAACAAACAACGATGTTGTTGCAACTCCAACAGACAAGGTCGTTGATTTTGGTGGAAGAATAGATTGGAAAAATGCTGAAGATTTGAAACTTACATACCTTGGAGACAACAACTACAAAGCTGAAGGCTCAGCAGCAATTATGTCTGCAGAACAAGGAGCTGCTTGGGGCTGTGATGAAGGTTCTATGTATGTTATTCTCAGCATCAAAATGGAAACTGGTGCAACATTAAAAACAGGTTGGAGAACTTCTGCGGACGAAGAATTTGGTAAAGGAGAAGGAAGCAACAAGGACTATTCTGGAACGGAAGGAGTGAAAGAATTTGTTTTGGGACTTTCTAATGGTTCAACACCAACTCACACAGAAAATCCAGTTTGGAGATGTGAAGTTACAAACCCAGTTGAAGAAGGAGAAACTCCAACAACAGTTGTTTTCACAATCGACTTTTCTGCACTTTATGAATAAAACAAAAATTATAAAAAGTATGTCAATCCGACATACTTTTTTTGTATTATTTGTCCTTTTGTGTTATCATAAAAATATGGAGGAGAATAAGATGAAAAAGATATTATCAATCATGGCTTGTTTCATGTTTGTGCTTGTTGGGGGAATTGCTTTGTCTGCTTGTGGAAATGGGAACAAAATTACAAAAGAACAACTGATTGATTATTTGTCGGGAGATGGTGTTGTTTCAGAGTTTGATGGCTATGAGTTGAACAGTGTTATTGGGAATATGGAAATAAACGCTACAGTTGTTTCAAATGGGGAAACATTGAATGCGAAGATTGTTTATCCTGGTGCACTTCAATCTTCAAGAAATGGAACAATATATATAAAAGACAATGTTGTTTATTTTACTACTGCAGAGCATAAATATTATATGGGAATAGATAATTATAACGAAGCGGTAGACAACATAAATGATATCATAAATTATGACGGCGATTTGACTGACTCTATTATATCTTTTGTCAATGGAGGAATTGATGGAAAGTTGACAATAACCAAGAAATCAAATGGTGAAAATGTCGCTTTCAAATTAAGTAATACGCTTGAAGTTGGGGAAAATAAAACAATAAGCACTGTTGAGTTGAAATATACAAGCAACAAATTGAAGTCTTTTTCATTGATAACAATCTCTCATGATGTTGTTATAACAAATATCTCTCTCAATGAATTTGTTGGCAATATTGATTTTCCGGACTTTTCAGATTATGAAGCCTTTTCAAATGTTGAAACGGTTGATTTGGAAGAAGTAAACAACTATTTAAACAAATTAAACAGCACATGGACTTCTTATGAAGTTTTTGATGGCATTTGTCAAAATGTTAAATATGATGCAAAAGTCTCTCTTGTTGATGAAAAACTTCAAGTGGAAGTTATAGCAGAAAACGGATTTAAAATCTATTTGAAAGACAATGTAGTTTATTTTGATAATGGAACAAAAAAAATCAAGGCGAAATTCAATGGACTCGGGTATTTTGATGTTGATGATGTAAATTTTGGAGAAGCATATGATTTTATTTCAAGTGCCGTAGTTGTTGAGGATGATGTAAACAGTGTTTTCAATTCTACATTTATAACTGGCGAACTTAAATATGTGGAAGAAATGGTTTCTTCTGGATACTGTAAAGCTAAGATTGAGATGAGCAAAGATGCTGATTTGACTACATTTGTGATTTCTTTGTCTTATGGAGATGAGACTTCATCAAGAACACTTATGTTTGATGCAACAAAACTTTTGGAATATTCTGCAGAAACTGTTGATGGAATAACTTCATTTGTTTATTCAAATGTTGCAATTGAATTCCCAGATCTTTCAGAATATGTTGAAGTTGTTTAAATTAAAAATAGGATATAAAAAGATTAAAAAAGGATAATGCTTGTGGCACTATCCTTTATTTTTTGTTTTTGTGTTTTATAAATTATTTGTTTTTATATTTCTTTTTAAATTTTTGTTGGTGTTCCCAAATGGACATAACCATGCTGTGTGGACAGAGTTTAACAAGTGGAAGTTGTGCTTTTGATTTGAAACCATACAAAACAACTTCTTTGCGTTTGAGAGCTCCTTTCATTGCTCTTTTGATCACTTTTTCAGGTGGATACATTGTGGCGAAGTGGGTGATCACTGCATCTTTTGCGTTTGTTTTTGTAGCTCTGTCAAAAAATGCTGTTTTTGTCCAATATGGGCAAAGACAAGTCACGCTGATTTTCTTTGATTTAAGCTCTCTGTTCAATGCTCTTGCATAAGAAAGAACATACGCTTTACTTGCACCATAAACAGACATATAAGGAGTTGGCTGAAACGCTGCCATTGAAGCGATTTCAACAATTCTTCCACCTTTTGGCATAAATGGAATTGCTACGAGTGTGAGATGAGTCAAAGCCTTGCAGTTTAGGTCAATCATGCCAAGTTGTGCAGGAATTGAGATTTCATCATATCTTCCAAACTTTGCATAACCACTTGCATTGACAAGCCATTCAACTTCTGCTTCTTCTGATTTTAATGCTTCTTCCAATTTTGGGAAGCTTTCATCTTTTGTCAAGTCTAAATCAAAAAATTTGAAAGGAGTTTTAAGCTCTTTTTTCATATTTTCAACTTCTTCAGTGTAAAGAGCAATTCCCCAAATTTCGTCCAAACCGAGTTTGTCAATTTCAAAACAGAAGCGTCTGCCCATTCCTGATGAAGCACCTGTGACTAATGCTATTTTTTTCATTTTTACCCTCCAACAAGTTTCATTTTTGTTGAGAAACTTGATTTACATTTATATTTTATCATTATTGCCAGAATTTTAGCAAAGAAAATCCATAAAATTCAGTTAATTTCTCTTGTTTGTTGACTTTTGAAAAATATTCTTGATATAATCAATATGAATAATTATATCTTATAGATTAGAAGGGGATTAAATGGAGCAAAACATTATCACTTTTACAGGAAACAATCAAAAATTGTTGTCAAGATATATAATTGAAAAACTTGATCCAAAATTGACACTTATTGTGCCTGAAACTCACAATGCAATTTTGATTAAAGATGGTCAAATGCTTCAAACCTTATCTTCTGGAAAATATTTAATCAGCAAATTTGTTGATTTGAAAACAGAAGCAGATTCTGCACTTGAAATTTTGTTTATGTCAAAAACAGCAAAACTTAAACTGCTTTGGGGAACTCCACAAAAACTTATTATGTATGACAACTTGTTGCAAGAAAATTATCGAGTTGGCATGAGCGGAGATTTTGAAGTCCAGGTAGGCGATCCAAGAAAATGCTTCTTATACCTTGTAGGAGCTTCCGAAGATTTGACTTCTGATGCTCTTCAAGACAGATTGATGTCAAATGTTGTTTCGGTGCTCGAAACAGTTGTTGTAGATTATGTAGAAACAAACAAAGTGTTGTTTAATCAAATTTCTCTTTGCAAAAAAGAGATTGCTTCAAAAGTTTTGAGCAAGTTGAGCCAAAAACTGATGAACGAATATGGTATTGCGGTTTTTTCTTTCAATATTGCAAACATTATTATTGATGATGAAGACAGAGAAAAGTTGGAGAAAGAATACAAACAATTAAAGAAGACAGAAGACTTTATCTGCAGAAATTGTGGAGCGGTGCTAAAAGAAAACGACAAGTTCTGTTCTGTTTGTGGGAAGAAAGTTGAGATATCCAAAAAATGTCCAAAGTGCTTTGCAGAGAATGCCGATGATGCAAAGTTCTGCTCAAGTTGTGGAGCAAAACTGTCAAATGAGGAGGAGTAAATGATAGCAGTTTATATTATAATTTTGTTGGCTGTTGTTGGACTTGCAGTGTTTTACATTTGCAGAGAATACATCAAAAAACCAGAAAATGAAGAAGGAAGTCGTGGAGTTGTAAAAAACAAAAAAAATATTGAAAAAATGGTGGCAAATGTTGAAAGCATACTTGTTTATGCAAACGGCAATGACGAGTTGTGCAATCGTTTAGTTGAAGTAAAAGACAACATCAGATTTTTCAATCCTACAACAAATCCAAAAGTTTTGTTGACAGATACAAAAATTGCAAACAAACTTGATGACTTGAAAATTATGGTTGCAAAAGACAACACACAAGAAACTTGCTTTAGAGTTTTGGAAGAGATTGAAGCATACATTGTTCAAAGAAAAAAGGATGAAATTGACTAATGAAAAGAACTTATCAAACTTCTGCTGATTTGCCAGAAAGCGAACAGGTGAAAACTTTGAACGAACTTAAACTTGGCTATTTGAATTTGAGCGACGGAATGTTTGAACAAGCAAAAGTCAACTTTCTTCTTGCTCTTCAATATGACAGCAAATGTGCAGATGCTTATTGGGGATTGATGCTTGTCAAGTTTCAAATAAAAAATGAAGACGAGTTATATTCCAATCCAAATACATATAAAAGTGCGGTTTATCTTCCAGAATATGAAAAAGCAATTGAATATGCTGAAGAAAATCAAAGAAAAAAATATGAAGATTTGTTGGACAGAATCTATAAGATCAACGAAGGAGACAATTATTGATTTTTTGAAATCAATATGCAAAAGGAGCAAATATGTGGTGGCCATTTAGAAGAAACAAATTTAAAAATTTGAATAGAGAGGATCTTGTCAATTCTATTTGCGAACTTGAAAGACAAGAACGCACTGCCGAAGCAGAAGTTTATCAAAAGATAAAAGAGATTGATGCTTTGGTTGATAAAGGCAAGAAAGAGAAAAACAGAGAGTTGCAACTTTTCTATGCAAAGAAAATCAGTCATCTCAATGAAGAAAAGCAAACTTGTATGGAAAGAGGAATGTATTTGTTGTATAACATCAGGCTTATGAACAAACTTAAAGATGCATACGACAGCAACACATTTTTCAAGACTCAAACAAAAGTGCCTTTAAGTGAATTGTTGCAAGACCAAAAGAGATTGGCAAAGTTTTTGAATAAAGCACTTGAAACAAGAATTTCTTCCGAAGACGTTTTGACAAGTGCGGACGAACTTTTCAACGAAGTTCAATCTGCTTATGATGTAAGTCAACCAATTTATGGAGTTGGAAAAAACGAAGAAGAAATTTTGAGTATGTTTGAAAAAGAAAATCAGTTAAACGATGAGCAAGAACTCATGGAAGACAAAGAAAAGTCAGAACCAATAAAAAAGAAAAAGATGAAGATGGAGGAATAAAAAATGGCTTGGTTTAAATCTAAACAACAAAAAGAAATCGAAAAGAAGATGTTGATTAAAAGAACAATCAACTCAATGAACAAACAGATCAATCGTTTGGAAGATCAAAAACAAGTGTTTATTGATGCTGCAAAGAGAGCAAAACTTAAAGGGCTTGATGCACAATTCAATTTGGCTTTGAGCGGTTATAAAATGACTGTTCAACAACAAAAGAGAGCACAAGAGATGCTTTTAAACTTTGAAATCACTGCACAAATGAAAGATGTCACAATGATGACTTCAGAGTTTTTGCGTGGAATGAGTGACATAAGCAAGGAAATGACAAAACTTGCAGATGCAAAAGAATTTGCCAAGATTCAAGCTCAATTTGAAGAAGCTATGGCTGCCGTTGAAACTCAAACAGATCAAATGGACAACTTTATGGAAATGAGTCAAGAAACTTTCTACAATCAAGGTGTTGACAAGAGTGGAAAGCAAATGTCTGATGAAGAACTTGAAAAGTTTATTATGGAACAAGCTTCTCAAGACGAATTGTCAAGCGAAAACATTGACAAAGAGATGGAAGAAGTTAGAAAGAAAATCGAATCTGAAACATCAAGCAAAGAATAATTTTCAATTAGTTTTATATAGGGGTTTTATCCATGGAAGAGACAAACATAAATGTGCTTTCTGACACTTTTAATCTTTATATGAAAAAAGGCAAAGAAGCAAAAGAAAAAGGGAATATTACACTTGCAAAGCGAAATTTTTTGCTTGCTAGCGAAACAATGATGCAAATGGCAAAACAAAGCACTGGCAAACTCAAAGAAGTTCGTATGGATAGAGCACGCCGTCTTGTTGAGATTTCTGACAATTTAAACAAAAAACCTGCAAAGATAAACAAGAAAGATGAAAAAACAGAAGATGAAGAAGACGAAGATGTAAAAAAATGGCAAGCCGCAGAGATCCCTAAGATAAAATTTAGTGATGTTGCTGGGCTGGAAGATGTCAAAAAAGCAATCACTATAAGAATGATAAATCCTATCAAATATCCAGACAAATACAAAATGTATGGCAAAAAGACAGGCGGAGGAGTCTTGTTGTATGGACCTCCAGGAACTGGTAAAACAATGATTGCCAAAGCGATTGCAAATGAAGTTGGGGCAAAATTTTATGCTGTTAAGGGCTCTGATATTGTCAGTAAATGGGTTGGTGACAGTGAGAAAAACATAAATTCACTTTTCCAAGAAGCCAACAAACAAGACAGAGCAATCATCTTTATTGATGAAATGGACAGCCTTATTGGCAGGCGTGGACTTGACACTCACAATGACAAGAGAGTAAATGAATTTTTGCAACAAATTGATGGTTTTGCAGGAAGAAATCCAAACTTACTTTTGCTTGGTGCAACAAACAGACCTTGGGATATTGACAGTGCCGCAATGCGTTCGGGCAGATTTTCACAGAAGATTTATTTGCCTTTGCCAGATGCACCAGCAAGAAAATTTATGATTGAAAAAAATATGAAAGGTGTTCCTGTTGCAAAAGATTTTGATGTGGACAAAATAGTCGCACAAACCGAGATGTATAGTGGGGCAGACATTGAAGAACTTTGTGACAGAGCAAAAGATGAGCCTCTTTTGAAAGCTATTGCAACAGATAGCATTATATTGGTAACCAACAAAGATTTTGATGATGTGCTTGAAAAAATGCCACCTAGTGTGACACCAAAAGAGTTGAAACAATTTGAAGAATACAACAACGAAATCAATGGTTACATAAAAAACAAAAAAGCAAAAAAATAAGGGTTTTTAAGTGAGAGAGCGTGTTTGTAAAAATTGTGGAGGGAGAAAATATAAAGTTGTTGGGCAGAACATGGTTAAATGTATGTTCTGTGGAACTCTCTATGTAGACGAACAGGCTTCCAAGGAAGAAGAAGTCCTTACAGTCAGAGCTTATGACAAACTTAGAGAATGCAAGTTTGACGAAGCTGTTGATGAATTTGACAAGATCTTGTCTTTATATCCAATGTCTTTTGAAGGAAGATATGGAAAAGTTTTAGCAAAAAATAAAATCATTCTTTACACAAACAAAAGAGGAGTTTCAAAAAGACCTCGTTTTTTTGGCGAAGAAATACCTTCAATTTTGGAAGAGGAAGACTTTAAAGAAGCAGTAAAAAATGCACCTCCAGAAATGGCAAAAACATATACGGACCAAGCCAAGAGAATTGAAAAAATAAGAAAAAATTATTTGGAAGAGACAAGCAAAGACAAATATGATGTTTTTGCTTGTGCCTTAGATTTTGATAAAGAAGACGAAAATAGTGTCGTAGCAAAAGCATTGGAAGAATTGAAAAACGAAGGTCTTGCTGTTTATTTTGTTCAAGGACTTGATCATAGAGAAAGAGAGGAAGATTCTTTCCAAGCATTGAAAACAGCAAAAGTGTTTTTACTTTTTGCAAACGATGAAAAAAATTTCAACAATGGGGAAATAAAGAATTTTTACGACAGATACTTATATTTTATCTCTCAAAGAAAAAAGACAAAAAGCAGTTTTATCATTGCGCTAGACAGCGAGAAAATTTCTGCTTCAGAATTGCCAAAAGAATTGACCACATTTAAAAATGTTGTGGATATAAACCAAATTTCTTTTTTACAAGATTTGAAAGTAATCGTAAAAAAAGAAATGGAAAATTCTATTGATGAAGTTGCGAAAATAGACACAGTTAAAATTGAAAAAGTCGAGCCAGAGAAAAAAGCATATGTTGACATTGAAAGCATAAATCCAAGTGAGCTTGGACATTATCATGTTGAAAATGTTGAACTTAGTGATGCAAACAAAATCAAATGGATTTTCTTGACGCTGAAGAATGGTGATTTTGCTTCGGCGACAGACTTGATTGAAAAGGGTTTGGAAAAAGATCCATACAATTCGGAACTTATGTTTGCACAGCTTATGGCCGAAAACAACATCAAAACTCAAGAAGAGTTTTTCTTGAATATTGCAAACTTTAGGGACAAAGAAAAAATTGACAAACTGCTCACTTATGCTTCAAAAGATTTTGCAGAATATTTTGTTGACAGTTGGGAAAAACTTGTTGAGAGACTTGATAGTGAGGAATATTACAACGCATTTTTACTTTATTTGGCAAAGTATACATCACCAAACAGAAATAACTTTATTGAAAAAGCAGAAAACAAGGCTGTTGAAACATTAAATGAAGAACTGATTGACAAAGTTTTGAAGTGTTTTAAAAGTGATGAAGTTGATAGATTTGTTCAATTTTACTTTATGCTTGCACAAAAAAGTGATGATCAAAAATATTATCAAAAAATTTTGGACATTGATGCTGGACACGAACAAAGCAATATTGCTGTTTTGTTGCAACATTTCAAGACTGAAGAAGATTTGCTAAACTATCGAAACAAAGAAGAAATAGAAAATTCATTTAAATATTTAAGTGAAAATTCAAGGACAAGATTTGTTTCTTCTTTGATAAATATGATTTTGCCAATTGCGTTTTATGATTTATCAAAGGCAGAAGAACAGTTGGATTTCTATTTGTCATATGTTGCCGATGATCAAGAGCTTGCAAAGATACTTCAACAAATTGCGAGCGTTTTTCAAGAGCAAGGATTTTTTAAACAAGCAGAAAAATATATTTCTATTGCTATTTCAAAGGATAATTCAAACAGCGAATTATATTGGCAACTTATAGAAATCAAAGCTCATTGCAAAACCGACAATGAGATCATTATGTCAAATGTAAAGGTTTCTCAAATGCCAGAATGGGAAACATTGCTTAGTCTGTCAGATGAAAAACAAACAGAAAAGTATGCTGAAATCACAAGCAAAGCAAATTTATATTCTGGAGAAAAAATCCCATTTAAAATGGATTTGCCTGACAAGGTTAATTTGATACAAGAGATACAAGATTTTGTTAATAGAAACGAAAAGATTTTGTTGGAGATAGAAAACCAAGAAGGGGACAAAGTCTTAAAAGGAATAAAATATTATAGCCTTCAACTTCAGCCTTTTGAAAAATATATTGAAGATATAAAAGGTATAAAAGACTTTAAAGATTATCAAGATATTTATTCAAAAATCAATTCAAGACTAGAAGCCTTAAATTTGACATTGTTGACATCTGTAAATGTTATTGATTTGTTGAATAAGAGCGAAGGTCTTGTTGCAGTTTTTCAAGATTCAAAACCAAAAATCACTAAAAAATCAAAACAAAAAGACATAAGAGACATAAAGAAAGATAAGTTTATTAAAAAGTTTTTATACATATTTTTGGAGCTATTCCCAATCTTGTTTACAACTTTGCTTTTGGTGGTTTTGCTTGTCAATCCAAAAGAAGTTTACTTGTATTTCAGTCAAGAATTTTTGATAGTTTCTATGATTTTTTCAACTTTGATAGGAATGATAAATCTTGTTGTTTTTATCAATATTAGGCACAAAGTTTCAAAGAAATGGAATATCGCAAACAGTATTCTGTTTTGTGTTGCCGGAATAAACATCATATTGATGTTGGCAGGACTTTATCTTTTCCCAGTGACAATGCAAATCAACAATGCAAAAGAAATGAGAGTGTTGCTCAAGAATGCCTCTTATTCAAATTTTGAATTGACAACGGACATTGATATGAGTGATAAGTCTTGGCAATCATTCAATTTTAGTGGATCATTAAATGGAAATGGACACTCACTTACAAATTTAAAATTTGACAACAAAGATGGCAAGATTGGTTTGTTTAAAAGAAACAGTGGAGATATTAAAAATTTACAAATCTATTTGGCAGATGAACAATATTCAAATATAAACAGATTTGGACCTATTGCAAGGTCAAATTATGGAGCAATTGAAAACTGTGTTGTTTATGGGACAATTGAATTAAACATAAATGAAAATGCTGTTGTTGGAGGAGTAAGTGCCTCTATGGAAGGCGGAACAATTTTAAATTGTGAAACTTATTTGACAATAACAATAAATGTTGAAGATGCAAATCTTACTTATGGTGGAATTGTTGGAGAAGTGAGAACAAGCCAAGGTGAGACAATTATATCTAAATCAACGAACAACAGCAATGTGATGATAAATGCTAACAATGCTCAGACAATCAGCGCTGGTGGATTTGTGGGGATTTTAAGACATTTGGACAAAGATGACTTTGATTTCTCTATAAATGCAAGCAATTCAAATTTGCAAGTTTCTGGAAATGGGCAAGAAGTGATTGCTGGTGGTCTTGTAGGTCAAGGATACAGCAGCAGTGAAAACAATTATTCGACAGGGCTTATTGATTTGTCTGAATTTGTTGGAAGTGGCTATGTTGGTGGACTTTATGGTGAGTATGAAAACACATCACTTCTTGATAGTATAAAAACAAGTTATTCTCTTGTTTCACTTGATGTAAACGATCAAGTTAAGGTCGGCGGACTTGTTGGAAGCCTTGGGGGAAAAATTGTTTATTGTTTCTCAAATGTCGTAGACAAAGATTTGGTTGGAGATACAAGATTTTCTTCTGCAGGAGCAGATAATTGCAAGCAATTATCAAACAAATTTTATGATGAGAGTTTGAATTTTGACGAAAATGTATGGGTGATAACTGATACGGCTTATCCAATTTTCAAATAAAAACAAAAGTGATACTTAAAAAATATCACTTTTTCTTTTTTGCAAAATTAGTTGACATTTTTTTGTGAAAAGAATATAAATAGTTAGTATGCTAACAATCGGAGGGAAAAGTCGTGTTTTCAATTGTTTTATCTTTAAAATCATTAAACCATGCCATTATGCGAAGATTTGAAAAAGAGTTAAAAAACTTTGATATCACTGGTGGTCAATTTATGATTTTGAAATATCTTTTTGACCATCAAAAAGAAGATGTTTATCAAAAAGATATAGAAAAATTTATAAGTGTTAGAGGTTCAACCGCAACAGTTGTCTTGCAGACTTTAGAGAAAAAAGGTTATCTTGAAAGAATTGTAAACTTAAATGATGGTAGGTTAAAAAAGATCATTCTTTGTGATAAAGCTAAGAAAATGGTTGAAGATATACAAAACAGAATGATAAAACTTGAAAAGAAAATTGAAAATGGATTATCCGAAGAAGAAAAAAAATGTTTTTCTTCTGTTGTTGAGAAAATAAAGAATAATATACAAAATCAAGAGGAATAAATCAATTATGAATATTTTGAGATTATTGAAAAATTTGAAATGGATAGATTATTTGTTTTTGTGCATTGCTTGTGGACTTATTGTTTTGCAAGTATGGCTTGATCTTGAATTGCCTTCTTACACAGAGAACATTATGAATGAATTAGGAAAGCTTCCTATGGGAGAAAAAGTTGAAATGTCCGTTATTTTGATAAATGGCGGATATATGCTTGCTTGTGCTTTGGGAAGTCTTTCTAGTGCTATTTTGGTAGGATTTTTTACAGCAAATTTATCTTCTAGACTTGCTTACAATATTAGAGGAAAAGTTTACAACAAAATTCAAGGTTTTTCTCTTGCAGAAATAAACAAATTTTCTACAGCAAGTTTGATAACAAGAACAACCAATGATGTCACACAAGTACAAATTTTCCTTGCAATGGGTATGCAAGCAATCATTAAAGCTCCTGTTCTTGCCATTTGGTCAATCATAAAGATTTTAGGCAAAGACTGGCAATGGTCTGTTGCACTCGCTGTTGCAATTGGTTTTTTGCTTTTGATGGTAATTGTGATTATCACTGTTGCTGTTCCAAAATTTAAGAAAATTCAAACTATGACAGACGATATCAACCGCGTCACTGATGAAAACCTTACTGGTATTAGGGTTGTTCGTGCTTCAAATGCGGAAGATTTCCAAAATGAAAAATTTGAGAAATACAATCAGAAACTTACAAAAACTCAACTTTTTGTAAACAGAGTTATGGGGATTATGAACCCTGGTATGACTCTTTTGATGAGTGGTCTTTCTCTTGCAATTTATTGGATTGGTGCATATATTGTTGAAGATAGAATGATGCTTGCAAATATGACAACATTTATGCAATATGGAATCCAAGTTGTAGCTGCATTTATGCTTTTGATCATTATATTTATCTTAATGCCAAGAGCTCTCGTTTCTGCAAAGAGAATAAACGAAGTTTTAGATACAAAAGACTCTATTATTTCTGGAGAATTTAAAGATATAAATTCAAACCGTTCTGCATCTGTTATTTTTGACCATGTTTCTTTCAAATATCCTGACGCCGATGAATATGTTTTGAAAGATATAAGTTTTGAAGCAAAAGAGGGAGAAATTGTTGCCTTTATTGGTTCTACAGGAAGTGGAAAGAGCACTCTTATCAATCTTATCCCTAGATTGTATGATGCAACAGAAGGGAAAGTTTTGATTGATGGTGTTGATGTAAAAGAATATGACCTTGAAAGTTTAAACAGAAAGATAGGATATGTGCCACAGAGAGGAATTCTTTTCAGTGGAACTGTTAAATCAAATGTAAACTTTGGAGATAACAATGCTGATGATGAAGAAGTTAAAAATGCAATAAGTATTGCTCAGGCATCAAACTTTGTTTCTAGAATGGCAAATGGTGTTGATAGTAGAATTGCTCAAGGAGGAACAAATGTTTCTGGTGGGCAGAAACAGAGATTGTCAATTGCTCGTGCTGTAGCTAGAAGACCAGAAATCTTTATTTTTGATGATAGTTTTTCTGCACTTGATTATAAAACAGACAAGAAATTGAGAGCTGCTCTCAAAAAACACACAGGAAAAGTCACAAAGTTTATTGTTGCACAAAGAATTGGAACAATTAAAGATGCTGACAAAATTATTGTTCTTGACAATGGAATCATGGTTGGTATGGGGACACACGATGAGTTGCTCAAGAATTGTCCAGTTTACAAAGAAATAGCTTTGTCACAATTGTCAAAGGAGGAATTATAAAATGCCTGGTATGATGAATATGAGAAACAATTCAGTTGAAAAAGCAGAAAAAGGTGCATTTTTTAAGTCTTTAGGCAAGCTCCTTAAATTTTGTAAAAGATATTGGGGATGGATAATTTTGTCTATTGTTTTGGGAGCGGTTGCAACCGTATTTCAAATTATAGGTCCAAACAAAATTGGAGATATTGCAAGTATTATTTCTAAAAGTTATATGTTTGGCATTGATGTTGGTGCCGTTACAGAAATTGCAATTTTCTTGGTTTGCATTTATGTTGCAGGAGCAATTTTGTCTTATTTCCAACATTTTATAACAGCGACAGTCACACAAAAAACTGTAAGAAGATTGAGACAAAATATTTCTAAAAAAATCAACAAATTACCTTTAAATTATTTTGATACTCATCTTCACGGAGACATTTTAAGTAGAGTCACAAACGATATTGATACGATTGGTCAGAACTTAAACCAAAGTATAGGTGGGCTTATTTCAAACATTTTGTTGTTTTTAGGCGTGCTTGTAGCTATGTTTGTAATTGACTGGATTATGGCATTTACTGTTGTGGGAACTACAATTATAGGTTTTAGTTTTTCTTTAATTTTTATGACCAAATCTCAAAAATACTTTATACAAAACCAGAAGAATTTGGGGGATTTGAATGCTCATATTGAAGAAACATATACTGGACATAATGTTGTGCAGTTGTTTAATGCTAAAAGCAACACAAAAAAAGAATTTGATAGAGTAAACAAAAAATTGTATACAACTGGTTGGAAGTCACAATTTATTTCTGGTGTTATGATGCCAGTTATGAACTTTGTTGGAAACTTTGGCTATGTTGCAGTTTGTGTAGTTGGTGCTGTGCTTGCATCTTACAGAGGGATTGAATACTATGGAACAATTGTTCAATTTATGATTTATGTAAGACTCTTTACAAACCCACTTTCACAAATTGCTCAAAGTTTGACGAGTTTGCAATCAGCTTCTGCTGCTTGTGGCAGAGTGTTTGAATTTTTGGAAGAAAAAGAACTTTCTGATGAAAGCGACAAAACAATTGTGCTTGACAATGTAAAAGGAAATGTAGAATTTGACCATGTTAAATTTGGTTATAATCCAAACAAAATCATAATCAAAGACTTTTCTGCAAATGTTGTTGCTGGGCAAAAAATAGCTATTGTAGGCCCAACAGGGGCAGGAAAAACCACACTTGTAAATTTGTTGATGCGTTTTTATGAGCTTAACTCTGGAGATATCAAAATTGATGGAGTTTCCACAAAAGATATAACTAGAGAAAATGTTCACAGATTGTTTGGTATGGTGCTTCAAGACACATGGCTCTTTGAAGGAACTATAAAAGAAAACTTGAGATACAACAATCCAAATATCACAGATCAACAAATTGTTGATGCGTGCAAATATGTTGGTGTTGATCACTTCATTCAAACTTTGTCAAAAGGATATGACACTGTTATCGATGACGCAGTAAATTTGTCTGCAGGACAAAAACAACTTCTTACAATTGCAAGAACAATGATTGCAAACAGACCTATGATTATTCTTGATGAGGCAACAAGTTCTGTTGATACAAGAACTGAAGTTTTGCTTCAAAAGGCAATGGATAAGGTTATGGAAGGAAGAACTTCTTTCATTATTGCTCATAGATTGTCAACAATTAAAAATGCTGACTTGATCTTGGTCCTTAAAGATGGAGATATCATCGAAAAAGGAAATCACGAAGAATTGTTGAAAAAAGGTGGTTTCTATGCTGACCTTTACAACAGTCAATTTGAAGAAGTTTAAAAATTTAGCATAAAACAAAAAAAATCTCTCATAATACAAACGATTATGGAGGTGTGTTATGATGAGAGTTTTTTTCTTTTTAATGGGAGTGCCAATGATGATTATGTCTTTTTTAGAAGCAATAGATGTTTTGCCATTAGTGACAAACTATAATCTTCTTGTAAACGGAAATGTTGTGGAATTGACAGAAACAGAAATGCAGGGGCTTCAACAGCAAATACAAACACTTTTTGAAGATTCTCACACATTGCCAGCGTTTGGAGTTGTGACAAATGAAATGTATCAAGAAGATGTAAAAAATGGTTATTTTGTTTCAATGAAATTTGATTGTCCTATTCAAATAAATGATTTGCCTTTTGATGAACTTGTTTTCAAAGTAGAAAAAGATTTTCACGGTTTCAATCTTTTGAGAGGAATGAACGGAATTTTTCAAGGTCGTTGCATTTATATAGATTTGCAAGAAAGAAACATGGAAGAATTGTATGACTACATTGAGAGTTTGGAAAGTGTGAAAAACTTGAACAATTATCAAGACATGGAAGAAGCTCAGACCGGAGAAATAGGGACTTCAGAAGAAGAAATTGATGAAAACATTGATCAAAATCAAAACACAAATCAAGAATAAAATTATAAAAAAATAAATAACTGTCTACAATTATGGAGAAAAAGAGATTTCAAAAACTTACTTTGAAATCTTTTTATTTATAGCACAAATTTGATTGACAATAAGACAAAAGATATAATACAATATTTAGGAACGATGAATATGCAAAACACAACATATAGTGTTTTTGAAAGCATATTTACAATATGTTAGACAAAGGAGAGATTGCTATGGAAACAAAAGAATTTGATGTTTGGAAAGGTTTTAAAGGAGAAAAGTGGAAAGAATCAGTTGATGTTTCTGATTTTATCTTAAACAATTATAAAGAATATAGGGGTGATGACAGCTTTTTGTGTGGAATCTCTCCAAAAACAAAAAAAGTTTGGGAAAAATGTGAAAAGTTGTTAAGCAAAGAAGCGAAAGTTGGCTTGTTGGATGTAGAAACAAAAGCAGTTTCTGGCATCAATTCTTTTAAACCAGGATATATTGACAAGAAAAACGAAGTCATTGTTGGTTTACAGACAGATAAACCATTGAAAAGAATTGTCAATCTTTATGGTGGCACAAGAATGGCTGAAAAGGCACTTGCTGCATATCATAGAGAACTTGATCCTACAATAAAAAAATATTTTTGGGAGTTTAGAAAAACTCACAATGATGGTGTTTTTGATGCTTACACAACAGAAATAAGAAAAGCAAGAAAAGCTGGACTTATCACTGGACTTCCAGATGCTTATGGCAGAGGAAGAATCATTGGAGATTATCGTCGTATTGCATTGTATGGAATTGATTTCTTGATTGAAGAAAAGAAAAAAGATTGGAATTCTATCGAAATTTCAAGTGAAGAAAACATTAGACTCAGAGAAGAAGTTGCTGAACAAGTTAAAGCTCTTGAAGAAATCAAAAAGATGGCTCTTGGCTATGGATATGACATAAGCAAACCAGCCACAACAGCAAAAGAAGCTGTTCAATGGTTATATTTTGGATATCTTGCAAGTGTCAAAGAAAACAATGGTGCCGCTATGAGTTTGGGAAGAACTTCAACCTTCCTTGATATCTACATTGAAAGAGATATGAAGAAAGGTCTTTTGACAGAAGAACAAGCACAAGAATTGATTGATCAATTTATTATCAAACTTCGTTTGGTTAGACATTTAAGAACTCCAGAATATGATGAAATTTTTGCTGGCGATCCTACTTGGGTTACAGAAAGCGTAGCTGGTATGGCTGATGATGAAAAGAGTTTGGTTACAAAAAATTCTTTCAGATATTTGCAAACACTTATCAATCTTAATCCTTCTCCAGAACCAAACTTGACTGTTTTGTGGTCAGAAAAATTGCCTAACAACTTCAAGAAATTCTGTGCAAAGATTTCAATCTTGACAGATGCCATTCAATATGAAGGCGATGATGTTATGAGAGAAATTTATGGAAATGACTATGCAATTGCTTGTTGTGTTTCTGCAATGAAGGTTGGAAAACAAATGCAATTCTTTGGTGCAAGATGCAATTTGGCAAAAGCTCTTTTGTATTCTCTTAATGGTGGCTATGACGAAAAATCAGGAGCATTGGTTGTTGAAGGACTTTCTAAAAACACAGAAAAAGTTTTAACTTTTGACAAGGTTTTCAAGAATTATCAAAAGACACTTGAAAAAGTGGCAAAAACTTATGTTGATGCAATGAACATCATTCACTATATGCACGACAAATATGCTTATGAAAGAGGGCAAATGGCTCTTCACGACACTTGGGTAGAAAGACTTATGGCTTTTGGTGCTGCAGGATTTTCTGTCGTTGTTGACTCACTTTCTGCTATAAAATTTGCAAAGGTTAAACCTATCAAAAATGAAGATGGTTTGATTGTAGATTTTGAAGTTGAAGGAGATTTTCCAAAGTTTGGAAATGATGATGACAGAGTTGATGAACTCGGCGTTCAAGTTGTTGAAACATTCTTTGCGTGCTTGAAAAAACATAAACTTTATAGAAATGCAAAACACACTCTTTCTCTTTTGACAATTACATCAAATGTTATGTATGGAAAGAAAACCGGCGCAACTCCAGACGGAAGAAAAGCCGGAGAACCTTTTGCTCCAGGAGCAAACCCAATGCACGAAAGAGATTGTTCAGGGGCTTTGGCTTCTTTGAATTCTGTGGCAAAAATCCCTTATTGCGATTGCTGTCAAGACGGAATTTCAAACACGTTCTCTATTGTTCCAGATGCTCTTGGACACGATGAAAGATCAAGAATTAACAACTTGGTAAACATTCTTGATGGATATTTTGTTCAAAAAGCACAACACTTGAATGTCAATGTTTTGAATCGTGAGCTTTTGATCGATGCAATGAACAACCCTTGGAAATATCCAAATTTGACAATTAGAGTTTCTGGCTATGCCGTAAACTTCAATAGATTGTCAAAAGCTCATCAACAAGAAGTTATTTCAAGAACCTTCCACGAGGCTAGATAATGCAACAAAATGTTGTTGGGAATATTGCAAGTTTTGAAACAATGGGGTTGGTTGATGGCCCAGGAGTAAGATTTGTTGTGTTTATGCAAGGTTGTCCACTTAGATGTGCTTATTGTCATAATCCAGAGATGTGGAATGTTAATGAAAGTAAGACAAAAATGACCCCAGAAGAATTGGTTAAAAAGATAAAACGATACAAAGTTTATTTCAAAGAAGAAGGTGGAGTCACGATTTCTGGTGGAGAACCTTTGTTGCAAGCGGAGTTTGTTAAAGAAGTTTTCAAGTTGTGTAAACAAGAAAACATCAACACTTGTTTGGACACATCTGGTTGCGGTGATAACTATGAAGAACTTTTAGATTATTGTGATTTGGTTCTTTTGGATGTGAAAGAATTAAATCCTAAAAAATATAAAAGTTTAGTAGGGAAAGAAATTGACAAGTTTTCAAAATTTTTGAAGGTTTGTCAAGAGAAAAACAAAAAGATGTGGCTTAGACAGGTGATTGTTCCTGGTTATAATGACACAAAAGAAAATGTTTTAGCTTTAAAAGATTTTGCAGACAAACTTCATAACATTGAAAAAATTGAATTGTTGCCTTATCATAATATGGCAATAAAAAAATATAAAGAACTTAAAATTCCATATAGATTGGAAAATGTTCCCCAAATGGACAAGAAAAAGTGTAAAGATTTGGAAAAATATTTGGCGTAAAGGGCTTGCTTATGGCAAGTCTTTTTTTTTGTTTTAAAAGAAACATAATTGACAAAAATTATGTTATGGACTGGATTTTGCTGGGTGTTTGCTCATTTTGTTTTGTCAAAGGCTATTTTAAAGGTTTTGTGTCAGTGCTGTTTGCTTTGATTGGTACTTTTGTGGTGGCTGTTTTATCTTGGAAACTTGCCAGCGTTTTGTCTGGGACTGTTTATGATTTGATTGGTGAAAATTCATATGCAATACTGAAGACCAATATAGATGGCTTAATAGGTGGAAAGTTTACTTCTTTAGAAAGTTTTAAAATGTCAATAATGGAAACAAAATATGCAATAATTTTTGAATTGGTGTTGTCAAAATTGCTTCAAGATGTTTCTTTTGAAGGGACGATGACTGCTGGAGAAATTCTTGCTCCATCATTATGTGAACTTCTTCTAAAAGTTATCAGTTTTGTCGCTATATTTGTTATTTTATTGCTGTTATTCAAAATTTTTAATGTTTTGCTTAATAAAATGGTAAATTTTTTAGGATTTGAGAATGGCAACAAGATTTTAGGGGGAATGCTTGGTGCTATAAAAGGTGTGTTGTTGTTTGCTGTATTTTATGTGGTGGTTGTTGCGATTTCAAATTTCACTTTAAACGAAAGCTTGTTAAGTTTCGTCCAATCGGGACAGATTTCAAAATATTTATATGAAAATTTTACATTAAAAATAATCAACCTATTTTATTAGGTTGATTATTTGAAGTTTTCTATATTTTTTATATAAGATTCAAGATAGGTGGATTCTGTTGTTTCTTCTTCATCAGGAAGTTGAGAAACAACTTCATCGTTTTTGTCGTTTGTGTTGTCTATTTTGTTTTTTAAATTGATGATTATACCGATTTGGACTATGATGGCGATGATTAAAACTGCAACAAGCACTATGCAAGTTATTTGAAAAATATTAAGATTTTTCCACCATTTTTTTTCTTCCATTTTTCTTTTCCTTGATTTTATTGTAGCATTTTGAGATGTATTTTGCAAGGAAATTTTTGCTCAGAAATCTTTGAATTACAAAAGAAAGTGAGAATCCTAAAATTGTAAAAAATCTAAATTGACCATAATTTATTTTTAAATTTACATAAAAATAAGCAAAAAAAGTGAAAAAAGTTGCAAAAAACAATAAAATTTGAGAAATTATTTTTTTTCTTTTAAAATAATGAGAAAAAATATCTTTAAAATCAAACAAAAATCCAGATAAAAAACCAGACAAAGACAACCACAAAAAAATAAGTGGTTGGGATAGTGTTTCGTATAACATTATTTAAAAAGCCTTTTTATGAAATTTGTTTTTTCTTGTTTGTTGGTGTATTTTATTTCATTTATATTTCCAGAAAACACAACAGTTTTGTTGTCTAGATCAAGTTTGATCACTTCTATATTGCTTCCTGAGATGACCACATTACAATCATTTATTTCAACAACTGCTTGATTTGTTGTTGAAGACAAGACTTTAGTTGCTCCATTTATGCTTATTTTCTTTCTGTCTTCTATGCAAATATTTTCCATAATATCTCCTTTTTGTTTGTTTAAGTTTTATTATTTTTGTATAATAAGATATGATTAAAAAAGAGATAATAGTAGAAAAAGATAAAAAATTAGTAAATCTTTTGCAAGATTATGGTTTTTCTTTTGCAGATGTAAACAAAATGTTGAGAAACAAAGATGTCAAAGTTAACGGAAAAGCTGTAAAAGACAATATTGTTGTCTATCAAAATGACAATTTAGTGTTTTATTATTCTTCGGACATGTTGGAAAAGAAATATGAAATTCTTTATGAAGACGATGATGTTTATGTGATTTACAAATCAGCAGGCATCGAGGTCGAGGGGGAAAAGGGGCTTGAAAAAGTTTTACCAAATGCAATCGCAGTTCACAGACTTGACAGAAACACTGAAGGAGTTATGATTTTTGCAAAAAATGTTGAAACAGAGAAGAAACTGATTGATGCATTCAAAAATCACAGGGTTTATAAATATTATATTGCTGAAGTTGTTGGAAAGTTTGATGTAAAAAACAAACTTTATAAAGCATATTTATTGAAAGATAGTGAAAATTCAAATGTTAAGATTTTCAACAATCAAGTAAAAAATTCTGTATTGATTGAAACAAAAGTCAACACCATTAAGGCTGGCAATGAAAGCAGTTTAGTTGAAGTGGAGTTGTTGACAGGAAAAACTCATCAAATAAGAGCTCATTTGGCATTTTTGGGGCATCCTATTATTGGTGATGGGAAATATAGCAGAAATGAGACAAACAAAAAGTTTAAACAAAGTCGTCAAAAACTGGCTTGTTTTAAATTGAAATTTGGACTTGTAGGAGTGAAAGGTATAGACTCAAAAGAGTTTATCAAAAAACCTAAATGGACAAATTTTTGATTGTCATAATTGATTTTTTGTGCATATTGAAAGAATATGAAAGAAAATCTAATCAAAGTCAACTCTTATTATGAAGGATTGATTCAAAATTTTTATGCAGGTGCAAAAGGTTGTTTTTCTGCCTTTATGCATTTTTTTTATCAGTATAATCAAAGCGTTGTTTATGGGGCTGAATATTCAGATTGTTTTAAATTGTTGTATGAGACAGAGCTTGAAAATTGCAAAATCTTAAGCGAACTGCTTTTGATGATGGGTGGAGATAATAAATATTATTCAAGTTCTAGAAAATTTTTGTCTGGATATAATGTTGATTATGTTAAAAACTTTGACAATGTCTTTCTTTATGACATTGAACTGTTGGAAATCAACATTATAGAAGTAAAAAGCATGATCTATAAGATTGAAAATAAAGTAATTAAAGAAAAATTAAAAATAATTTTAAACAATAAAAAAAACAGTTTGAAAAATTTAAAAGAAAATTATTTTAAAAATAATCTAATAAATTAAAAAATGTAAAAAAAATAATAAAAATTGCAAAAAATATTTAAAAATTGTGTGTTTTTTGATAAATTTTTAATATTTTTTTATTTTTATAAGCATTTTATTGTGCTTTAAAATCGCACGGAATCCTAGTTTTTGTTAGTTTTATTATTAAAAATAATCAGCAAAATTTATAAAAATTAAAATAAAATCAAAAATTTGTTTTTTATTATATAAATAATAATTTATATAAATTATTTTTTTCTTTGTTTTTTATTTGATAAATTTTGTTGATAAGTGGTAAAATAATTTTGAAGATTTATATGGACAAACAGTAGAGAAATTTATAGAGGGGTTTCTATATGAAAAAATTTAGTTTGGTGTTGATGTCAGTTTTGACAATTCTCTTGAGTAGTGTCTTGGTTGCCTGCTCATTTAAAAAAGCCGAAGCTTCATTTTCACAGAATGAAGTTGTTGTTTCATTGGGAGAGAGTGTTTCTCTTGATGACTATTTGAATGTAGTCGGTGTAAACAAGAATGATGTTGTTTATAAATTTTCCAATCCATCTGTTGTAAGTTTAGAAAACAGAGTGGCTACTGCGGAAAGTTCTGGAAAAACAAATGTCTATGCTACATATCAAAACAACAGTTTGGCATCAATGCAGATTGTTGTGAGAAAAATTTTCTCTACCCCAACTGATTTCTCTTTGAGTGAAACAGGTTTGCTCACTTGGAGTGCTGTTTCTGGTTATTTTGAAAACGAACAAAATCCAACTGTTGCTCCACATTATGTTTTGGAAGGCACATGCACTGAATATTCTGTTGATGATCCTTCTGTTGTTGAAAATGTTTTGGAAATTAACACTGTTGTAGATAGCAATAGTTATCAATTGACAGAACATGGAGTTTATAGCTTGACTGTTTATGCACTTGGAACAGGATATTTTGCTGACAGTGCTTTGTCCGATGTGCAAACTTTGTATTATGGTTATATGGAACAATTGGATGCAGAAGATTTGCAATGGAATGCTTCTACAGGTGTTTTGTCATGGAGTGCTGTGGCTGGAGCAAAATATAAGGTCAAGATGGATGATATTCTTCTTGATGATTATCAATCGACCACAACAAAAGATTTGTCTTCATATTTTGATGCTGCTGAAGCAGGTAGTCACACAATTTCCGTTGTTGTTTATGATGAAAGTGCTGAAAAGATTGCAATGGAAAGTGAAGAGATTGTAATTGAAAAACTTGAAAAACCTACAGCCAACTATGTATTTTCTGAGACAGAAGGTGGACTTGTTGAAATAGAGACTGATGAAAGTGTTCAAAAATATGACATCGTTTTGACAGGCGACAGCACAACAACTTTGAGTTTTGAAAATTCTGGAGAAAACATTAAAACAAATTTAAATGAAGTAGAAACTGGGATTTACAATTTAAGTTTGGTAGCAAAAAATGAAACTGGATTGTTTTATAAAAGCAATTCATTTGAATTGGGAAAAATTTATAAAATGCCAGTGATGACTCTTGCTGGAATTGGAGGAAATGAAGTAGACGGAACTATATTTAATGCAAAAGTGTCCGCAAATTCTAGTTTGGTGGAAAGCAATGTTTTGCTTTCTGGGTTGAGTGCAAGTACAGTCATTGAAGGACTTGCTGTTGAAGAGTTGTCAAAAAATATCGAAATAACTATCAGTCAATCAGGTGAATATTCTCTGACTGCTTACAACATTGCTAGATCTCAAACAAATCAAATATCTGGAGAAGATGTTTATGTCGTCAATTCTGATTTAAGCCCTGTTCTTTCAGTTGTAAAGGTTGCTGATTTCTCAGGAGAAATTTCTCATAGTTATGTTGAAGAAAAATCTGTATTATCTTTTGCAGAAGTAAATTATGCAACGGCTTATGAATTGTATCGTTGGAATGGCGCAGAATACGAATTGGTTGATGCAGAAAATTATTCTGTTGAAACAAGCGAATCAGTTGTAAGCATAAAATTTACAGACAAAATTGAAAACTTGTTTGAAGCTGTTGAAGATGAAGGATTTTATACTTTTGGATTTAAAGTTATTGCAAAAACCAATGATGATACACTTGTTATTGGCTCTTCAAAAACAAAAGATTTGACTCTTTTGACTGCTCCAATTTCTGCAGGAAGTGGGAATTCTACAGACAAAACTTATACATGGAATGCTGTCAACAATGCAAGTGGTTACAGATTGGAAATTTATGAGATAGATAAAGACACTTACAACAGCAATCAAGAAGATATAAACATTGATGTTTCTGAACTTTCAAAACAAGAAGAAACAACTGATAGTGCAAGTTATACTTTTAATAATGTCGGCTATTATTATGTGAAAGTCTTTGCTTTGTCAGATGATAACAATCAATACATTTCATCAACTGACTGTTTGGAAGAAGTATTTTACATAGCAGAAAAATTGGTGAATGGAACTGTTCAGTTTGGATATGACGAACAATACAAAAATCAAACAGGTTTTACTGCTAGTTCTGGTTATTTTGTAAAAGTAGAAAATGTTGAAAATATTTCAAGTTATGAACTTTCAATCGACAGTGCAAGCAATGATATATTCAAAATCTCTGATGAAGAATATAGCATTTATTTGCTTTCTGAAAACTTTGCAAGTGGAGATGTTGCAGTAAACATTTCTGTTGTTGGACATGCTGATGACGAAACAATTTACAATGCGAGTGAAGCAACAGTTCTTACTGTAGAAAGACTTGCATCTGTTACTTATGATGATCTTGTTGTTGATGAACTCACAAGCACATTGACAATCAAAGAAAAAGCAGGTGTCACCGGAGCTAAAATTTGGGAAAGTGATAGCAATTCTGTAGATAAAACCGATGGAACATACCCAGTATTCAACATTTCAAATCTTAACAATTTTGCTTTGACATTTAGTTTGTATGGAACAAAAATGGTTGATACAATCTATCAAGAAGCTAATGGAAAGATTTATTTGGATAGTGCTAGTTCTGTTCTTAATTTTGCGCGTTTGCAAGCTCCAAGCAACTTTAAGTATTATGATGGAGATTTGACTTTTGAACATAATGCTATTTCTGGAACAAAATATTATGTTTTAGATTTAAGTTGTGATACTTTGACAGGACCTGTTTCTATAAGTGTAAAATTTGACAGCACTGTAGTTGCTGTATATGAAGGAATGAGTGTTCAACTTGGTTCACAACAATCTGAGTTCTTTACTTATTCAGGAAGCAGTTTGACAATTAAGCTTGACAACTTGATAGAAAAAATTAAAACAAATGACTTGATTGCAGGAATTTACAATCAAGCAACAAGTGTAAGCTTCTCTGTATATGCTTACCAGACAACTTTTGATGTTTCTACAATGACATTGTCTTCTCCATATGCAACATTATATTCAGACCCTTCAAAAACAGAATTGGTTGTTGAAAAGATGGGAGAAACAAAACTTTCATTCTCAAACACTGATACAAACTATACATTGTCATGGGAAGAGGTTGATGCAAATGCTTCAATTGCTTCTGAGACAACATATCAAATTTATATGAATGATGCTCCTTATGGAAGTGAAATTTCTGCAAGTTTGTCTTACAGCATGGCAAGTGCAAGTTTTGAAGATTCAACTTATTATACTTTCTATGTAAAAGTGTTTAACCCTTATTATTTGGAATCAAGCAATTCAAATTCTATTTCAATTTACAAATTGGATAGTCTTAAAAAACTTACTTTGACAACTGATGCAAATTTGAGTTATGAAATAGCAACAAATGAGCAAGATTTTTATGATTATGTGGAAGTTAAAGTAAACTCTTCAACCACAGAAAATAGAACAGGTCAAATTGCTGTTTCTGAAGGCGGGAGTTATACATTGAAAGTTGTCGGCAAAAAAATAGAAAACGAAGATTCTGCTACTTATTATATAGACAGCAAATCTACTACTTGGACTTTGGCAGAAATGAGTGCATTAAAGCCAAGTGATGACAGTGTCACATTTGCAAACAACTTGCTTTCATGGAATGCTTTTGGAGAAACAGCTGGGCTTGGAAGTTTGAACTATATAATTATCTTTAAAGACGAAACAGGAAAATGTGCAACATATAGAACAAAAGACACAAGTGTGAATTTGTCAACAAACACAGAACTTTATGATGCAGTGGCAAACTTGTCTGCTGGAAATATTGAAATTGGTGTTTCTGCATACTTGGATAGTTATAGTGTTGTTGCTGGCGGAACAATTTATTATGCTTTAGATGTTGAATTGTTGAATGGAAATATCGAAGACAATCATTATTTATATCAATCAAACAGCACAATAAAGAAACTTACAACTCCTGATGTTGTGAAAGTTGAATATGTTTATAGCGGACTTGAAAATGCTCAGTTCCCAAATATACAAATTTCTTTCACAGGAAATTATGGAGACAGTGGTAGATTTAGCATTTATTTGAATGACAACGATACACCAGCTCTTATTTCAAACTTGTCATTATCTGAAGGGAAATATTCGTTTGTTTTGACAAAAGAAAATTACAACAACAACATTATGCCTGGCGAAACAATGACTGTAAAGATTATGGCTTTAAGTGATGTTGATATTCCTTCTTCAGAAGGTTGTGTGGATATTGTTAGAGCGGTTGATTTAAAAAATATAGAATTTGCTTCAACTGGTTCTAAATATAATCAAAACTTGGTAATTTCATTTGACCCAGAATATCTTGATTGTTCTGCAGGCGGAGTAGTTTTGCAAGCAACTTACCAAGCAACTGGTGGAGAAGTAAAAACAGAATACTTACAAGTTCAAGTTGGAAGTGTTTCTGAAGAATTGACATATGATATGTCTGCTTTCTTTGAAGAGTTTCTTCCAAATGGTGGATCAGTAAAACTCTCAGGATATGTAAATAACTACGCAGATGATGTAAGCAAAATTTATTATCTTGCTGGACCAACAGTTGTTGAAAGTTCTCTTTATAATGTTTTAAATCAAGTTGAAAATGTGACAAGAGAAGAAGGTGGCTTCTCTATCGATCCTTCACTCAACAGCCTTTCTACAGTTTATGTTGTTGAATACGGTTCTTCAAGATTTGAAGTTGTTGCAGATGCAGAAGGGAAATTCTATTTTGAATTCCCTAACAGCTGGCAAAATGACAGTTATGATTTGAAAATTTATGCAACTGAAGATGGTTATATCAACTCTGTTGCAAACACTATGAATTTTGTTCTTAACAGAATTGACAGTGTGACAAGTGTGTCTATGGAAAGAGATGATGTTGATATGTCAGATGTCACTTTGTCTTGGAACCATGTTGAAAATGCAAGCGGTTATATTTTGAAAATGTATTCTAGAGATGACGCTGAAAGAACAAACTTGTTGTATAGTTTCAACACTGTTGATTTCCACAACGACAACAGTTCAACTATGAATCCTGTCAATGGAAAAATCTCTTACAACTTAATGGAAATATTTGGGAATAACTATGAAGATTTGCTTGCTCGTGGAAAACTTACAGCTTATGACTTGTTGTCAGATAAAGATGTGATATTTGAACTTATTACTATTGGCGGAAGCGGTTTAAACAACTCTTATTCTTATGTGTTTAATGCAACAATAAAAGGAAATCCAATTCAAACAACTGATATTGTTGTTGATGAATATGGAAGCATTACTTTCACAAGTGAAGTTGGCACAACTTATATTTATAGATTTGTTGATTCTGCAGGTACAGCTGAATTGCAAGGTTGGAAAACAGTTGAAGCTGTTGCGGGAACAACAAAGTTGGACACTTCAAACATCAATCTTGCGGGAACTCTTTTCAATGTTGAAATAATTGCAGTTGGAAGTGCAGTTGGTGAACCTGCTTCTTCTGCAGATTATGAATTTGTATTAGATTCTATGCCTTTGACCACAGTTGGAAATGATTTGACATTTATTGTTAATGATGAAATTTTTGATGTGGGCTACAACGAAATTATTCCATCAAGTTTGGCATTTACTATGACTCCAAACAGTTTCACAAAAGTATATGCTGGACTTAGTGAAGATGCAATTTTTTCTGAAGATGTTATCAGTTTTGTGCCAGAAGAAGGCTTTGCAAGTGAAGAAGAAATGAAATATATATATTCATATTCATTTATAAATCTTATAAACGATTTTAAAGAAAATGGATATGAAATGAACTTGAATGACAATTTCAACATCTACTTCTGGTCTTATAGAGAGACAACAGATATTACTGGCAGTTATATAATTTCTAAAGCTTATAAATTTACCTTTAGTTATGTGACAGAAACACAGTTTGATTCAATAACAAAGGTTGGCGATTTGGGAGAAGATTCTAAATTTGCTGAAGATTATGTAAATACTTTTGCTTTGTTTAATGATACTGATGTCGAAGGCAGTTTGCAAACATTAGGATTCTTTGTAAGAATTACACAAATTTCTACAGAAGATGAAACAGGAGTTGAACAATTTGCAGATTTCTCAACAATTAAATTCTTGACAAAAGAGCAAGTTTCTAGTTGCGAATATTTCTTGGATCAATCTGTGTTTGCAATCAATTTGACAGAACTTTTTGAACAAGAAGATTTGTACAATCTTACTGGAATATTTAAGGTAGAATTTGCAAAAGTTCAAGTAAGCATTTCTTCTACTGGAAGTGATAGCACATATAAATTTATCTTGACTGATTGGTTGACATCAGATGCGGACAAATCTTTTGAATTTGAAAGATTGTCGGCAGTAAGGACTTTGTCATTGTCGGCAGGAAATTTGTATTGGAATTCAAACGGCGACAAGACAACAAAATATTATGTTTATTTCATACAAGACTTAATTGGAAATCAACTTGGCGAAAACTATCATTATTTTGCAACAAAAAACACTTATTTCAATGCTTCTGATTTTGTTGCAGAACAAAGCACTTATTACATTGCAGTCCAAGCTATTTCTGATGATCCATATGTTTTGTCTTCTATTAGAAAATACATAACAAACATTGATGAAGGACCTGATGAACCAATTTTAGTTTACAAAAATCAAGTTAATTCTCCACTTAAACTTAAAGATGGAAAGTTGTATATCGAATGGGACAAAGAAGGAGACTTCTATAAATTGTTGACAGGAGACGAACTTTTCCCTGATATTGCTTCAGCTCTTTCTACAACAATATTTACAAGCCCATTTACATTTACTCTTGAAGACCTTGTAAACAACAATGTGACTTTGAGAATAAGTTTTACATCTTTGGATAGTGGCTCTGAAGGAGTTAAAAAGACTTTTGATATAAACGCAAAATATTTGCTTTCAAGTTTATTGGATTTTGGAACAGAAAATGATTTTGACATTTTGCAAAGATTGGACGATCTTTATGCAAACGCTTCTGTTTCTTCTATAAAAAGTCTTATTTCAAGTTTTAGAGAAACCATAGTTGAAAACGGAAGTTTTGGTATTGCAAATTCTCAAAAACTGTTTGATGACTTGTTTGAATCTGTTCAAATGGGCAGTTATAAAGTGGAATATTGTTTGATTGGAAACAGTAGAACATTAAATTCTTCTTGGTACACATTTACAAACGAAAACAATGAAAGCGTTTTGTATGTAAATGGTGAACCTTCAGTCAAAGCATACAAAATTGCTGACACAAATGATAAAGCAATAAATTCTTACCAATTGATCGTTAAGAAGAGTCAAATATATGACTATTTGGATGGTTCTTATGTATCAAAGACAGCAGAAAATTACAATTTGAAGATTTATGATGATGCAGACAATCAATATGTTTTTGCAATCACAAAGGGTGCTTCAAATTGGAGTTTGAGTTATGTTGGAGAAGGTGATTATGGAACAGTAAGTGTTTATGAAACTGACATCAGTGGAAACTTGGTTGCAGATGGTGGATACTTAATGTTTTATATAAATCAAAACAATGGCGACTCAATTCTGGGTAAATTTGGAGAAATCGTTGGCACTGGAAAAACTTATAAAATGCAAATTTATGCCGTTGGAACAAATTATTCTACTTCAAGCAAATCAGAATTCTTTAGTTTGACATTGCTTGGATTTAACAACACATTTACTGTTGCAGACGGAGAATTTAGCTGGGGTTCTGTAAACAACAGAAAGACAAGCGTTATTTACAAGAAAAACACAAGCTCTTCTGAAACACTTGAAGAAGTTGATGGAAACATGGCACAATCAAAATTCTCTCTTGAAAATCTTGGTTATGGCCTTTATGACTATATCAAATTTGTTTTGATTGGAGAGATAAACAATAAGTCAATTTTTGTTGACAGTGAAATCTATCAAGTGGACAATGTTTATAAGCTTTCTGCACCTACTCTTTCTAATAATTTTGGCTATATTTCAATAGATGACTCTAATAATATTAGTATGCTTGGTGTGGACAGTGCATCTGATCCATCATTGAGAAATTGTTATTCAGACGGAAGTTTGTATAACTATAAGCTTTATAATACAGATGAGGCTAATTACATAAAATTCTCTGACACAAACAGTGCAAGCAAAGTGCTTTATTATGAGCCAGGTGTGACAGGAATTGACATCAACAATCCTGATTATGCTTATAAGGTTACAGAAGAAACAGCAAAAGAGTTTTATGTTGTAAGTTTGGGAACTACGGCAGGGCTTATTACTGAAGATGATGAAAGTTTGTATTACTTGAAGCATTTATATTGCAAAGATATTTCTACTGGTGAAGCAAGCAGAAAGAGTATTGCGTTGAAGAGTGCTGTTTCAAGCATAAATGCAGCTATGCTTGATCAAGTTCAAGATGTAATCATTGAAAATGGAATTTTGAAATGGGGTGAAGTTTCAGGAAGAACTGAAGAAACTCCATTGACAATTCCAACAACAGGCGGTGCTGATATAGTTTATAAGATCACTGTTGTTCAATATAAAGAATCTAACACCGAAGATGGTCAAACAGAAACTAATGTTGGTGTAGAGTATTACTATTACACAACAGAAACTTCATTTGATTTCACTTTGCTCAAAGAAGATCAAATTGTTGCTACAGATGATAAAACTTATCTTAAAGCAACTGTTCAGGCTTTGGCTTTGTATGTCACAGATAAAGTACCTATGGTAGATTATGTGTCTTTGGTCGAAGGTGGATATGCTTATGGAAACTTGCAATATGATGGCACAGAAACTTATGTTTTGATGGGCAATGGTTCTACTCTTAAGAGTATTGATCGTTTGGACCCTGTAAACGAAAATTCGTTTGAAGTTATCGATGGTACGCTTTACTGGTCATATACAGTAAGTGCTGGAATTACTGATGAAAACATGTTCTTTGAAGAATATTCATTTGTAGTGACAGACAAGAATGGAAAAGAAATAAAAGGTTCATTTGCAGTTGACTCCATCCAAGTTGATCCTCCTACACAAACAAGCACATTCAAGATTAAGTTTGTGGAAGATGCAGGAGAAATTGAAAGCGGAAAACAAATGTTGTATGTTTATGTGACTCAAGGTACAGAAAACGATGGATTGTTTATTAAATCGTTTGCAAGAACTGTAGAAATTACGAAATTGAAGACAGTCACAACAGAAGATTTCTCAATTTCATCAGCAAATGGACTTGAGACTTTAAGTCTTGAAAAATATTTTGCAGACTCAAATGCAAACAATTTGATCACAACTATCAAAATCATGACTGGTGGAGATGTTGCAAAGGAAACAACAATTACATTCAACAGAAATCAATACAATCTCTACATTTTGAGAGATGAAGCTGATTCTAGCATGATTACTATTTATCCAGATAAATATGTTGCACAATATTTGGTTATTTCTGAAGATCAAACAGCAGAAATCACATTTAAAGCAACAAATTCTCAAATAGTAAATGCACTTTACAGCGATTTGAGTGAAAAGTTTGTTTTGCAGCGTTCTAACTGGGGAGAAAACAGTAAGATTGAATGGGATCCAGAATCTCAGACATTCTCTTGGAACTATAATGGTTATTACACATTTAAACAAACAACAACTGCAGACAAAATTAGAGAGACTACAGTTTTGACAATTCAAACAACTCTTTACAATGACGAAGGACTTCAGGAAGCTTCTGAAATTGTTTTGGATGAGGGTACAGAAATTGCCATTGAACAAGTTTCTGAACTTTGGGCACAGATCATTTATCTTGGAGAGAGATATTATATTGGAATAAATTGTTTTGAGACTCAAACAGTTGTTGGTGAGACAGAAACATTTGGAACGAGTTCTCTATTTAGCATTGTTTCAAACAATGGTGAAAAAACAATCATTACATTTGATGGAATAACAAATTATTCTGTTGACACTTCATCTATAGTTGAGCCTGTGTATATTGTTGAGGTGACTTATGGTGAAGCACCTAACCAAATTGTTAGAACTTACACAACAACAAGCAATACATTTACCCCTTCAATCATCACAACACAAGTAAGATTGAAAGTAAGTATAAAACTTGGTAGCACAAACATTCAATCACAAGAATTGGTTTATGTTGGCGAAGATATGTCTGATTATGTTGCTTTTGATTTGTTTGAAAGTGGAAGCGGTACTCAGGCAGATCCATATAAAATTGTTAATGCTGAGCAATTTAAAAACATTGCTTACAGAATGAAAAAAGATGAATCTTTAATAAATTATTCTGAAAATGGAATGTATATTGAAGATGAAAAGCAATATTACTTCTCATTGGAATCAAGTTTGGTTTTGAGTGAGAAAGGAAATGCAGAAACTTATGTAGATGGTATTTTGTTTACTGGCGAATTTGATGGAATTATCAATGGAAATGGAAATACCATTACATACACTTCAAAAGGCGTTTCAAGATTGTCACAAGGCATACTTATATCAGAAGGTTATGTGCTTGGCCCTAGCACAGAATCATCTACAACATTTAATTATGGTTCTGCTTTGTTTGAAAAATTGTCAGGATCATCTTCTATAAGTAATTTAAACATTGATGTGACCTATGGTGATTCAGGAACTATTTTGAGTACTCACTCATTGGTTGCTGGGTTGGCAATTACAAACAACGGAAAACTTGACAACATCAATCTTGTTGGGTTTGAAAATAACTTTGTTGGATATGTTGCTCCAAACACTAGAATTATGATGATATATAGCGGAATTGTCTCTAAAAATGAAGGTGGAGTAGCAACAATTTCAAACAGCAGTGTAAAAACTTCTATGATTGTCAATGATGGAAATCAATCTCAAGTTATTTTTGTAAGCGGTATTGCATACATAAATTTTGCAACCATTGAAGATTGTTCTGTTGGTGGCAACGAAGAAGAAAATTATTCAATTTATGTCACATTACAAGTTGGTTTGAGTGCTGAAACGGTTCAGGTTGCTGGCGTTGTGATTACAAACTCAACATCTGCGATCTTGAGAAATTGTTCAAATTATTTTGATATTACTGTTGAATGTACTCGTGCACAAAATCAGGCAACGGTTTACATCGCGGGAGTTGCTGATTACGGAAAGGGAACATTGGAAGGTGTTTACAATTATGGAAACATCACAGCTCAAAATGTTGCTGGAAACAATTTGCATAAAGGTGATGTTATTGTAGGTTAATATTTTTTGAGTTTTAAAGAATATTAAAAATTGAAAAAGAGTATAAATAGAATGTGAAAAAAACTGTTTATACTCTTTTTTTATTGATGGTTGTATTGTTTGGATTTTTTGGTTGTTCAAACACTGCAGAAATTGAGAATTCTCAAATATATGAGAAAAATGCCTTCCGTATTGTTCGACAAGCAAACAATGATGGACAAATTGCATTGACTTATATTTTCCCGCTGAACTCTGATTATTTGTTGTCATTGGGCTATGATGAGAATGATGTAAAAACTTATAAATTTTATTTGACAACTTATGTCAATGCTCTTGCACAAAGCAACAAAGAGAAGGAAACTGATGGAACAACAGTTGGCGACTGTGTATATTTTTCTGATGTTGATGGAATAGGATTTTCTATTAAATTTGAGAATTTGCAAGCACAAAAAGAATTTTTTAATATTGAAGATAATGAAGAGAATGAAACTTCTTCCGACAACAAAGTAAGTGGATTTTTTATCAAGAAGATAGAATTGAAAACAAAATTTCCTGTTTCTTCTTCAAAATCAGCAGGCGATTTGAAAATGATTTGCAACATGGCTATTTCTTCTTGGTGCAATAATAATGATATTGCAGATGATCAAAAGTTGAAGATTTTGGATTATTTAGAGAATTCTATTTTTATATATGATTTTGCAACGCAACAAAAAAACTTGAAATCAGATGTTATGTATAGTGATGAATACTTTTATCACAATGTCTTTATAAAAACAATGGATGATATAGAAGAAAATAACGAGATAGTTTTTTGGGTGACTTATGCAAACCGACCAGTTTGGTATGCTTTTGCAGTTGTTGTTGTGGTGGTTGGAATGGTGTGCGCTTACTATTTTTTGATTAGAAAAAACAAAAAGAAAAATTGATTTTATATAAAATTATGAAAAATTGTCCACAATGTTTTTATGTGTGGACAAATTTTTTTTATAAAATATTGAGTTTTGTCTAAAAAAGTGTTATAATATACAAGTTGTTAATACAGAGAGGAAGAAAAAAATGGAAAATGCTAATATTAGAAACATTGCGATTATTGCTCACGTTGACCACGGTAAAACATCTTTGGTTAACGAATTATTGAAACAAGGAAATGTATTTAGAGAGAATCAAGTTGTTGAAGATAGAGTTATGGACAGCAACGCTCTTGAAAAAGAAAGAGGTATTACTATTTTGTCAAAAAATACTTCTTGCTTTTATAATGGGATAAAAATCAATGTTATCGACACTCCGGGACATGCTGACTTCGGTGGAGAAGTAGAAAGAGTTTTGAAGATGGTTGATGGCGTTCTTTTGGTTGTTGATGCGTTTGAAGGCCCAATGCCACAAACAAGATTTGTGCTTGAAAAAGCTTTGGCTTTGAAACTTAAAGTTGTTGTAGTTATCAACAAAATCGACAGACCAGATGCCAGAGTAAAAGAAGTTATTGATGAAGTTTTGGAATTGTTCTTGGAACTTGACGCAAACGAAGATCAATTAAACTCTCCATTTGTGTTTGCTTCTGCTAGACTTGGTATTGCTTCAACAGATCCAGATGTTCGTGGAACAGATATGAAACCTTTGTTTGAAACAATTATCAAACACATTCCTGCACCACAGGGAAACATAGATCAACCATTGAAGATGTTGGTATCTTCTGCAGAGCACAACGATTATGTTGGAAAGTTGGCCGTAGGTAAAATCGATCGTGGAGAAATCAGAGTTGGACAAAATGTTGTTGTTTGCAACTACCATGATGAAACAAAGAAAGTTAAATCAAAAATCGTAAGTTTGTATGTTTATGAAGGACTTAAGAGAGTTCCAGTTGAAAAAGCTGATTTTGGTGAAATTGTTTGCGTTGCTGGTATTGATGATGTGACTATTGGTGATACCATTTGTGACGAAAACTGTGTTGAACCTATTGAATTTGTAAAAATTGCAGAACCAAGTGTTGAAATGACATTTATGGTAAATGACAGTCCTTTTGCTGGTCGTGAAGGTAAGTTTGTCACATCAAGACACTTGAGAGACAGACTTTATAAAGAAGCTATCAAAGACCTTTCATTGAAGGTTGAAGACGGAGAAACAGCTGACAAGTTTAAAGTTCGTGGAAGAGGAGAAATGCATCTTTCAATTTTGATTGAAAACATGCGTAGAGATGGATACGAATTCCAAGTAAGCCAGCCAAAAGTTTTGATTAAAACAATCGATGGTGTAAAATGTGAACCTATTGACAGACTTTATCTTGATGTTCCTGAAGACTGCGTTGGAACTGTTATGAACAAGATGGGTGTAAGAAAAGGCGATCTTCAAAATATGACTCCACATGGAAATCGTATGAGAATGGAATTTTTGATCCCTTCAAGAGGACTCTTTGGATTTAAGTCAGAATTTTTGACTGATACTCGTGGTGAAGGTATTATCAATTCAATTTTCTATGATTATGAACCATATAAGGGAGAAATCAAGCGTAGAGATTATGGCTCTTTGATTGCTCACGAAGAAGGTGTGACAATTGTTTATGGGCTTTACAATGCTCAAGAAAGAGGAGAATTGTTTGTTGGTCCTGGCGTTCCTGTTTATGCCGGAATGGTTATTGGAGAAAATCCAAAGGGCGGAGACATCGTCGTAAATGTTTGCAAGACAAAACATCTTTCAAACTGCCGTGCTTCAGGTTCTGATGATGCTTTGAGACTTACTCCACCAAGAGTTATGAGTTTGGAAGACTGCATCGAATTCTTAGGTGATGATGAATATTTGGAAGTCACTCCAAAATCTATTAGAATTAGAAAAATTATTCTTGATCACAATCTCAGATTGAGAGAAAGAGGAAAAATGTTGCGTGGTGAAATTTAAGAGGTTGTTTAACCTCTTTTTTTCTTGCTTTATTTTGATTGTTTATTTTTATAAATTGACAAACACCTTTAATATTGCTATACTTAGTCTATTAAAGGAATGAAATGAAAAGTACCGAAAAACAAGAATTGAAACTTAAGCTTAAAAGATTGGGACTATTTATGTTGATAGTTTTTCTTCCTATTCTTATAGTTAGTATTCTTATGGTTTGGGGAAAAGTTCCTCAATGGTTGAATATTTTGGTTTTGGTTATCCTTCTTTTTATTTTATATTTTCTTTACGCTTGGCTTTGTTCTATATTGGATAAGAAGAGACAAGAGCGTTTAAGCAAGAAAAAAGATCCTTTTTCTGATTAGTGGAGGACAAGATGGCAGATTATAAAATTTTACCAAATAGTTTGGAAGCAGAACAGGCTTTGCTTGGCTGTATTTTGTTGGATAATGATGCACAAGCAGATATTTTTTCTGCTGTCAATGTAGAAGATTTTTATTCTGAAGCACACAGAAACATTTATGACAGCATGGTAAAAGTTTACAACAAAAGTATTCCTGTTGACTTTGTGACTTTGACAAATCAATTGGAAGTTGAAAAGAAGTTGGAAACTATTGGTGGAATTGACTATATCACTTATCTTACAAACGTTGTTCCTTCAGCTGCAAACTTTCAACATTATTTAAATATAGTAAAAAACAGTTCGGTAAGGCGTCACCTTATTTCCGAAGCACAAGAAATCATTAAATCTGCTTTTGACAGTGAAGATGGCGAAAAGGCGATGAGAGAAGCGGAAAAAAGAATTTTTGATTTGTCTCAAAAAGAAACTTCTTCTGACCTTGAGCTTGTAGGAAAACCAGGCGGAACACTTACAACAGTTTTGAAACAAATTTCCGAACTTGCCGAAAACAAAGGTAAGATGAGAGGAATTCCAACAGGCTATAAAGATTTTGATGCTATTACAAACGGACTTCAAAACAGCGATTTGATTTTGCTTGCCGCTCGTCCTGGTGTTGGTAAAACTTCTTTCGCTATGAACATAGCTGTAGAGGCTGCTGTAAATGAAGATAAAAAAGTTGCAATCTTTGCTCTTGAAATGTCAAAAGAACAACTTATGCAAAGAGCTTTATCTTCCCTTGCAAAAGTAAATCTTTCTCATGTTCTTAGAGGGAATATGGATTCTGAAGAATGGAAGAGAATTTGGACTGCAGAGAAGAAACTTGCACAAAGCGGGATTTATGTTGATGATTCATCAATGATAACTCCTTTTGAAATCATTTCTAAATGTAGAAAACTTAAAATGACAGAAGGCCTTGACTTGATCGTTATCGACTATTTGCAGTTGATGACAATGGGAAAGTCAAACAGAGAGTCAAGAACTCAAGAAGTCAGTGATTTGACAAGAACTTTGAAAATTGCGGCAAAAGAATTGAATGTTCCAATTATTTTGCTTTCACAACTTTCTCGTGCTGTTGAAGTGCGTGAAGATCATAGACCTGTACTTTCCGACTTGCGTGAATCTGGTTCTATTGAACAAGATGCTGATATTGTTTTGTTTTTATACAATCCTGAAAAATACAATGATGTTGTCACAGAAGATGAGCCAGGAACTGTTTATTTGCTTATTGCAAAGCACAGAAATGGTAGCACTGGAGAAGTTAAACTCAAATGGGTTGGAGAATACACAACATATCTCAACCATGATGAAAAAATTCAAGTCGAAGAATAGAAGGAGAAAGCATGAAAAGAAAAGGTTTTATAGTTGTTTTAATTTTGGCTATTGTGGCTGTCATTTTGACAATTGTGTTTATCAATTTGTTTAAAGAACGAGACACAGAAAAACTTTCCAAAAGTGTAAATACTTATGTTTCAGATGGTTATTTGGATAATGAAAGTGAAGAATATTTGACCATAAATGATTATTTGTCAAACATTTACAGCAAAATTTCTTCCATGAGCGAGAAAACAGAAGTTAAGAATTATCAAGATTCTTACAAAGCTTATGTAGTTTATGGCGAATTCATGAACAGGCAAATTGTTTTTTCTGAATACACAGAAACATATAAAAATGAAAGAAAAAAGATTGAAACTGATTTAAAGAAAGGGCAAAATGTTGCAGAAGATTTGACTGCGTACATTATTGAAAACAAAGATTTGACAGGTGAAAGTGGTTATTGGCAAGCAAACACTTGGGCAAACTGCAAAGGTTATATGAGTGATTTGTTTGGATATACTTCTGATGCTTTCAATCGCTTGGGAGATGTTTATACAGCATCAGTAACTTCACCATTGATGAATAACGATTTGACCGCACTTATATTTAACACAACAAAAGAACTTTCAAACAAAATTTCAGAAAACCTTAATCAAGATGCAAGTTGTGGAGAAGCATTATATAATTTTGTAAACATTTATCTTGTACAAAGCAAAGAAAATGTCATTTTAAATTTCAACTACAATGCCGTTCAACAAGAAAACATTAAAAAAATAAATGAAAAAAGTGAAGGCTGGGAAAGTTTGTATAATGATTTTCTTCAAGGAAATATTGGTTAATAGGAGGAAGTTATGAAGTTAAAAAAGACTTTGACATGTTTGGCTTTGGGATGCTGTTCTGTTTTGACTATGTTTGGTCTTAGTGGATGCGGTGGGGTTTCTACTAAAACATTGCAAGAAAATTTTGACAAGTTGGATGCAACTTATCAAGAATATTCTGAAGTCTTCAAACAAGGTACTGTTGAAAATTTAGATACAAATTATTTTATATCTTACGGGTCTGTTGTTGATGGATATATTGACGAACAAAAAGAGGGGTATGTTGAACTTTTAGATGTTTACAATTCAACTTTAGTTATTTCAAGTGATTATATTGACAACAACAAAGAATATGTAAAAAATTTGGATGACAAAGCTTTGTCAAAAGAAACAAAATCAGCAATCAAAGAATTGAATTCAAGTTTGGTTGATTATACTGATACTATTTCAGAGTTTGTTAGAGCTAGAAGTAATTTTATAGATTATTTTGAACAATTCAATGGACAATTGTCAGAAGAATCAAGCAATGCCTATTTGCGTAAATTTAAAAGATCTTATGGCGCACTTGTAAGCCAAAATATAGAAGTTTCAATGAATTTGGCAAAAACAATTGAAACAAGCGAAATTTTTGAATTGTTGAAGAAGACAACTCCAACTGAAAATGATACAAAAATCATGAAAGAGTATATAAGAGCAAAAATACTTCCAATTTTTAGTGAATTTAAAATAACAGAAATTGAAAATAATTTGAATTGGAATGGTCAGGCTCAGACAGAAACAAAAACAAGAATTGATGATTTGTTGGCATTGTTGGAAAGAGAATTTTCAACATATAAAGCAAGATTTGTTGGCTCAAATTCTGCATTAAACACTCTTACATCAGAAGAGATGAACAAATTGTTTGATTATATCGGAGACTTTTTATCTGAAACCGATGTATATATGAAAGCCTTAAAGAGCTTGAATATAAGCGCGTTGTCTGTTGATTATGACAACGATTTGGAAAAATATAAAGAGAAAAATCCTTTTGCCGAAGTGTATTTGGAGAAAATGGAACAATTTATTGAAATTACATTACCAAATTTTATGAATCAAGTTGTAAATATTATATACTAATTATTAAACTCACTTTGTTGTGAGTTTAATTGTTATAATTAAGGAGAAAAAATTATTATGAACAATAAAGAGTTGGCTGATTTGTTGTTTCCAGACAATAAACTTACAGTTGAAGAAATTGAAAAAAGATACCCAAAAAGAAATTTGCCAGAAGGTGCTTATGTGACAAGATTTGCACCAAGTCCAACAGGTTATATGCATTTGGGTGGATTTTTTCAAGCATTGATAGATTATAACATTGCAAAGCGTAGCAACGGAGTTTTTTATTTGAGAATTGAAGACACTGACAATAAAAGAGAAATATCTGGTGCTAGTGCAATTATTATGGGGATTTTAAATGAATATGGGTTGACTCCAGATGAATACCAATTGAAAGGCGGAGTGACAGTTGGAGATTATGGCCCATATTATCAAAGTGAGCGACAAGAAATTTATAAGGCATATGCAAAAAAATTGGTAGAAGAAGGAAAGGCATTCCCTTGTTTTTGTAGAAAAACAGAAGGTCTTGATGATGTCAAAGAAAAAAGAGAAAAGAAATTTGCTGTTGGTATAAATGAAGACAAGGATCCTTGCAGAAATTTAACAATTGAACAAATAAGAGAATATTTGAAAGATGGCAAGAAATTTGCTATCCGTTTGAAAACTCAAGGAGATGGAACAAAGAAGATAAAATTCCATGATGGCTCTAAAGGTGATGTAGAAATTGCAGAAAATTGTTCTGATGCGATTTTGCTTAAAAATGACTTGATGCCAACATATCATTTTGCACATGCAATTGATGATACTTTGATGGGAACTACTGTTGTTGTTCGTGGAGAAGAATGGTTGCCTTCTTATCCTTTGCACAAAGAAATTTTTGAAGCTTTGGGATTTAAACAACCAAAATATATTCATACACCTTTGATTTATAAATTTAATGAAAAGGGAAACAAGATAAAAATATCAAAGCGTAAACATCCAGAAGCAGATATGAGATATTTTGATAAGGAAGGCTATGACAGACAAGCAATTGTTGAATATTTGATGAATTTAATAAATTCTAATTTTGAACAATGGCGTGCTACTCACAAAAATGATGATATTATGAAGTTTCCTTTTGATGGATTTAATATCACTGCAAATACTCCTATTTTTGATTTCGTAAAATTGAACGATGTTTCAAAAGAAATTATATCTCATTACACCGCTGAAGAATGTTATAATCAACTTCTTGCTTGGGCGAGAGAATATTCTTTGGAAAATGTTGATTATTTGGTTAAAGACAAAGATTATGTGACAAAAGTATTAAACATTGACAGAGAAAAACCAAAACCAAGAAAAGATATTTATAAATGGAGTATGTTTTTTGATTTGTTTGATTATATGTTTAGCGCTCCAAAGAAATTTGAAATTGATGAAGAACACAAGAAAGATTTTGAACATGTTTTGAGAGAATATAAAAAATATATCAATCTATCTTCAAAAGAAGCTTGGTTTGACAACATTAAGAAAATGGCAGAAAGTTTGGGTTATGCTGTTGACAACAAAGCATATAAAGCAAATCCAGAAAAGTTTAAAGGCAATGTTGCTACTGTTTGCGAATATATTAGAGTGGCAATTACTGGACACAAAAATTCTCCAGACCTTTATGAAATTATGACTCTGCTTGGCGAAAAAGAAGTTTTGGAAAGAATGGCAGAATTTGCATAATAAATAATAAAAAATTAGTATTTTTAATATTTTTTTGGTATATGTTCAAGAATATTTATAATTTTTAATTATTTAAAACAAAATATTTAATAAAAATGCTATATATTCGTGTTTATATGAAGAATAAATAGTTTTTAAATAATTAAATTGATAATTTTCTGCTTATTTTTAATAAAAAACACATTAAAATCAATAAAATTTTGAAAAATAAATAAAAAATAAAATAAATATTATCATTTTGGAGATAAAAAATGAAAAAAATAATATTAACAGGAGATAGACCTACAGGCAATCTGCATATTGGTCATTATGTTGGTTCTATTGCAAACAGATTGAAATTGCAAGAGATGAATGACTATGACAAATTTTACATTATGATTGCCGATACTCAAGCTTTGACTGATAATGCTAACAATGTTGATAAAGTCAAAAATAATATCATACAAGTTGCTATTGACTATTTATCAGCTGGCATAGACCCAAACAAGGTGAACATTTTTATTCAATCTCAAGTGCCTGAGCTTGCTGAAATGACTATGTATTTTATGAATTTGGTTACTGTGGCTAGATTGAATAGAAATCCTACTGTAAAAGATGAAATGAAACAAAGAGGTTTTCAAAGTTCTATTCCTGTCGGCTTTTTGTGTTATCCAATAAGTCAGGCGTCAGATATTTTGGCATTTAACACAAACATCGTTCCTGTTGGAGATGATCAACTGCCAATGTTGGAACAAACAAGAGAAATTGTTAGAACTTTCAACAACACTTATGGCAAAGAAGTTTTTACTATGCCAGAACCATTGTTGCCAGAAAATAAGATTTGCAGAAGACTTCCTGGGACTGATGGGAACTTGAAAATGAGTAAGTCTGCAGGGAACTGCATATATTTGAAAGATGAAGCAGATGTCGTAAAACAAAAAATTATGAGTGCATATACCGACCCTAATCATATAAAGATTTCAGATCCTGGAAAAGTTGAAGGGAATGTAGTGTTTTCATATTTAGACGCATTTGCAACAGATGAATCTTTTAAGAAATATTTGCCAGAGTATAAGAATTTGAACGAATTGAAAGAGCATTATAGAAAGGGCGGACTTGGAGATGTTAAGATAAAATTGTTCTTGAATAATGTGCTTCAAGAGATTTTAGAGCCTATCAGAAACAGAAGAAAAGAGTTGGAAAAAGACATTGATGGCATTTACAACATGCTTTTTGAAAACAGCAAAAAGGCAAGAGAAGTCGCTTCGAAGACCGTGGAGAGAATGAAGGATGCCATGGGAATTGAATATACAAAATTTTTGAATAAATAAAAAATCAATAAAAATACGCAAAAAATTCAAAAAAAATTGAAAAAATGCGTATTTTTTTATTATTTTTTGCTGTTTTTATTATTTTCTTTGTTAAATAAAAAAAAATAAACGAATAAAAACTAATGTTTAATTGCTTAGTTTGGTTTAAAATACGCATTTATATATATATTAAAAATATATTATTTCTAAAAAATTTATTTGCTTAAAGAGGTGATATTTTTGTATAATAATTATAGGTTTAGTCAGGTCTAAATCAAGGAGAAATTGTATTATGAAAAGAAAGTCAATTTTTTTCACCTTATTTGTTTTAATCTTTGGGTTCTGTGGGACTCTGAGTTATTTTAACAATCCTATAAATATCACAAATGCTGTCAGCCAAGATGCAAGTGTTTGGGACGGAGAGTTTGTTGAAAATGAAAGTGAATTGACTGAGAGCGATTGGTATAATGAAAATGTAAACAATTATTATATCAGGAGTGCAGCTGGACTTTCTTATTTTGTTCACAGTGTAAATGATGGAACTGTTTACAAAAACAAAAACATATACCTTGATACAGATATTGACTTGGCAAATTATAATTGGACTCCTATTGGTAATGCTGTGAATATTTTCCAAGGATCATTTTATGGACAGGGACATACAATTTACAATTTAGAAATAAATGATGCAACTTCTAGTTATGTTGGTTTCTTTGGAACTTTGACCGATTATTCAAAAGTTGACAATTTGCATTTAAGAAATGTAAACATTGATTTGACCATTTCAAACAGTGATGATTATTATGTTGGAACTATGGTTGGATATTTTAACAACACTGGAAATGTTGATAGAAGTTATAGCAATTCTTACATAACAAATTGTTCTGTTGAAGGGGAGATCAATATTTCTTCATCTGAATCAACACAAAACTTTATGGTTGGTGGACTTGCAGGGAGCATTAACAATGCAAGTGTAAGAACTTCAAAAACTGAAGTTAAAATAAACATTGATTCAGTCAATGCACAAAATTTGAGAGTCGGGGGTCTCACAGGATCTTCCGATTATTTGGTTTTGTCAGACTGTTATTATGATGGAGACATAGAGGTAAGTTCTACTACTGCATCAGGATACATGGGAGGATTGGTTGGATATTTAAGTGGTATAAGTGCCAACTATTCATCAACAATTGAAAATACATATAGCAAAGGCAAAATTGTTTTAAGCAACAATGGAAAAAGTTTTTATATTGGTGGAATTGTTGGAAGAGTAAACAACGAATATTTTGTTATGAACAATTCTTACCATGTTGGAGATATAAAAACGGGCGACAATAACATTTATGGGACTAATTACATGAGTGGGTTGATAGGACAACTTCAAGCTTCTAGTTTTGCAAACACAAAGATGTTGAATTGTTTTTATATTGGCTCTTTGTCTGGAAATAATTACAATCAAAATTATTTATATCCTGTTGACAAAAACTTGGGAGAATCTCAAAAACCAGAAGTTGGGGGATTGTACTTTGATGTTGATATGAAGTCAACAGCAAAGGGAGATTTGGCTAATCAAATTATTAATTTGGACAGTCTCGCAAAAACAAAAGACTTTTATTTAAATGAGAGATATTGGGATTCTGAAAAGAGTTGGAACTTCTCTGATTCTTTCTCAAACTGGGATATTTCTTCAGGAATAAACGATGGATATCCATATTTGAAACAATTGAATAATATTGGAAATGCTAATAATGACAGTGATTATTCTGCAGGAAGTAAATTGGAAGGAGAAGGAACTGCTGAGTCTCCATATTTGATCAAAACAGCTGGTGATTTGGGATATATGTCCTTTAATTTTCAAAGCAAAAAATATTATTCTCTTCAAAACAATATTGATTTGTCAGGCAGAACATGGCAACCAATAGGAACTTTATCTAATCCTTTCAATGGTGTTTTTGATGGAAATGGATACACTATTTATGGACTTACATGTTCTTTGCAAGAGAAGTTTGGATCTCATGGTTTGTTTGGTGTCACATCAAATGCAGTTATAAAAAACTTGAAGATAAAAAATGTAAAATACATAAATGAAGGCACAAATAGTGGTTATATTGGGACTTTTATTGGATATGTAAAAGGTGACACATATTTGATAAATTGTGCTGACAACGAATATAGCCAAGCCGGGACCAAATTGTCTGATGGAAGTAATGTTTATTCAGTTGGAAGGGTTGACAGCGATGCGAATATTTTTGTTTTCTATGGTACAAACTCAACAAATTCGTCAGGAAACTTAATTGAAAATAATATAGACACTTCAAACAATGGCGATTTTTATGGAAACATCAATCTTTCAGGGACAAAAACAAGTACTGGAACTTTGGCTGATGTATATTATGGCTATGATTTAACAATAAATGGAAATGGTGGAAACTTTTATAATTCAAACAAAGTAAGTTATAAAGGCAAATATCATCTTCTTGTTATGCCAACAGGTGAAAATGCAAAGATTAAAAATATTGCATTGACATCAACTGGAAATGTCGCTAGTGAAGTGGTGAATGTTTCTAGCATGGACAGCACTTTTGGTGTTGGTCTTCCACAACTTTCTCATCTTTTTGGCACGACAGACACAATAATTAAAAAAGGTTTTAAAGCTGTTTCATTCAATTATACATTGTCAGGTGCAACTGACAGTGTTTTGTATAGCCTTTCTGACTCTCAAAAAACAGAAGTTTTGAATTTTGATATAAATTATTCAAAGGCACCTTTGCATGGTGTAAATGTAAATTGGCAAGTTTATGGATATAATCCAAACAATCCAAATGAAGCAGACAAAGACAATGCTTATCAAATAAAAGTTATTTACAACACTTACGAAAAAGAAGAGTTTGGGGCTACATCATATGACTATGATGCAAGTTCTGAAGTTCAAGTTGATGAAGATGGAAATGTTTATAAGATATTCTATTTGGAATATGATGCTTTTCTTTCTGATTATCCAGAAATTTTTGAAGTGCCAAGTTATAAAGACAAAAATGGCGTGCAAAAATTGTTAAGAAATGGAGATTTTGCTATTGAAGGTGTTTATCAAGAGGGTTATCCTTTTGCAAAAGAAATTTTGACTACCGAACCTGTAGATGGAGAAAATTCTGCTGATGTTTACTACGCTTCAAGCACTCTTGCAAACAGTATATTGTCTGATGCATCAATTGTTGGTGACGTTTATTTGGCAAATTTATATGTAAACTGGGAAGGTATTGAAAAGTTAGAAGATGGTCATGAATTTGATTTGACAATCAGTTTAAATCCTTTGGAAGGAACTGATGAGCAATCAAGCTTTGCAGGAAACTTTGATATAAAAGATGCAATAACAAGCATAGAAGTTTATCAAGTACCAGATGCATCAAATCCTAATTTGGAAAAAGTTTATAGAGAATTTTCTGGTGATTCTTTGATTGTAAACGACAACAAAGTTAAAGTAAATGTGACAATTACAACAACAAAATTGAGTGATACTACAGACAATTATTGGTATGTTGTAGTGACTCTTAAAAATGGGTTTATATATTCTGGAGACGGAACAAAAGATAAAAATTATAACGGAACAATAGACACTAACTTTGGTGTAGATTCTTCATCTGGTGTGAAAGGAGAATGGAGATTCTACAATTTGGTAAGCGATTACAACCTTACACTCGTTGTTTCTCGTGACATGAAAGAAAACGAACTTTCTATTGGAACGGGCGTTTATATGGGACTTACTCCTTTTGTGACGGGTTGGAACAAAGTTTCTGTAATTGGCCCAAATGGTGAAAAAGCTGACATATCTTCTCTTACAAACAATGAATCTTTGAAAACTGTTTATCAAAATGGTGAAAACTTTGTTGGTTTTGACTTTATGAAAAACAAAATTTTAAGTTCTAGTGCCAGCTATGATGCCATTGATTTGACTTCAAATTATATTCTTACAGAAGGAAACAAAAAGAGCGTTTTGTTTGAGTATGAATTTGCTGGAGAGTCAAAATATTATTTATATGAATTTGTTGAAAACGACCAAAGTTATTCTTACCCACAAACTATTTATTTGTACACAAGTGATGCAAACAGACAAAAAACTGATATGGTTGTTCAATTGGACAGCAGTACAGAATTGACTTATAGACTTTCATATTATGCTTATACCAATTTTGGAATTATATATTCAACAGAAACTGATGCAACTATATTCAGTGTAGTTTCACAATTTAACAGCTCAAGCATTGACAAAGTAAAAGATGGTGAGCAAAGAGAAGTTGATGTTATTATTCCTAATGGTGCAAACCCTTCAAAAATTTACATGGTTTTTGAAAGTATTATAAAAATAAATAATGGGGAAAGTATTGAAGCAACAACAAGATATTCTCAAGCTATCTTTAACTTTAATACAAAATACTTAGCTCAAGATCAAGATTTGTTGGATGAAAATGGTGATGTAAATTATGTAGACATTGAAAAAAATTCTCCTACTATTTATTCAGTTGTTAAAGACGCTTTGGGGCAATGGAATTTGACTGGAGAATTAAAGAGTAAAATTTACAGTGTAGATGTTAATTCTGGAGAAATTGTTTTTGCAGTGCAATCTACTGATTTTTACAAGTTCTTTGTAAAGAGAGGTGGCACTGACAATATTACATTGTTTAACAATACTGGGAGTACTGCAAATCTCAATTTGGAAAGCTGCAACATAAAAATCGCAGTTTCTGATGAAAATGATCAAGTAATTTCTGATTATGAAGAAAGATTTAATCTTAACAATCAAGAATATTTAACAATCTCAGCCTCATCAACTTATGTAGAGAGTAAATGGATACAAAGTGAAAATGGTGGCTTGGAGTATCAAAACGAATTCTTTGTTATTATATTGAATTACAGTGCGGGAAATGGTGGGTTGCAAGCAGGTAATTACACTCTTGATGTTGTCTGCACCGATGTTTTCTACAACATGAATTATTCTACAAAATTTGTAAATGCAGATGTTGATGTAAGTCAATTGAAAGATGTAAAACTCTTGGAAAATGAAGAGAGTTCTGATATCGAAACTGTTGTGACAGCAAATGGAGAAAAGTACGAACAAAACAATTCTTCAATCAAATTTGACAATGAAATAACTGTTTCAACTTATATGCAAACAAATAATGCTTATGAATTTTGGGGCTGGTATATTAAAGGATCAAATTATTCAAGATTTGTGGCGAAAGGGAATTCTTTGCCATCATCTCCATCAGCTTCAACTCCTTCAACTTTGAGTTTTGAATATGGTGACATGTATTTTTCAACAAGTGGTACAAACTTGAATGAACTTGGATTTTTGGATGAAAACAACGCTTACAATATTACAATCTATGCAATTTTCCAAAGAAAACAGACAACAATAGACCTTTCTCAAAGAGTTATTATTGAAAACAGAAATGGTGAACAAACAGAATATACAAGCTATGCTATTAACTTGAATTTAAGTTTTGCTTTGAGACTTAATGATGGTTCTTCTGCACAATCTATTGTTTACAATTATACTTCAAACACAAATTCAGAAGAACAATTCTTGTCTAATTTCAATTTTGTTATGACAGGAACTGACTCTACAGGTTATTACATTTCTGGTTATAGATTGTTTGATGTTTATGGTGATGTGGTAGAGGTAAATCTCAATGGACAAAGTGAAAAAATTGAATATATTGGAAACAAATATGACAACAATGTATCAATGAATTTTGACATATATAAACAAGTAAAGACCTTGATGGAACAGGGCGAGACAAGCAAATATCAAGAATATACCATTACGCCTATTATAAGACAGAAATCTGCAAATATCACTTTCCATTCAGGAACTGGTTCTAGTGGCTATGGTGACACCAAAAATGGACATGTTTTTGATGTTAGTGGTGAAAATGAAACAACCGATACATACTTCACTACAACTGAAATATATTTCGACACCACAATATACTTAAATTCACCATTAGATGGAAATATAAACAGCAACGATACGACTGAATCTGTTATTGTTGAAAATTTGTTTAGCAGTAGAACAGGTTATGTAAAGAAGAGCAACAATTATTGGGTTTCTACAATTGGAGAACAACTCAATGGTATGACATTGCAATTGTCAACTTCTTATTTTAAAGATTCTCAAACATTGAAAGAATTGCATTTTTATGTAGTTTGGGAAGCTAGAAATTACAACATTAGATTTATGCCTAATGGTGGAATTTTTGATGGTATTGATTCTATAAGCATTACTGCAACTTATGATTCAAATGAAGTTGTTTACAACAATATAAAATATTACTCTACAAGTTTAGACAATATTACGGCAATCAAAGACAAATTGCAATATATTGGTTATGAAAACTCTGGATGGAGTTTGGATGCAGATAACAACATTCTCGGTCGTTTGGTATTTGATGCAAATTTGGGTCTGATTTCAGGGCAAGAGTATTCTTTGTTTGATGAAAAAGGAAATTATATTTGCCCAAGTGATTCAATTGTGTATGCCGTTTGGGTAGAATGCCCTTATACAATCAAAATCATGTTGAATGGTGCAAATAGTTATGATATACACGGGCAAAAAACAAGCATTCCAAATGATGAACAAAAAGAATTTGGACTTGAAATTGATATTAGATATGACAGCACATTTGCTGAAATGTTTTTCGAAAACGATGAAGAAAACAAGATAAAAATCAGTGAAATAGTTTTGGAAAGAGAAGGATACAAGTTTAATGGCTTCTACGCTATTAGTGGAAATTTAAGACAAAATATCGATGATTATACAGTTTTCACTACAAACATTATTTCTTGTTCTCAAACTATGACTGAAGATATTGTTTTGACTTTGTATGCAAATTGGACTTTTGATATTTCTTATCTTTCATTAAGTTTGAATCAAAGCAATTTGCCAAGTTTGGTATATAATGCAGGCCAACAAACAATTTATTTGGCAGATTACTTTAAACTTGGTTATCAAGCAAATGGTTATGTTGTAAGTTTGGATGAAAATGGTCAAGACATGACAATTACTCTTTCACCAAACATGAATTCTTCTATATTGTTAAGTCTTTCTTCAGAGAAAGCAACAATTGATAATTATTCAGATTTGTCATTTAAGGTAAGAAATGTAGGAAATTATTCTGTAAGCTTAAGCATAACAATCACTGATGATGCAAGTTATTTGAATTTGGGTAATGTGTATAACGAAAACTGTATGTTCTACATTGAAGTGACCAAGGCAGATTTGGATAGCTCGGTTAGTGATGAAATGTATGTAGAAAATGTAAAACGAATTATGGAACCTTTCATGAATGTAGAGTTTAATACGAAATTGCAAAGTTGTTCTACTCTTGATGGTGTGACAAATTTGATGAAGAGTGAAGATTCTACAATTACAGGCACTGCTGGCGAAGAACTTAACAACAGTGTTTATGAATACATTATGTTTAAATACTACATGCTTCTAAATTCAAATGTTGGAGAGACTTACAAGACTTATAAAGAATGGACTTATGCTGATTACTTAAATCATATAAGTGATGAGAATAACGCAACTTCAGTTTCAAATATTGTGTCATCACTTTCTCACTTTGATTTCTATGACTATACAATTTCTGACAGCAGTATGAATATTGATGGGTACGACAATTTGGAAATTGTTTCTGATGCGGTTCAAAATGTTGGTCTTGAATTGGCTATAGACAAAATTGTTATATCTTCTAATACCGTTTCTAATCTTTCTCCTAACAACAGTTATGAAATGAGAGTTTACTTGAAAAATGTTGTATCAAGTGTAGATAGTCTTGCAAATTACAATGTGCAATACGATGCAAATGGAGATGCTTTCATCACAGCAGGTACTGCATTCTTGTTGCCACAAACTATTTTGGTTCAAAACTTGGAAAGCACAAAATCTGCATATTTTGAAGCTAATGTAGAGAACAAAGAAGTAGCTTGGGCAGGAAACAGAGAATCTTTGGAATATGGAAGCAACACTTATTATTTGATTGAAAACAACCTCTATCTCTCAGCAGAACTTTACACTTCTTCAAGTGGAGATTTGTTGACTGATACAATTTATTCATTTACTAACAAAGAAAACTATTTATTCTTTGATAATGTTTCTATCATCTTAAAGACCGAAAATTCTGGTGAAGTATCATATACAAACATTTCATCATACTTTAAGCCTATTATGGCGGAAGATGATGTGTTTACAATCATGAATACAAATGGTGTCGCAAACTTAACTGTTACAGCAAATTATCTTACAAACAAAGATGGTATGATATATTTTGAAAAAGTAGAAGATATCATGGCTTCTGAACTTTTGAGAATTACTCGTGTTTATTACAACATAGATGGCACTGAAAAAGATGTTTATGATGCAGATGGATTGGAAGAGACATCTTTCTCTGATAATGGAGTGTTGGTTTATGAAATAACAGAGAACAATTCAAATTCTGTTTCTATTTTTGTTAGTCCAACAGTTACAAAAGTTGTGTTCTCTGCTACATCTTCTTCAATCTCTGATTATATAGGATTGTATAAGTGGGTTGATTCCCCAATTTATAGTGTTGATGGAACCATGGACACAAAAGGCAGTTTGACTGTTGATATGTCTTTGATAGAAAAATCAGATGAGGGCATGACAAATATAAATTATTATGCAGTTTATACCGATTTGGTTCTTGTAAAATACAATTTAAATTTCCCAAGTAGTTATAATTTAAGTTCAAGCCAAACAGCTACAATGAAACTTGGAGAAACCACTGCAAATGATCTTGCTATACCTAGCGAAAGCGGATTTGTTTTGGCAAGTCTTAAAGCAAAAACTCCTACTGGCGAGACTTTGGATTACACAGAAATATTCACAGGTGAAGATAGTGGAAATGGAAGAGTTTATGTAGGTATTACTCCAGAGACTAAATTTGCGATTGTGACTCTTGAAGCAAAATGGAATGTTGAAGACATTGCTTACAATCAAATTTTGACAAGTTATAGAGCTGCAGTTGAATCATTTACTTCTTTGACAGTTGATGATATTGTTGCAATATCAAATAAAAATACCACTTTGTATGAATACACTTATGCATGGTATTTCAATAACCAAAAAATATCCGAAGGCCAAATAATGAAATTGGAAAACAATGGAAGCTATGATGAAAGCGGAAATTATAAACTCGTTGTCAATGCAACATTGAATTCAGAATTTGTTATTTCTTTGGAAGATGCTTCAAAAACTTCTACAAGCGTTGAAATCAATTTCACTTTGGAATTTATGCGCAATATCATAGATAAGATTACTTTGCCAGAACCAGAAAGCGTTGTTGTGACTTATGATGGCAGAGAACATATATCAGATTGGAGTGTAAATGTTGATATTTATATTTACAATCCAAGCAAAGACGCTTATGAAGAAACTGTCACAACACAACAATTGCATTATGTCACTACAGGGTCTATTTACTTTAAAGTTTACTTCAATGGTGGAGAAGTAAGCTCAATGAAAAATGCCGGTGAATATAGAATAAATATTTGTATTGATGAAGGATCTTATGACATATCTGGTGTTGACTCTTCAAATTTGGAATTTGTTTACACGATCAATGCTTTAAGCGTAGATTTAAGTGAGTATGATTTTAATATGTCTAAACAATTCAACTCTGTTGAGCCTTCTTTGACCAAAGAAATTTATTTGACAAATGAAAATGTACCTTTGCAACTCGAAAGAGACGCTGGCGAAGATGTTGGATATTACAACATTTATCTTAAAGACAACTTGCAAGAATATAAGATGAATTATACTTTCACTTATGGCGATGTTGTATTGTTTGAAAATGGTGCTTTGACTGCAGAAGCAAAGACCACAGCAATCGGAACTTTTGCAATAACAAAAGGTGGAACATTGAGATTGTCTTATGAAGTCACAGCACTCAATCCTATGGCTGTTGAAGCAAATTATAGCAATTTGGGATACAGCTTGAAGTTGACAGAAGATTTCAGATTGCAAATTTATAATGGTGATGTTGTCTATAAAGAATTTTATTTGAACTTGTTTGATTTGGCTACAAGTGAAAATATTTCTTCAGATGTAATTTTAAACATCTTAAGAACAAAAATTTCTGATATCCAACCAACATTCTTTAATACAGAAAGTTATCAAACAGCTTACAACAGCATGACTTATACATATAGTTTTGCGTTGGGAGATGAGATATCTAAGTATTATACAAACATAGAATTTGAGGCTGGTTATACATTTACAATCAAAACAATTACAGTTGATGTTTCTGGCTTTAAGTTGCAAAAAACATATGATGGAACAACAAACATCTATCTTGACTTAACAGGGAAGACAATTGACTTAGATAGTTATAGTGGAGTTTATATTGCAGGAACATTCTTGACAGCGCATGCAGGAACAAATGTTAGAGTTGATTTGTCATTGCAAAGAAAAGACTCTACAGAAAACCTTTCAAACTATGAACTTACTGCAAGTTATGTTGTGGGAGCTATAAACAAACTTGATGGCACTATGTCATTTACTATGAGCAAAACTGAGTTTGCTTATGGTGAGATTTCTCTCAACAACTTCTCAAGTTTTATTGGAAATTATATTGTTATGAATTCTGACAACCAACTTGTGACAAATTTGTTGGTAGATGGATATTATACTATCTCATACAGTTTGAAAAATCCTTCAACAAATGAAAAAGGGTTCTTGTATAAAGGCAACTACACAATTGGTGTAAATGCCGCGTTCCAAGATTTTAATATGACGATAAACGAACCTTCATTTGAAGTTTTGGCTTTGCAATATGAAGTTCAAATTCCTGAAAATTATATTCAAATTTCTGTTTTGGATAAAGTTCAAGAATATTATGAAAACGCAATTTCAATTCAAAGCACTGGCGACACAATAAATTTAAGATTGGCACCAGAAGGTTTGACAGCAGGACAAAATGCAAATACAGGAAGCTACAATTTGTTGTTGGTTGAAGATACCTTCTTAAATGGAAGTGTTGTCGTTTCTATCAATGAAAACAACAAAGGCTTGCAAGTTTTGTTTGCTACAGAAACTGTTTATGTAAGAATTGATGATACTTCAATTTTGACAAATTCTTATAGTGGACAAAATTACAGTGTATCAGGTGATGTTTCAAAAATTTTGACAGTTTCAAATGGTACGACGAATTTAACAAGTGCATTGACCTTCTTCTTAAAAGTAGATGAAGGCGGAGAAGTTGTAGAAAAAACTCTTGGTGATGGAGAAATATCATTTGCAACTCTTTCAATTGGATTTGAAGATTCAATTACCGAAGTATCTAAGGCAGGACAATATAAGTTGAGTATTCTTGCACAATGCAACGAATATGTAAATGTTGTTTTTGCAGAAGATTATTATCTTAATATTGAAAAATTGACAATTGACATAGCTCAATTTACATTTGAAAAAACATACGACGGAATTGGCAGTTATATCATTTCTGACTTCAACGAAAAAATTGATGGTGATGATGTTTCAATTTTAGTTCAATTTGATTCTGCTGTTTCTGGTGAAGGTAAAAATGTAAACTTGTACCTTAGCGGAACAGACATGAACAATTATGAGTTGTCAAGTGCGACAAGTACAGGTTCAATCAACAAAGCAGAAGCAATTGTTGAACTTGTAAAAACAGATTTGGTTTATGGTGAAGTTTCTTTGACTCAACCATTGTCTTACACGGTCAAGGCAGGCACAACAAACTTGTTGCCTTCTCAATATTCTTTGACTTTGGAAATTGAAAATGCAAATTATAGTGCGTCAGGATATTTGACTGTTGGAACATATACGGTGGCTTTGAGTGCTCAATCTTCAACAAACTATGATTTGATTTTGAACACAACACAAATTCAAGTTTCTGCGTACGATTTGACTTTGCAATTCAATACTGATGGAGAAATCTATTATGAATTTAATTCTCCAGAAGCAAATTCTGATCAGTTCACTTATATCTATATAACACCACTTTATGAAAGCATCGAAATCTTGATGACAAGAGAAAGTGGAAAAGATATTGGATATTACAAAATATTAAGTGGAACTTCAAATGATACAAATTATTATGTTTTGAAAGTGGACGACAAGAGTGAACTTGGTGCATTTAGAATTTCTCAAGCAAAAGAAAGATTATATCTTCTTTTGAGTGATGAAGAAATAGTCACAGCTTCTTCTATCGCAGACACTGCAACTATTAAGTATGACGGAATATTGTATGACACAGTATCTGTTGAAGAAACAGAGGAAGATTCAGGACTTTACAGACTTGTATTTACAAGTTCTACAACTCCAACTGCAGAACAACAATTTGACTTAAACTTCTATACTTATGATTCTACAAGTCAATCATATACAAAGACAGATGTAACTGTTTATAATCTTAAAACAACAATAAAATTCTTGAATCCTACAATTGTAAAGGATGTAGGAACTTATGAAATTTATGCAAGCGGAACATCATCTTCAAATTATGAAGTTAAGATGGGTAAAAACGGAGCAATTTACAGTTTCTATTTGAAGATTGAAAAGAAAGAACTCTATTTCTTGCAATCAGAACAAAGTAAAGTATTTGACAATAAAGATGCTGTTTTTGAATATTCAGATGCAAATGACATGTTGACAGGCATTGTTGCAGGAGAAAAGATAAGTCTTAGCATGAGATTTACACAAAATGGCGAAGTGGTAAAATATGTTGGTGTAAATTATGATGTAGAAGCCGAAATTTTTGGTGACACAATTTCAAACTACAATTTGAATTTGACCGATGAAGAAGGCACAGATTTGAATGCAACAATCTATCGTGCTGAAATTGTGTTTGTAGTAAATTCTCAAAACTATACTTATGGTGAAAACTACGAGTTGCAATTCAAATATCAAACAGATGTTGATTTGACTGGTTATGATATGTCAAGAATTAGCATGCAATTGACAGTGCCAGATAAAGAATTGTATCTCTCTACAAGTGGGGCTTTAAAAGTCGGCGAATATAATATGATCATGTTGTTTAGTGCCAATGATTTCTCAATAGGCGGGTACATCATCAACAATCAAGAACAAGACGACTTATTGGCAAAACTTACAATTTCTCCAAGACAACTTCAACTTGTTGAAAAAGATATAAGTTTGCAAGAAGTGTTCACAAAAACTTATGATGGAAACAACAATGTTAAAATTGCCGATGATGACGGAGCTATATTGTTTGGCTTGTCTGGAATTCATCAAAACACAGAAGGAGTAGCTGATTCTGTTCAAGTATTGTCAGCACACTATGCAAGTGAAAATGTTGGTCAAGCAATTCAAGTAAGTTTTGAATTGTCAGGCGAAGACAGTGCAAACTACACTATTTCTCCTTGGATGTATGGCATTATTAAAGCGATTATTGTTGGGCTTGAATTTGATTATCGTGCAGAAGGCAGTAATGTGACTTCAAATGTTGATGACAATCATCTTCCTACTTTGTCACAACTTTCATTCCCATTTATGTCAACATCATATTTGACTTCAAACTCTGCTTCAAGCTCTACAAATTCAATCAAGAATTTCCCTACTTCTTTGACTGGAAGAACAGGTTATGCATTCTTGAATTGGACTATGGATTTTGAAAATATTGAAAACGCTTCAGCAGAATTAAGTTATCTTGAAGATGTTGTGACAAAATTGGGACTTGAACATAGTTATGCAAACTCAACATATTCAATTGTTGTTGACAACGGCGAAAAGACAGTAAGATTCTTGAACGAATTGTTGTTGGATGAAAACAATGTCCTTGGATATTACTATAAAACAGCAACAGATTTGAAGTTTAAATTCAATGCAAATTGGGATACAAACAAATACAGAATCACAATTATGCTTGCCGATGAAAATGGCAAGAGTGCAAGTTATGGAAGTGTTGAGATTGATGATGGAAATCCTGACACAGAAAACACAACTGTCACAACAAATTATTTAGGTGAGTTTGATTATGATAGTTCAATCACATTGAGACCTACAGCAAACGCACACTGCTATTATGTAGGCTATTACTCTTCAGATGGCAAAAAATATATAGGAACAGAACCATTTATCTCCATTACTAGAGAAGGAGACATGGAAGTGTTTACTATTACAAACATTAGACAAACATACAACTTGGTTGTTAGATTTGCTGCACAAAAAGTTAATGTTGTCTTTGATCTTAGTGAATATAGCGACGCAACAGTAAATTCAAAGGATTTTGTTGATATCGGAAATTCAATGTATCAATGGACCACAGATTATTTAACTTTGGAAAGTTTGTATATTTCAGATTTGCCAGAAGTGACTAGACTTGGTTATAATGTTGTAAGTTTAAGCACTTCAACGACAACAATCTCAAAAGATAATTTTGAAAATACAAAAATAATTTCTTTGATACCTGATTCAAACGAAAATGCAGTCACTCTTACTTTGACTCCAAACTTTGAAGCTGTTGGAGTTGTGGTGACTCTTGATTATGGATACGACAGCATAAGACAAGATATTGTTGTACCTTATGGTCAAGCATATCAAACTTCTAATGATTGGGTTGAAACTCCATTAAGAGAAGGATACACATTTGATGGTTGGTACAATTCTTTAGGCACAAGAGTTTATGGTGGAGATATTCTTTCTACTACCGAAACTCACACTTTGACAGCTCACTGGACAATAAACAAATATAGTCTTGAATTGATTGCAGAACATGCAACTATTTCAGACGCAAATGTTGTTTTTGCTTCTAGTGGAAACAGCTATACTGCAAGCGAAATTGAATATGGATATCGTGTGACATTTAAAGTTGTTGCTGACAATGGATATGAAATTTCTTCTGCTTGGTCAGCTGGTTTTGATGTTGTTATAAATGAAGATAAAACTGCAAATATAACATTTACAATGCCTGCCGATAATGTGACCTATCAATTGCCAATTATCGCAATTACAAACACAGTGACAATTCAAGGCGAACATCTTGGAGAAATCCATGCTTATGATGTGACTGAAGAAGAAACAGAAATTGCTGTAGCAAACAATCAATTTGAGATTGCAACAGGAAGAGTGTTTAAGATTGTTGTTTCTGCAGAAATTGGTTATGTTGTTGCTGACAGAATTGATGGTGGCGACGGGTTAACAATTGACAAAGCTGTTGAAAATGGAGTATTGACTGCCACAATTGAGGGAGTAGACAGCGACACAACATTGAATCTCTTTACTGAAGAAAGCAGAAACAAGATTTCAATTTTGTTTGATGATGAAGATGTTGTTGAAACAATAGAAATTGATGGAAAAACTTACAATTCTGTAAGTGAACTTCCTGAGATAGAAGTGAACACAAATGCTATCTTAAGTTTCTATGTCAAGTTTAAACATGGATACGGACTTGGCTCTTATGTTTGTGAAGAGTTTACTGTATCTTACGACTTTATAGAAGATGGTGCTTATATTGACAACTATTTGTTTGAAGTTTCAGATATCAGCACAGACGGAACTATTTTGATAAATTCTGCTTTGGCAAAATATACTTTGAATTTGGAAGTTATTTCTTACAACGAAAACAAAGAGCAAGTTGATATAGCCGGAAATATCGCTCTTGCAAATGGTTTGACCTCAATAGAAGCAGAATACAATTCTACAGTTCTTATCACTTACCAAGTTGCAGAACTTTACAGTTTTGCAGGTTGGAGCAAAGATGGAATAAACATTTTCAGCACAGAAGCAAGATTGAATTATACAATCACTCAAGATGAAACAATTTATGCAATATTCTCAACATTGAGATTTAACATTGATTTTGGAACATACAATTACTACACAATTTATGATGAATACAATGATCCAAAAATGACAGAAACAATTTATACAGAAATTTCAGGTGCAAGATATTTTGATGCTGATTCTGGAAAAGAAATTTCTGGAATAGAACTCTATTATGGAGCAAACAAAAACATCAAATATCAAGTGCCTAATGGCTATATGTATTATGGATATGGTTATAGAGATGGTCAAGACTTTGTTTATTTAAAAATCGAAGAAAGTGTTGACAGAGAAGTTGCAATAAATATTTCTAGTTTGCTTTTAAATCAAGACAACTTAAATGTGAAGATATACATTGTTGTCAAAGCTTACAGTTTGACTGTTGAGTTTGAGACAAAAATTGACATAGATGGTACTAGAGAAGAAGATGTTGATGTAGGATACATCTCATTGCAAGATTCAAGTGGAAATGATGTAAATCAATATGGTTATGTTGATGGCACAAGAGTTCATTATTCTCCAGATGATTTTGAAAATGGACAAGTTTTGAGCAATAAGAATTTTGAAGTTGTTGCTTATACAAATGATGTTATTTATTTGAAAGTAAAGATTTTGAAGCAAGGATATAAATTCTCTTCTATCGGGGCAAACTTGCAAGATATTTACATTTCAAAAGTGACAGAAAATAATGAATATCTATTATTTGAAATTAGCAATTTGGTTGGTGGAACAGATTCAATTTACATTGAAGTTTTGTTTAAACCAATCATAAACGTAATCAATTTGTCATTTGTAAACAATGATTTGACCGTTGATGGTGGTGCATTTAATTTCAACATTTCAGAAGACAACAAAAACAAAGTTTGGACTTCTGGAAGAGAATATTCTTCTGTTGTTGTTTCTGCTTATACTGACAGTTATTTTGAAGTTGTTGCTCTTATTCGTGCAGGATATCATGTAAACGGGTTTGACCTTCAAATAAGCGACAGTGCAGGCATTATAGTTCCTGAAAGCGTAACTTATGAAGCATTGAAGGTTGCTGATTCTGGTTATACTGGAAAAATCACATTTATGGTTGCAAACTATCTAGGTGTGTCATCAATAACTATCGGAGTCACTCCAATGACTTACACCGTTCAACTTATGGAAGACACAAATGTGCTTGCAATTATTGATAATGTAAACTTTAACTCTGCTCTCAACTTGACAGAATACAATGCAGCAAACATCACTATTGTTGATGAAAGAGTTTACTTCCAAAGCGGAAGACTTAAGGTTGATTTGCAAAAAGCTCAACATAATTTTGAAGGATACTTCACATATCAAAACGGAGCTGGTGTGCAATACATCAACTCTCAAGGCAATCCTGTAAATACTTGGCAAGAAAGTGGTTATGTTTTGAATACTCTTACTTCAAAATACGAACTTAGCGAAAATGCCATTCTTGATCCAGACACAGGAAAGATAACTATAAAACTTTACTTATATTGGTCTTATCTTAAAACAAGAATCAATTTTGAGTTTGTTCCTGATATCAGAACAAACTACACTGCACAAGATATGGTCAGTGGTGTTGACTTCTCAAATTCTTGGTTCTATGAAACAGCTCCAATGTATATTGAAGTTTCGTTCAACACAGACATAAGAATTGTTGCTCCTACAATTGATGGATATCAATTCTATAAATTTGTGATCAGTCAAAAGAATTCAGAAGGAACTTGGCTTACTGATGTCGTTTCATTCTCAAATGATATTCCTTGGTCAACAAACGAATATGATCGAATTGTTGAATGCAGAATTCAAGTTGTTTATTTTGCAAAAGTTGAAGTCACATTGTTTGGTGGTGAAGGTACATTCAACATCTATCAAGAGTCAAGTGACACTCAAGCAAAATTGTTGTTGCAAGATGGTTATGTTGACACAACAAAAGAATTTACTATTGAGGCTGTCCCAAATGATGGATATGCATTCTTGCGTTGGGTAAATTCAACTACTGGTCAATCAACTTTCAACAAAACTATGAGTCTGACAATTTCAAGAAAGACAAACCTTGTTATGAACTTGCAAGGGGAAACAGTCACATTAAACTTTGAAGACTATGATACAACTTATGGGCAAATCACCAATTTGAATGTTTTGTCTTTGGATAACAGCTACAACAGCTATAGACTGGGTGGCTACAGTGGTGATGATTTCTTGAAGATCTTGACAGAAGTTGATGTTAAAGTCGGAGATGAGTTGACATTTATTGTCAGTGTCGATTTCGGTTTTGGTGTGGTTTGGAACAGAAAGGATATCACATTTAAGGAATACACAGGAAATATGTATTACTTCACAATGAATGTTCCTACAGAAATTGCAGGACAGACAATTGATATTATTCCAACCTTTGAAGATGAGATTTTGGCAGTTTACATTTCAAGAAGTTTTGCAGAAGATGAAATTGATGAAAATGTAATTGATTACAACAATGTAAATATGGCTGGCTATGTGACCTACAACGGACAGGCAATAAACAATATAAGCTTTGAAGAAGGAAAAGAAGTTAGAATTGTTACTGTCACAAATCCAAGATATGAAATTGACAATATTACAATTCAAAACTACGACAATGTGTTTGACAATATGGGTGATTTCTTTACCGAGGAAGGAGTAATTGTCTTGACTCCAGAATTTATTGAATTTAACAATATTGTCGGAACAATTGAAATTTCTATTGAATACAAGCGTGTGCTTTGGGAAGATGAAATCGTTGTAAGCGAATTTGAGGGATCAGGAACTTCCAGAGATCCATATCAAATCAAAACAGTTGAGGACTTGATTTTGATGATGAATTATGTAAACAACGGAACTTACAACCCAAACGGAATTAAATATAAAGACAGTTTCTTTATCTTAATGAACGACTTGGAATTGAATGAAAAATTCTGGACACCAATCGGTACAGACAGCAATGCATTTAATGGTTATTTCAATTTCAACAAACATAATATTAGCGGTGTATATACTGCTTACTTCTACAATCCTGTTTCCTATAACGGTCTCTTTGGAGTTTTGGGAACAAATGCAAAGATTGTACAAAATGAAGAATCGTTGTGGTATGTATATTTGATTATTGGTTTGGTTGTTTTGATTGTTCTTCTTCTTATAATCTTGATTTTGACAAACAAGAAGCGTAAGAAGAGAAGAAAAGAACTCTCAACAAAATAATCTGTCCAAATATTTTTGACTTCAAAACAATATAATAAAGCAAGGAGGCGTTATGCAATATTTCCTTGCTTTATTTTTTCTTGGAATTATTCAAGGGCTGACAGAGTTTTTGCCGGTGTCTTCTTCTGGACATTTGGTACTGTTTGGAAACCTTTTTGGAATTGATGAAAGTTTGTTTATCAGTATTTTGTTGCATGTAGCAACTCTTCTTTCTATTGTTGTTGTGTTTTACAAAGATATTTGGCAAATGATAAGGCATCCATTTTCCAAGCAGACAACAATGCTTGTTGTTGCAACCATTCCTACTTGCTTGATTGTGCTTGTGCTTATGCCAATCATAAAGCAGTCTTTTGCAGGAGGACTTTTGCCAATCTGTTTTTTGATTTCTGCAATACTTTTGCTTGTTTCAGAACAACTTTCCAAGAAAAAAGAAAAGAAAGAAATGACATATAAAACGGCATTCATTATGGGGATAGCTCAAGGGTTTGCAGTTTTTCCTGGTATTTCTCGCTCGGGTAGCACAATCAGTGCTGGACTTTTAAGTGGTGGAGAAAAAGAAAGTGTCGCCAAATTTTCGTTTTTGATGAGTATACCAATAATTTTTCTTTCACTCATTATGGAAATTTATGAGATTGTCACCGGAAGTTTGAAATTACAAATTCAAATTTTGCCAACCATTCTTGCGTTTGTTTCGGCATTTGTTGTGGGCATTTTTGCCATTAAACTGATGATAAAACTTACTGTAAAATCAAGCCTAAAATGGTTTTCTTTGTATCTTGTGATAATTTCAATTGTTTCAATTTTTGTGTTGTAAAAAGACTGACGAAATTTGTCGAAAAGTAATAGTCTACATCTTTGATTTCGTAAGATATCGCAGGAGTAGTCAGTGGAAAGCAAAGATTTTTACAAAAAAAATGTTGATGAATGTTTGAGAGAGTTTGACACAAATGTTTCGGGACTGAAAGAACAGCAAGTAAAAGAAAGGTTGCCACAGAGTCAGCAATATATAATCAAGGGTGCAAAGAAGCAATCTTTTATCTCCAAATTTTTTGCTCAAATAAAAGAACTTATGGTGCTTGTGCTTTTGATTTCTGGAATAATATCCATTGTTATTGGAGCAACAGAGAATTCTTTTAGTGAAGCTATTGATGGTTTGATAATTTTGGGAATTGTTGTCATAAATGCTTTGTTTGGTGTTTTTCAAGAAAGAAAAAGCGAGAAAGCTATTGAAAGTTTGAAAGATATGACACAGCCAGAAACAAATGTTTTGCGTGATGGAAAGATTGTAAAAATCAAAACAACCGAACTTGTTTTTGGAGATATAGTTTGTTTGGAAGCGGGCAGTATTGTTCCAGCAGATTTGAGACTTATTGAAACTTCAAATGCAAAAATAAACGAGTCTTCCTTGACCGGAGAGAGCGAGGCAGTAGAAAAATTTGCCGATGCGGTTTACAGAAAAGATATGCCTTTGGCAGAAAGAAAAAATATGGCATTTGCAGGGAGTGTGGTAGAAAACGGGCATGCAAAAGGGATTGTTGTCACTCTTGGCACAGAAAGTGAACTTGGCAAAATTGCTGAGAGTTTGAAAGAAACAAAAAAAGAACTCACACCTTTGCAAAAAAGCATTCAAGGTGTTGGAAAAGTTTTGACTTATCTTATTTTGCTTGTTGCCACTGTCACTTTTGTGCTGGAAGCAATTGCCAATCCTTCTCAAATTTTGCAGGCTTTTTTGACTGCTGTTGCAATTTCTGTCGCAGCTATTCCTGAAAGCATGCCGGCAGTAATCACGATTATTATGAGTTTGGGTATTGCAAAGCTTTCCAAACAAAAAGCGATTGTCAAGCGAATGCATGCCGTTGAAACTTTGGGGGCTTGTGATGTTATTTGTTCTGACAAAACTGGCACAATTACTCAAAACAAAATGAAAGTAGAGGAGTTTTTCACTTTCTTTGACAAAAAAAGTGAAAATTTTGAAATCTTTTTAAATGCTATGGTTTTATGCAATGATGCAAGTGTTGGACAGAATGGATATGTGGGAGGGTCAACAGAAGTTGCTCTTCTAAACTTTGCAAAAAAATATGGTGTAAAAAAGGAAGAAGCACAAATCAAATATCCAAGAATTGCCGACATATCTTTCAATTCTGATCGTAAAAAAATGACCACTTTAAATTTGGTGAATGGTCAAAAAGTATGTTTTATGAAAGGGGCTTTGGATAGAGTTTTAAATTGTTGCAGTTGTTATTTGAAAGACGGTAAGGTTTTGGAGCTTGATGAAGTCACAAAAAGAGAAATTTTACAACACAACAAAAAGATGTGCGACAATGCACTGAGAGTAATAAGTTTTGCATTCAAGCAAAACACTGATGACAAGATTGAAGAAACATCTTTTGTGTTTTTGGGAATCTGTGGTTTGCAAGATTCTCCTCGTCCAGAAATTGCTGATGCTGTCAAGAAGTGTAGAAAAGCAGGCATGCGACCTGTAATGATAACTGGAGATTATAAAGACACGGCTTTTGCCATTGCAAAAAAAGTTGGCATAGCAAAAGATATAAGTGAAGTCTTATCAGGAGAAGAAATTGATGCTTTAAGCGATGAAGAATTTAGTAAGATTGTGGAAACAAAATGTGTTTTTGCAAGGGTTAGTCCAACACATAAAGTTAGAATTGTTCAAGCGCTGAAAGAAAATGGTCACATTGTTGCAATGACTGGCGATGGGGTCAATGATGCACCAAGTTTGAAGAAAGCAGATATAGGAATTGGTATGGGAAAGACAGGCACAGATGTGACAAAAGATGTTGCTGACATTATCATAACAGATGACAATTTTGCGACAATTATTGTGGCAGTTGAAGAAGGAAGAAAGATTTACAGCAACATTCAAAAAACAGTGAAATATCTGTTTTCGGCAAATATGGCAGAGATATTGGCATTGTTTTTCATAACTATACTTCTTCCAGGAATGACTTTTCTTCTTCCGGTTCAAATTTTGTTTGTAAACATAATCACAGATTCTTTGCCTGCTATTGCTCTTGGCGTGGAACCTGTGGAAAAAGAAATTATGGCAGAGAAGCCGAGAAGAAAAAAGGACAATTTGTTTTCTGACGGAATTGGTGTAAGCATAGTTGTGCTTGGAGCAATACAAACAATTTTGACTATGGGCGCATATTTGTTCGGGCTTTTGCTTTACAACGAACCAGTGGCAATAACTATGGCATTTTACACACTCAATATTATTCAACTGTTTTATATGTTTACGGCAAGGACAAAAGAAAGTTGTTTCAAAAGCAATCCTTTCAAAAACAAATTTTTCACTCTGTCGCTTTTGCTGGGATTTGGTCTTTTGATTTTGATGGCTTGCACTGGGTTTGGACAAATTTTGCAACTGGAAAAACTCGATTTTAGTTGCTGGCTTGTAGTGTTTGTGCTTTCATTGTCCATCATCTTCATAGGCGAGCTTTATAAATTTGTCGAAAACAAAATTAAACACAGAAATTGCATTAGAAAATAATGCAATTTTATTTTTGCATTTTGGTGGTGATTGTGATAAAATTATATTATGGATTTGGCAGAAATTATCAAAAATCAAGATTTATTTAAAAACCTTATAAATGAAAAACAAAAAAACACAATGAGCAGTGCTTTATTGTTTTTTTGTGATGATGAAGTCACTGCATCAAAAGTGCTTGTCTTGACTGCTCTTCTTTTGGAATATCCAACATTTGAAATGTTTAATGAGCAAAGTGCAGAATTTGTTAAAATTGAAAAAAATGTTGATTTGGATGTTAAAGTTTATCCAAAAAACAATGAAAAATTGTTGGTTTCAGATTCAAATGAAATTGTTGCAGAAGCTTATGTTAAGCCTGTAAATTTGCCAAACAAAATTTTTATTATCAAAAACTTTGATGTTTCAACTGAAGAAGCTCAAAACAAACTTTTGAAAATTTTGGAAGAACCTCCAAAAAATGTTTATTTTTTGTTGCACGCCAAAAGTGAAGATAGAGTTTTGCCAACCATAAAAAGCAGGTGTGATAAAATAAAAATCAATCCACTTGATGAAAAGACAATAGAAAATTTTTCACAAAATACTCTTGCAAACATTTTGGGTGGTGGATATGTTGGAAGAACTGTTGCGTTAAGTAAAAATGAAGACTTGAAAAAAATTGTAGAGTTTGCAGTAAGTTTGTTTACAGAACTTAAAACAAGCAAGCAAGTCATAAAATTTTCTAAAACATTTTTGGAACTTAAAGACAATTTGAATTTGATTTTGGAAGTTATGTCTTTTTGCATTGAAGATATTATCAAGATCAAATGTGAAAGCGAAAATCTTTGCAAATTGAAACCTTACAAAGACGATTTGAAAGATGTTGAACCTGAATTTTCTGTTGAAGCTCTTTGTGAAATTTCAAAATTGATTTCTTCTTTGCGTGAAAAAGTGGAGTTTAATGCAAACTTGACAGTTGCTGTTGATAATTTCTTATTGAAGATATTGGAGGTTAAGTATTTATGCAAATAAATGTTGTTGGTGTAAAATTTAGAAACGGCAACCATGTATATTCTTTTGATCCAAATGGTTTGGAATTAAAAAACGGTGATTATGTTTTGGTGGACACAGAGAAAGGAACAGATATAGGAATTATTGTCAAAGAGAAAGACAGTGTAGATCCATCACAACTGCTTTCTCCACTCAAAAAAGTCCTTCAAAAAGCAGGCAAAGATATGCTTGAGAAAGCAGAAAAATACAACGCCGAAGCAGAAAAACTGTATCCAACAGTCAAAAAAATAGTAAAAGATTTTGGCTTGGAAATGAAAGTTGTCAAGGTTGAAGCAAGTTATGACAACAGCAGATATATAATCAACTTTACTGCTGACAATCGTGTTGATTTTAGAGAACTTGTCAAAAAACTTGCAGAGACTTTAAAGAAAAGAGTGGAACTTAGACAAATTGGAAGTCGTGATGAAGTTAGAATGTTGGGTGGTTTTGGTCCTTGCGGAAAAATTTGTTGTTGCGTGCAAAATATGGGAGAGTTTGATCACGTTTCGATGAAAATGGCAAAAAATCAAAATCTTTCACTCAATCCTGCCAGCATAAGTGGACTTTGTGGAAAACTTATGTGCTGTATTGCTTACGAAAATCCAACATATCAAGAATCACTGAAACTTATGCCAAAGGTGGGGACAAAAGTGTCCACAAAAGACGGTTCTGGAACGGTCGTTTTCAATGATTTGTTGAAAAGAGAAGTTGAAGTTAAGTTTGTAAGTGGTGATGATTTTGAATATAAAACATATCCTCTTGAAGAAGTAAATTTCAAAAAGGAAGAAAAATGAAGTTAGAAAATGGCGAAAGATTGGAAGATTTGCAGTGTAAGGGATTGAAAATCATTCAAAATAAAAATCTATACACTTTTACTTCTGATAGTGTGATTTTGGCAAATTTTATAAAAACAAAATCAAAAGATGTTGGTGTAGAAATAGGTGCAGGCTGTGGAGTGATTTCAATTTTGTTGCAAGCAAAAAACAAAATTAAACAAATTTATGCTTTTGAATTGCAACCAGAAATGCAAGAGTTGTGTAAAAAGAATTTAGAGCTCAACAACTTAACAGACAAAATCAAATTGATTTGCGATGATGTAAAAAATTTTGAGAGGCACATTGCAAAAGAAAGTGTAGATATTGTTTTTTCTAATCCACCTTATTTCAAACCAACAAAATTTGAGCAATCGCAAGTAAAGAAAATTGCGAAAGAGGAAACTTGTTTACCTTTGGAGATTTTGGTGCAGGTGGCAAGTTCGACGCTTAAATTTGGTGGAAATTTCTATTGCTGTTATACTGCTGAAAGAGTTTGCGAACTCATTTGTGCTTGTCAAAATAAAAATTTGATAGTGAAAGAATTGTTTTTCACAGAAAATGGCAAAGGAGATGTTAAACTTGCAGTTATTCGTGCTGTTAAGGGTGGCAAAAATGGATGTAAAGTTTATTCAAATTTGGTTACAAATGACAAAAATGGAGATTATTTGGAAAAACTGCAAACAAAGAATTTTTTATACAAAAAATAAAAAGAGTTGATTTTCAACTCTTTTTTTACATAACTCTGCACAACAGGCAAGCCAAGATTGTGCCGACTAATGAGCAGACAAGTGCAACAGGTATGGCGTATAGAAGTTTTTTTACTTTTGTTTGTGAGATATAAACTGTTGCGACATAAAAAATTGTTTCACTGCAACCCATAATCACACACGCACATCTTGATATATAACTATCTGCTCCGTAAGTTGTGAAAATGTTTTCCAAAATTCCATAACTTCCACTGCCAGTAAAAGGGCGCAATAATACAAGTTCGCATAGTTCTGTCGGTATGCCAAGAGCATTGAAAATTGGAGAAAGAAGTTGTGCCAAGAAATTTGTTATTCCACTCACTCTCAAAAGTGCAACTGCTATCAAAATTGAAGCAATGAACGGGAAAATTTCTACAACCAATTTTATTGCGCCTTTCGCACCTTTAACAAATGTGTCATAAGTGTTTACTCGTTTGTAAAGGCAATAGGAGAACAATAATAAAAACAGAATTGGCAAAATGTAATTACTCATCTTTTTGCCCTAGCCTTTTTTCTTTTTAATTTGTCTATTGTGTGAACTAAAAATATGCCCAAGAGGGTGGTGCAAAAAGTCACTATTAAAGTCGGCAAAATTATATCAGAAGGATTGGTTGAACCGGCGCTTGCTCGAAGACCAATCACTGTTGTTGGGAGCAGTTGAATTGAAGTGGCATTTATAACAATAAGCATAATCATTGCAAAATTTGCCTTGCCACTTTTGTCATCAAGTGCTTGCATTGCTTTTATTCCCATTGGTGTTGCGGCATTTCCTAGTCCCAACATATTTGCCGAGACATTGAGTGCAATTATTTTTTGTGTTTCGGCATTGTCAACTTTGAATATTTTTTTGATAAGTGGGCGAAGCAGTTTTGCAAGTTTTTCTCCAAGCCCACTTGCATCCACCATTTCAAGCATACCAAGCCACACAGCATAAACTGCGCAAAGTTCTATGCAAAGAGAAAGTGCATCTGTGGAAGCGTCAACCATTTCTGACAAAACTGCGCCAGGGTTTGTTATTAAAAGCACGAGTATGCTTAAAAACATCATAATATACCAAAAAATATTCATACAAAAATTTATGCGAAAAATCTCGAAAAAAGAATAAAAACTAAATATTTTTTGTGTGTTTTTCGATATAATTTCTGTATAGAACAATGTCTTGCTTGACTTATTTTGTGGGGTTTGATAGACTTTTTATATGGAATTTGTAGATGTTCACGCTCATATCTTGGATGCGTGTTTTGAAAATGATTTAGATGAAGTGGTAAAAAGAGCAGATGATTCGGGAGTAAGAAAAATCATCTGTTCTGCTTATGATTTGTCATCATCTCAAAAAGCAGTTGAAATTGCAAATAAATACGAAAAAGTTTACGCCACAGTTGGAATACATCCAGAAAATCTTGAGGGTGTAAATTTTGGCACTGACAAAAACAAATTATGTCAATTGGCAGAAAACAAAAAAGTCGTTGCAATTGGAGAAATTGGACTTGACTATCACTTTACAAGTGAGAATAAAAATTTGCAAAAAGAAATTTTTGAGAAGCAAATTCAACTTGCAAACGAATTGAATTTGCCTATAGTTGTTCACAGTCGTGATGCAATGGGCGACACAATAGAATTGTTGAAAAAGAACAAACCTAAAAAAGAAAGTTTGATGCATTGTTATAGTGGAAGCATTGAAAGTGCAAAAATCTTGATAAGTCTTGGTTTTGCTTTTTCTTTCGGTGGGGTTGTGACTTTCAAAAATGCTAAAAATGTTGTTGAAGTTGTAAAAAATCTTCCAATGGACAAAATTTTGCTTGAGACAGACTGTCCTTATATGACGCCTGTTCCTTTTAGAGGGCAAAGGAACGAGCCTAAAAATGTCGTTTATGTCGCTGATGAAATTGCAAGAATAAAAGGTCTGAACATTGAAGAAGTCGCAAAAATCACAACTGAAAACGCAAAAAGGATATTTGGAATATGAAAGATTTTGTTTTTAAGAAAAAGTTTGGACAGAATTTTATTAGTGATAAAAATCTTCTCAATGCCATCGCTTCTGATGCAGAGATAACCAAAAATGATGAAGTGTTGGAGATTGGAGCAGGTGCGGGCAGTTTGACACAAGTTTTGTCTGAAAAAGCGAAAAAAGTTATTTCTTTTGAAATAGACAAAGATTTGAAAGATCAACTCTTATCTTTGAATCTTAAAAATGTTGAATTTGTCTTTGATGACTTTATGAATGCAGATTTGAAAGATGTTGAAGATAAATTTTCAAAAACTTATAAGGTGGTTGCAAATTTGCCATACTACATCACAACTCCTATCATTTTTAAATTGTTGGAAAACAGTGAAAAGTTGGAATCTTTGACCATCATGGTTCAAAAAGAAGTAGCGGAAAGAATTTGTGCTGATTTTGGCGGGAAAGATTATGGAATTTTGACAGTGATGAGCAATTTTTATGGAACACCAAAAATAACAAGAATAATTGGTCGTCAAATGTTTTTCCCAGAGCCAAATGTAGATTCTGCACTTTTGCATATTGAAATTGAAAAGAACAAATTTAAAGATGTTGACAAAAAGGACTTTTTGAAATTTATAAAAAACTGTTTCTCTATGCGTAGAAAAACAATTTTAAACAACTTATCTTCTCAGTTTGATAAAAACAAGTTGAAAGCAAACTTTTCAGAAGAACTTTTAAGAAAAAGACCAGAACAATTTTCTCTTGAAGAATTTGTTGATCTTTATAAAAAATGCAAAAGTTTATAGGCACATAAAACTAAAAAAAATAATATAAATTTATATGGCGTGTAATGAAGAAGAGCTTGTTTTATTGGCAACTTCCATTGCTATGGAACTTGCCAGGGGACTCAGTCTGCCAGAACTGGAAGACTTAAGAAATTTGGTTAATCAAGTTTCTTGTTCTTTGACGACGCTTATCAACAACAAATATGGTATGCAAAAAAGAAAACAACAACCAAACATCAAATAAGTTTGATTGTTGTTTTTTTGTTTTATTTTGATTGTTATTCTGCAACAACTTCAACCATAAATTTTGCAGAAATTTCAGGATAAATTCTTGCAGTCACATGATAAAGACCTGTCATTTTGATTGGTTCTTTCAAGTCAATCTTTTTCTTGTCAAGCTTGATTGAAATGTTTTCGAGTGCGTCTGCAATTTCTTTGCTTGTTATTGAACCAAAAGTTTTTCCGTTGTTTCCGCATTTGATTTTTAATGTGACAGTTTTGCCTTCAATCTTTTTTGCCAATTCTTTTGCTGCAGCAACTTCTTGTGCTTTATGAAATTTTGCTGCCTCGCTTTGATTTTGATTTTCGTTTAGTGCACTTCTATCGGCAAGTCTTGCAAGATTGTTTTTAAACAAAAAGTTTTTTGCAAATCCATCTGCAACTTCTTTGATTTCTCCTTTCTTGCCAGTTCCTCTTACATCTTTGAGCAATACAACTTTCATAATTCACCTCTTTGCTTAAGTTTACTATATTCTTGTTTGTTTTGTCAACAATTGGGAATATTATCTTTGGAGGGGATATGGATATTAGATGCAGAAAAACTAGTTGTAAATTTAACGACAAATACACTTGCAAGGCAAAAGAAATATTGATAAAAAAGAATGTGGAATGTGCAAAATATGAAAGAGGGAACAAACCTGTTGTTGATAAGACAAAATGGTTGTTTTCTGACAAGACGCCAGTTTATGCACCTCAAAGAGATTCTGCCACAATAAGCATAGGTTGCAATGCTCATTGTCTTTTTAATGATGGCGGTAAGTGTGTGGCAAACGGTATAACCTTGAATGATATTAAAGAAAAACCTCTGTGTGTCACATTTTTGAGAAAATAAATTGAAAGCCAAATCAAAAAATATCTTGCAAAAACAATACTTGTATAGTATAATAATTTTATGAGAAAAAAGATGAAAGAAAATAGTTTTGGTATTGTTGAAGGGCAAAAAGATACTGTGCCTACTTTAAATGCAGAGCAAGTAAATAATGATTTTTTGAAAATAAAACTTTATGAGACAAAGTTGAAAAATAATTTGCTTGGAGAATTCTTGCCTAATGGAGAATATAAAATCACTGATGAAAAAATTATTGCTGCTTTGATCAATATTCCTAAAAAATATTCCGACAAAAATGAAAGTTTTGTTTATGCTTCAACAATAATAGATAATGTTGTTTTGAATTTTAAGATTGAAATGAATATCTCAGAATCATATTGCAATGCAAATTTATCGATAATAGAAGTTGAACATGGAGTTGAAGAAGATATAAAACATGTTACGAGACTGGATAACTTTGTAGATGTTTATTCTCCAAAATTTAAGGAAAATGTTTATAGGCGTTGGAAAGTTTATTTTGAGGAAGACGTCTATGAAAAAGATGATTTTCTTAAAAATTATTTAAAGAAACTTAATGAAGAGTTTTTGTTTAATAAAGAATTGACTGCAATACTTTCTCAACTTTATGTTGTAAGAATGCTTAAACTTTTGGGCAGTTGTGGAGAATTGGGAGAAAAGGTAAAACTTGAATACAAATTGTTGGTAGAGAAAATTTTAAATAAAGATGCGAGCATTACTCAGGATTATACAAGATTAAAGAATATTCTTGATTATGTCATTATAAAAAATAAAGCTTTGCCAGTTCTTTTGAAAATCCCAGAGGCATTGGTAATTATGCAAAATTACAGTGCTCCTATTCAAAGGATTAAAGATAAGACTCTTCCACCAAGGGTGACAGAAGTTCAAGGACTTCCAGACAAGAAAGAAGAAAAGAAAGAAGAGAAAAAGAAAAGTGCTCCTGCAAAAAAGAAAGCAAAAGCAAAAAGTAGTAAGAAAGCAAAACCTTATATTTATGATTTCAAAAATTTTAAATCAAGTAGCACAGGAAGTGTAAAAGGGTTTACCTATGGGGCAATAGCCGCAAAAACTACATCTACGGAAAAACCTGTACAAAAGGAAAAAGAAATAGATGAACCTACAACAGATCAAGGCAAGATAAAATTGACTGAAGAGGAAAAAAAGATTATAGAATCTTTAAAGCAGGGAGTTTCAAAGAGAAGTAATAAATATGATCTTTTTAATGAGAGAGAAAACAATAATGTAAAAAGTTTTGATAGCAATGAAAAACCTGATGTGTTGAAAGACGACTCTCAAACATTGCATTTTAATTAAAAAAAGAAGTTTAATACTAAACTTCTTTTTTTGTTTTTGATTAAATTTATTTATTTGTTTTCTCTCTTTTTTCTAATGAAGAAATTGGAGGATTGATTCCATAAGGTTTTGCTACTTTAATGTTTTCATCAATGCACTCTAACATAGTTTTACCAAAACTATTTGCAAGTTCTTGACTTCCTTGAACTTTATCTATTGCTCCAGAATCTACAGCTTTTGTAATTCTATCAAATTCTTCGTTCCAATATTCTGCATCTGGAATTGAAACAGGAAGGCCTTTTTGTTTCATTTGCAAAATGAAGTCTCCAAATTGTTCATTTAATCTTGAAACGGTAATCAAATATTTATTAAAGGCTTCTTTTGATTTAAATGCTGTAGCAATAAAAGACAAAAATGGTAAAGATGTATCCAACAAATCACCAGCCCTGTTGCAGCTTTCTACAAAAGTAACAATTGGCATTATTTCTCTAACTGATTTCCCATCTTGCAATATACATATTCCTGGATGGCGTGAGTTTGATTTTTCAAGAAGGTATCCCATAATTTCTCCTTTTGTCTTGTTGTTTTATTTTTATTCATTGCAATTATAACATGTTAAAATCGGTTTGTAAATACCCTTTTTAAAATTTTTTGAATAATTGTAAGATACTACAACATCATAAAACTAGAATTTTGGAAAGGTTGGGTTTATGTTATGAGCAAATCTAAAAGCAAAAATCATCTTGGTATAAGTGCATTGATATTGCTGGTAAGTGGACTTGTTTGCAAATCTTTGGGAGCATTGTTTAGGCTTCCTCTTACAAATTTGATCGGGATAGAAGGTATCGGAATTTTTCAACTTATAATGTCTTTATATGCTTTTGCTTTGGTGTTGACTTGTGGAGGTATTACAAACTCACTTTCAAAACTTATAAGTGCTTCAAGAGCAAGGGGAGAAATTTCAAAAGTTTCCACATATTTGAGAAGAGCGTTGTTTGTTGGAGTTGGAATAGGGTTGATTTTGGGTGTTATATTTCTTGTTTTTGGCAGATACATTTCTTCTTTTCAAGGGTTTTCCAACAGCAACACTTATTATTTGTTTGTTGTTCTTTTGCCTTTAGGGGCGGGGTTGAGTTCTTTGCGTGGATATTTTCAAGGATACGAAAACATGGTGCCTACTGCTGTTAGTCAAGTCATTGAACAGGTTTTCAAGTTTGTTTTTGGATTGCTATTTTCCTTTTATTTTGGAAAATTTGGAGTTGAAGAAGGTGTTTTTGGTGCTTTTTTGGGAATAACATTAAGCGAATTTGTTTCTTTGTTGTATCTTTTTGTTTTGAGATTATACAAAAATAGAAATAACAAAACTCTACAAAGTTTGAGGCAAATCAAGTTTGCAAGAAAGGAATTTGATAGAGCAAACTTTCCACTTATGTTGTCATCTTCTATTTTGCCTCTGGTAAATGCATTTGATGGGTTGGTTATAGTCCCAAGGTTGATTAAGTCTGGCATTACAAATGGTCTGGCGACAAAACTTTTTGGTTTGCAAGCTGGCATCGTTGGGGCTATATTGAATTTTCCTTTGATCATATCCATAGCAGTGACCACGACTTTGTTGCCAAATATTTCTTATTTGATTTCAAGAGGCTCTGGCGGGAGGCATACCATTGAGAAAGGATTGAAACTTTTGTTGTTTTTAATACTTCCAACAACTTTTGGAGTTGTCGCAATATCTAAACAGGCATTCATGTTGGTTTATAAAGACATGTCTGGTGCAATATTGGATACGGCTTTTGATCTTATGTTTTATGGAGCTTTTTCTATTGTTTTTACTGCGATTATGCAATATCTGATAATGTTGCTTCAAGCCAATGGGGAGTTTAAATTTATTTTGGCAATAACCGCTTTGGGTGGAATTGCAAAAGCAAATTTGTCATTTTTTCTTTCTGCCATTCCGTCTATCAATATCTTTGCGTTGGTATTTGGAAATATTGCTTTGTCGGCTATTGTTTGTTTGCTGGCTTTGTTGAGACTAAAAAGTTATATAAATTTTGTATTGCCGTTTAGCGATGTCTTTATGCTACTATTTGCCACTTTCGCAATGTTTTTGACGGTATATACATTTATTAACTGCAATTATTTTTATATAGTTTGGAACATTGCAATAGCTGTTGCACTTGGAGTTTTAGTTTATTTTGTTTTGACAATTCCTTTTATTATGAAAATGAAACATATAAAAGAAAGGGTAAAGACATAAAATTATGTTTAAGTTTTCTCTTTTTTGTTTATCATTTTTTTGGAGGGAATTATGAACAAAACTGAATTTGTTGATTTAATGTCAAAAAAAACAAATATGCCAAAGACAAAATGCGAATTGTTTCTTAATGAATTTAAAGAAATGATTTTGGAAGTATGTTCAAAAGGAGAAGAAGTTCACTTAAGAAATTTTGGGAAATTTTCTATGCAGGAGAAAAAAGCTAGAAAGTTTTTAAATCCTCAAACCAAGAGATACTATATCTGTCAGGCTAAGAAAATGATCAGTTTTAAAGGTTTTAAAAATTTTAAATATGCGGTAAACAATTAAGAAAGGCACAGAGTGATCTGTGTTTTTTGTTGTCAATTTGATATTCGTTTGCGTTGCTTATGATTTTTGTGTTATCATAAACCGATGATAATTAAAGATATTGATTTTTCTGATAATCCAATTATTCTTGCACCAATGGCAGGAGTCAGCGATGTCGGGTTTAGAGCCTTGGCGTCTTCTTTTGGCGCTGATGCTACTGTTACTGAAATGTTGTCAGCGAGAGCAATGGCTCACAATCCTAAAAAAACAGAATATATGACTTTGACAACTGACGAAGAAAAAATTATCATTGCACAGATTTTTGGGCATGAAGAAGATTACATGCAAATGGCAGTGAAATCGCCATTGTTAAGCAAGTTTCAAGTGTTTGATATAAATATGGGATGTCCTGCTCCAAAGATTGTTAAAAATGGAGAAGGTGTTGCGTTGATGGATAATTTGCCTTTGGCAAGTAAAATTATTTCAACTTGCAAAAATGCGACAGACAAGTCTTTGTCTGTGAAATTTAGAAAGGGAAACAAAACAGAAAATTATTTGGAATTTGGGAGAATGTGCGAAGAAAGTGGCGCTGATTATGTGACTTTCCATGCAAGGACAGCTGGGCAAGGATATAGTGGTCACGCTGACTATGATGCAATTGCTACATTAAAATCAAAGCTGAAAATCCCTGTAATTGGAAACGGAGATGTTGTAGATCTCAACAGTTTTAAAGAAATGAAAAGTACCGGTGTTGATGGCGTTATGGTTGGACGCGGAGCAATGGGGAAACCTTGGATTTTTGCAGAATTAAAAGGCAAAAATGTCGAAATAAACAAATTTAAAGTGGTTCAAAAGCATGTTCAAATTTTACGAGAACATTTTGACGAAAATTGGCTTAAACTCTATATAAGAAAGCACCTTTTATGGTATGCTTCAAACTTGCCAATTACTGCGAGTTTACGCATGAAACTGGCAACTTGCGAGAAAATTGATGACTGTTTGGAAATACTTAAAAATGCTTTTGATGAATTTTCATAAAAATGTTTTGATTTATTTTACAAATGTTGTAAACTAATATAGTCTAATGTAATAATATAATTTTGTGAGTAAAAAGGGAAAATAATGAAAAGGACCATTAGAGATTTAAAAAATATTGAAGGTAAACGCGTTCTTTTAAGATGCGATTTTAATGTACCATTGGATAAATATGGAGACATCTTGGATGATACTCGTATTGCAGCAGAATTGCCTACTATTGAATACCTTGTAAAAAACAAGGTAAAGCTTATTGTCTGCTCTCATCTTGGCAGACCTAATGGCTATGACAAATATTTGTCAATGTTCCCTATCGCAGTTTATTTAATGAAACACTTTCCAAACAAGGTTAAATTCTGCAACAAAGTTGTTGGACCAGAAGTTGACAATGCTGTTGCAAAAATGAAACCTGGCGAAATTATTGTTTTGGAAAATTTGCGTTTCAACAAAGGAGAAGAAGAAAATTCTCCAGAGTTTGTTGCTGAGCTTGCGAGGCTCGCAGATATATATGTGGATGATGCTTTTGGTGTCGCTCACAGAAAACACGCTTCAAATTATGGCGTAGCTTTGAAACTTCCAAATGCTATCGGATTTTTGATCGAAAAAGAATTGGCTGTGTTTAAGGAAGCCTTTGAACACACTGCACATCCATTTATTGCTATTTTTGGTGGAGCAAAAGTTGGAGATAAATTGAATTTGATAAACAATGTTTTGGATAAGGCCGACACAATCATCATTGGTGGTGGTATGGCTTATACATTCTTGCAGGCGCAGGGGTATAACATTGGTGACTCGATTGTTTCTCTTGACCAAATTGACAATGCAAAAGAAATTTTGGAAAATGCAAAAGAAAAAGGTGTAAACATTTTGTTGCCTATTGACCATGTTGCATTATCAAAAGATAAAGCAATAAAAACAACACAACTTTCTAAAGGAATGGTTGGATTGGATATAGGACCTAAAACCATCAAATTGTTTACTGAATACATTATGAAAGCGAAGCAAATTATCTGGAATGGACCTCTTGGAAAATATGAAGATTCTCGCTTTAAAAAAGGTACAATCAAGATTGCAAAAGCTGTTGCTAGTAGTGGCGCTTATTCTATTGTTGGTGGTGGAGATAGTGTTAGCGCGGTCAAAATAAGTGGGGTTGCAGACAAAATAAATCATCTTTCAACAGGTGGCGGAGCAAGCTTGAAACTTATGGAAGGAACAGTTTTGCCTGCAATTGAAGTGATTGACACATTAAGCTAATTGACTTATAAAGCAAAAGAGTTAAGTTGGGTTTTAAGGAGAAAGAAAATGAAAAAAATAATTATTGGAAATTTTAAAATGAACACGAAACCTAGTGAACTTAAACCTTATGCAATGTCACTTGCGACAAAAACTAAAGGTTGCAAAAACGATATTGTTATTTGTCCTCCTTACACACATTTGTCGGTGGCAAAAGAATTTTTGACAGGAAGTAATGTTGCATTTGGTGCACAAAATATTTCTGAAGAAGAAAAAGGTGCTTTCACTGGAGAGATTAGTGCAAGCATGATAAAAGACCTTGGTGCAACTTATGTAATCATTGGGCACTCTGAAAGACGCTCAAAGTTTAAAGAAACTGACAAACTTATCAATAAAAAAATAAAAACTGCCTTGGCAAATGGGCTTAAAGTCATTTTGTGTATTGGCGAAAGTTTGCAAACAAGAGAAAGCAGACAGGCTTATGCTTTTATAAAAAAACAACTTGATGACGACTTGAAAGGAATTTACGAAAACGAACTTGATGGCGTCATTATTGCATACGAGCCTATTTGGGCGATTGGAACTGGGAAAACCGCTACAAACAAAGATATAACAAAAATGGCTGATACAATCAGAAAAGAAATTGAATACCTATATTCTGAAAAAGCAGGAAAAGATGTTTCAATTGTTTATGGTGGAAGTGTAAACATCAACAATTACAAAAAGATCCTTTCAAACGAATCTATCAATGGTGCCTTGATTGGTGGCGCTTGTCTTGATGTTGATGCATTTTCAGTTATTTGCAGAGAGAATTATTAGTTTTACGGAGAAAGAATGAACCATATTGCACTTTACAGAAAATACCGTCCTAAAAGTTTTGATGAGGTTATTGGACAAGACCATATTACAAAAACTCTTCAAAACCAGATAGAGAATGACCAAATTGGTCATGCTTATCTTTTTACTGGGACAAGAGGTACAGGGAAAACAAGTGTGGCAAAAATTTTTGCTAAATCTGTAAACTGCCTTAGTCCAATCCACGGCTCTGCGTGTGGTCAATGTGAAAATTGCAAGAGATTGGAACAAGAAAATGATATAAACATAATTGAAATTGATGCTGCTTCAAACAACAAGGTCGATGATATAAGAAACATCAGGGACAAAGTCAAATTTATGCCTGTCGGTGCAAAATACAAAGTTTACATCATCGATGAAGTCCATATGTTGTCTGATAGTGCGTTTAATGCTTTGCTTAAAACTTTGGAAGAACCTCCATCTTATGTGATTTTTATTTTGGCAACAACTGAAGTTCATAAACTTCCTCAAACAATACTTTCAAGATGTGTAAGGTTTGATTTTAGATTGGTTTCAGCAGACCTACTTGCTAAACATTTGGCAAAAATTTTTGACAATGAAAATATCAAATATGATGAAGAAAGTTTAAAGATTATTGCAAGCGCTGGGGAAGGCAGTGTAAGAGACACTTTGTCTATTGCTGATTCTATTGCTTCATATTGTCAAGGAAATATCACAAAAGAAAAAACATTGAGTGTGCTTGGGACAACTGATCACGAACTTATTATCAATTTCTTTGACAAAATTCAAGAAAAAGATGTTGGAGCAATTTTAAGCCTGATTGACAAGATTGAAAAAGAAGGGAAAAACTTGGCTGTCTTTTCAAAAGACTTGTCAAAGCACGCAAGAAATCTTTTAGTTTGCAAATCTTGTGAAAATGCAAACGAAATCTTAAACTTGACAGATGATGTTTTCAACATGTATCAAGAGCAGTCCAAAAAGTTTGATGAAAAAGATTTGATTCGTTATATGCAAGTGTTCTCAAGTGCAGAAAGCGAATTGAGATATACATTGTCAGTTAGACTTTTGCTTGAGACAACTTGTCTTACGGCAATTCTTGGTTTTGATGTAAAAAAAAACTGAAAATTGAAAAAGATATAACAAAACTTTCAGCAAACAATGTTTGGGGCAAAGTTGTTCTTTATTTGAAAGAGCATAAAAAAGTTGCACTGCATGTTGCTTGTGGAGATATCACAAATGCAAAAATTGAAGATGGGAAATTGATTATTCGCTCTAGTGATGACTTTTTGATTGATGTTTTGGAAAACGGTAGAAAGGAAATTGAAAGTGCGATAAGGTGGCAAGGTCTTGATTTGAGTTTTGTGGTTGTAAAATTTGAAAGCGATGAACAAAAAATAAACAAGGATATCAAAAAAATCGAAAATTTCTTTGGAAACAAAGTAGAGATTGAAGATTAAAACAAAAATTTAAAGGAGCAAAAAAAATGGGATACGGTTTTGGTGGTTTCGGTGGCGGAAATATGCAAGCTTTGATGCGTCAAGCACAAAAGATGCAAGAAGATATGAAAAGAACTCGTGAAGAGATTGACAACACAGAATATACTTCTTCTGTCGGTGGCGGAATGATTGAAGTTTGTATGTATGGAAACAAAAAAGTTAAAAGTGTGAAAATAAAGAAAGAAGTTGTTGACCCAGATGATGTTGAAATGTTGGAAGATTTGGTAGCAAGTGCAGTGAATGATTGCTTAAACAAAATCGCCGAAGACGAGAAAAACAAATTGCCAAATTTGGGAATGTAATTGACTTCAAAGGGTGTTGAAGAAAAATATGAGCGAATTTGATGAACCTATTGAAAGACTGATAGAATATTTTAGAGCATTGCCTGGCGTTGGAAAGAAAACAGCACAACGCTATGCTTTTTATATTATCGAAAACGACAAATCAAAAGCAGAAAATTTTGCCAATGCTATTATTGATGTAAAAAACAAAGTCAGACTTTGCAGTGTTTGTGGAAATTACAGTTCTAGTGAAGTTTGCCCAATTTGTCAAAAAAGAAACAGACATCTCGTCTGTGTTGTTCAAGAGCCAAAAGATATAATTTCTTTGGAAAAAGCAAGAGGTTTTGACGGAGTTTACCACGTTTTGTTTGGTTGTATAAATCCTCTTGAAAACAAAGGTCCAAATGATATTCGCATAAAAGAATTGCTTGCAAGAATAAGCAAAGATGATGTCAAAGAAGTTATTATGGCGACAAACCCTGATGTTGAGGGAGAAGCAACAGCAATGTATATTGCAAAAATTTTGAAGCCTATGGGCGTTAAAGTCACTAGGCTTGCTCAAGGGATTTCAATGGGGAGTGATATAGAATTTGCAGATGAAGTGACCTTAAGCAAAGCTTTGGCTGACAGAAAAGAAATGTAAGTGGCGATGCCACTTTTTTTATTTTTATATTAAGTTTATGTGTTTGACTTTATAAAACATTTTGCGTTGTTTTTATATTCTTTAATCAAAATATCTGCTACTTCCTCAGGTGACAATTTGCAGTTGTCGTTTAACCATTTGGCACAGATTGCTCTCAGACCTGCACCGAAAAAAGCCATATGGTATTCGAGTTCTTCATTTGTGTAATAATATTCTTTTTCTACAGACATTTTAGACAAGTAATTTTTAAAGATTTTTATAAATCCTCTATCCATAAAAGAAGGCAAGTTTGATTGAAGATATGCTTTATAAAAAGTGGCATTGTCTTTGACAAACTTAAATAGTTGCAAAAAGTTTTCTTGCTCAAATTGACAATCTTTAAACAAAGAAACAACATTTTGAGCAACTTTATCTTCATATTTCATCATCAAATCGTTTATGTCAAGATAATGTGCATAAAAAGAGCTTCTGTTTATGCCGGCTTCTTTGCATAGATCTTGGACATAAATGCAGTTATATCTTTTTCTTTTTAACAGTCGAAGAAAGGCATCTTCTATTTTTTCTTCGGTTGATTTATAACGCAAATTGTTTGATATGTTCATAATTTATCCTTTATCCCAACATTTTAATTTTTTCTGTTGGCTAATTTCTGTTTTTATTATACTAAAATGTCTTTAACAACACAAGTGTTGGAATAAATAAAAGGAGAAAAGATTATGAACGAAGAAGCGATTACATTTGACTATAAGTCAATAAAAGTAAAAAGAGAAATGGAAACATTGGTGACAGACGTGTATGAAAATTTGGGGTGGGAGCTTACAAGCAGCAACACCGCAGAAGGAAGCCCATTTGATGTGATTTTGTCTTTCAAAAGAAACAGAAAGATAAACAACAAAATCAATTTGCTTAAACTTCAACAACAAATTGATTTGGCATTGAATGAAATCCAGGTCTTTCAAAGAAAGAAAAAAAATGCAGGGACTGTTACTGGAATTTCTGTTGGAACAATTGGAGTGCTTGCATTTGGAGGCGGACTTAGTATGACAATGTGTTTGTCTGGAATTGGATTTTTGATTGGAGGAATTGCATTAGGTATTGCCGGTGTAGGTATTGGACTCTTTGGCTGGTGGCTTGCTAAAAAAGTAAAGAAAGTTAGAAGCGAAAATATCACTCCAATAATTGAATCTCAACTTGACAACTTGTCAGAATTATGCGAAACAGCACAAAAAATGTTGAAAAGCAAGGAATAATCATCATAAGCAAGAATTGTTTTCTTGCTTTTTTTTTACGCTTTTGCTATACTCTTTCATATTTATGGAGATCTTTATGAATTTGAAAAATGACATTACTGAAATAATTAAAAACACAGCTGAAAAACTTGGACTTGAAGATGTAAACAAAATTGCTGTTTCTTTTTCTAATCGTCCAGAACTTTGTGACTTTCAAACAAATTATGCTATGTTGATTGCAAAAAAAATGGGGACAAGCCCTATTGAAGTGGCAAACAATATTGTTTCAAATTTGGCAGATTGCAAAGACTATGATTTTTCTGCTGTTATGCCTGGTTTTATCAATGTGAAAGTGAAAGAAAATAAATTGAACGAGTTTTCAAATTTTGTCCTTAACGATGAAAATGTTGGCATTGAAAAAGTTGAAAAACCTAGACTTGTTTTCTTTGATTATGGTGGAGCAAATGTGGCAAAAGAATTGCATGTTGGGCACTTGCGTTCTCCAATCGTTGGCGAAGCTTTGAAAAGAGTGCATATAGCTCTTGGGGACAAAACCTTGTCTGATGTTCACTTGGGTGATTATGGCCTTCAAATGGGACTTACGATTTTGCAGTTGAAACAAGATGGCTATCTTGATGACTTTTTCAAACCTAATGCCGATATTGCAAGTTTGAAGATTTCAAATGTCACACTCGATGTTTTGAATGATGAATATCCAAAGGCTAGCAAGAGAAAAGATGTTGATGAAGAATTTAAGAAAGAAGCTGATGAATATACACTTTATATTCAACAACACAAAGAACCTTATTACACCATTTATCAAAAAATCAAAGATCTTTCTGTGACCGAAATTAAGAAAAATTATGATTTACTTAATGCAACTTTTGACTTCTATTATGGCGAAAGTGATGCTTATCCTTTTATTGATCAAACAATAAAGATTTTTGTTGACAAAAAGCTCGCAAGAGAAAGTGAAGGGGCTTTGGTTGTTGATGTTGCAAAAGAAGGAGAGCATATTCCTATCCCTAAAAAGAGTGAAGATGAACCTCAAAGATATAAAAATCCTATGCCACCAGCTATTATCAAAAAATACAATGGTGGGGATTTGTATGCAACAACAGATATTGCTACAATCTTGATGAGAAACAAAGACTATGCACCAGATGAAATTGTGTATGTGACAGACAACAGACAAAGCACACATTTTAAGCAAGTGTTTAGATGTTGCAAGTTGGCAGGGATAAGTCCTGAAGAACAAAAACTCACTCATGTTGCGTTTGGAACAATGAATGGAAAAGACGGAAAGCCTTTCAAGACTCGTGCTGGGGGAGTTGTTAGACTCAAAGAAGTTGTTGGACTCTTGATTGACAAGGCAGAACAAAAATTGGAATCAAATGGCATTGTTGGGAATGCTGAACTTGCACGCAAAATTGGTGTCGGGGCAATGAAATTTGGTGATTTGTCAAACACTGTTGACAAAGATTATGTTTTTGATATTGACAAATTTATGGCTTTTGATGGAAAAACTGGACCATATATTCAATACACTATTGCAAGAATAAACTCAATTTTGTCAAAATCTAAATTTGCTGGTGGAGAAGTTAAGATTGAAAACCAAGAAGAGAGAAATATTGTTTTGGCTCTTTTGAAATTGTTGTCTTCATATCAAATTTGTTATGACACATATTCGATGAACTCTCTTTGTCTTGCAACATTTGATTTGGCAAGTGCATTTTCTACTTTCTACAACAATCACAAAATTTTGTCGGAAGAGGATGCGGAAAAGAAGAACAGTATGCTTGCAATTTGTTCTCTTGTTAAGAAAAGTTTGGAAAAAGCTTTGTGGACACTTGGTATTGAAAGCGTTGAAAAAATGTAAAATGTTTTTCTATCCGAAAGCATAATAGAAATAAATGCATCAAATATAATAAAGTTTTGCAAGAAAAAATAATTAAAAAATTTTTAAAAAAGGTATTTACAAACAAAAACTTTTATGCTATGATATGGACAAGTAAGAAGAAAAACACACGGAGGTGTATAGATATGATAGCTTATAGATCAATTGAAAAAGATGTAAATATTTTGGTTTCTCCTGAAGAAGTAGGAAGAGCCGTAAAAGAAACAAATATTAAATTTTCTAAAACTAAAACTGAAAAAGAAAGATCTTTATAATTTTTAAGACTATTTTCCAAAGAAAAATAAAATGCTGCAAAATTTTGTAGCATTTTTTTAATTTTATTTTGTATTTATAATTTTATATGATAAAATATAAACATATAATAGGTTTTTCTTGGAGTAGTTATGAAAAAATATCAGTTCCTTTATCCAGCAATTTTCATTAAAGATGAGGATGACACTTATCAAGTTTTGTTTCCAGATCTTGATATTTACACTGACGGCAAAAATTTGTCTGAAGCTTATATGTATGCAAAAGGTTTGCTTAAAGCATATTTTACCTATGTGTTGAAATATGAAGTAGAATACAACAAGCCAAGCAAGATTGAATCAATCCTTCCAAATTGCAAACCAAATGAAAATGTTATGTTTGTTGATGCTGTTGTAGAGACAAATGAATAATAAAAAAGAAAAGGCTTTTTATAAGTCTTTTTTTATTTTTTAAAAATTGGGTATTGACTTGCCGCCATTTTTCACCTATAATGATTTAGGTTTGGAGGTGAGAGAATGAATAAAAATTTTGAAGCAATTGTATTACAGATATTAAAAGAAAAATTATTGGTATCACCTAGTTTTGTTAAAGTTAAAAACAAAAAGGGTTTTCAAGCTTTTAAGGCACAAGGAGTTCATTTGTTGCCAAACGAAGATTTTTATTTCCCTATGAACAGAGATTTGAGATTGTTTATGCCATACTCTGCAACTTTTGACAAAAACATTATGTTGACAAAAGATTTGCCAGAACAAATTGTTTTGCCAAACAAAAATCAAGAATATTTCCATTTGGAAGCGCTTACTTTTCCAAGAAAGAAAAAAGATCTCACAAAGATGGATAAGGAAATTTTGAAAAAGAGTGTTTCTTTGAAAGAACATTCTGCAGATGCCGTTTTCAACATTCCATTCAACATCAATTTGAGATTGCCTTTGGCAGAAAAAAGTAAGATTTTGACTCATGAATTTACTTATGATGATATTTTGAAGGCACTTGCAAGAGATTTCTACGGCAAAGTTTATGATGTTTATTACAATATGTATAGATCTAAATCAGACAATCTTGTAAAATCTAATTTTGAACTTTCTGAAGGACAAGAAAAAGAAATTAGAAAGAAGTTTTTAAACATTTTGAATTCTTTTGATGCTTACGAAATTGGTGAGCAGGAAGGTGGATCTTTGATTGTTGGATACAACAACACCCCTGGTTTGGATCCTAGAGTAAACTACAAACTCTATAAAGTTCTTTTGTATCGTATGCCTACAAAGACACAAGAAGACAAAGAAATCAAAAAAGAAGTTTTTGACAAAGTTTCTCAAAGAAAAAGAGAAGTTGTGCAAGAAGAAAAACTTTTGCAAGAAAGAAAAGAAAGATCTTTAAAATAATTTTTCAAAAGGAAATATGGCTTAAAAATTTATTACCAAACTTTATGAAAACGCTTGACTTGAACAAAGTATTGTGATATATTTAAACTGACACTTCGAAAGGGTGTTAGTTTTTTTGTTAGGAGAAAGAAATGGCAGCACCAAAACGTAAAATAATTACACTTGAATGTACAGAATGTAAAGAAAGAAATTATTCTACAGAAAAGAATACTTCTGCAAATGCTGAAAGAATTGAAATCAATAAGTTTTGTCCAAGATGTAATAAGAGAACAAAGCATAAAGAAACAAAGTAATTTGTGCTAAAGAAAATTTATATCTAAATTTTGGAGGAAATTATGTCTAAAAAGCAAAATCAAGTTGAAGCACAAATTCAAGAAGAAGAGTCTGTTAAACAAGACCAAGTTTCTGAAGGCGTAGTTGCAAAAGAAGACAAGAAACAAGATAAAAAATCCAAAGAAAAAGTTGTTGACAAAAAAGACAAGAAAAAAGATAAGAAGAAAAACAAAGATAAGTCTGGCGGAATCGGTAAAAAAACAAAGGAAACTATTTCCGAACTTAAAAAAGTCACTTGGCCAACTTTTGGCGAAGTTGTTAAGAAAACAGGAATTGTTATCGCTTTCGTTTTGATTTTTGGACTTTTCTTGTATGGTGTAAACACTCTTCTTGGCTGGCTTGTTAGTCTTTTGGTGAGCTAATTTAGACTATAATCAAATCTTGAAAGATAAGGAGTATTGTTATGGAACATTCAAGAGAACCAAAATGGTATGTTCTTCACACATTCTCAGGATATGAAAATGTTGCGAAAGAAAATCTTGAAACGGTTGTAGAAAAATTTAATCTACAAGACAGAATTTTTGATATTGTAATTCCTGAGGAAGATGTCATTGAAGAAAAAAATGGCAAGAAAAAATTGGTTACTAGAAAGAGTATGCCTTGTTATCTTTTGGTTAAGATGATTTATGGTGATGACCTTTGGCATAATGTTACCAGAACTCGTGGTATTACTGGCTTTGTTGGACCAAAAGGAAGACCTTTGGCTTTGACTGACGAAGAAGTTATGAAACTTAGACTCGAAAAGATCAAAGTTGAAACTGACATTGAAGTTGGCGACAAAGTTGAAATTATCGAAGGGCCTCTTGACAAGATGGTAGGAACAGTTGTTGCTGTAAATCCAGATGCAGGTGTTGTTACCGTAACTGTTGAGATGTTTGGAAGAGAAAACAATGTTGAACTTACTTTTGAACAAGTTCACAAAATAAACTAAACTTGATATTTTTCAGGTAACTGTTAAAATATTGTCCGGCATGACATTAAACTGTCAAATTTTGTGGGAGAACTAATTGCCTAGTTCAATTCACCACATTAGGAGGGAAAAATGGCAAAGAAAGTTAAAGCAGTTGTTAAATTGCAACTCGAAGCGGGAAAAGCCACACCAGGACCACCAGTTGGTTCTTCACTTGGACCTCATGGTATCAATATCGCTGGCTTTACAAAAGAATTTAATGAGAAAACCGCATCTCAAGCTGGGTTTATCATTCCAGTTGTGATCACTATCTATGAAGATAGAAGCTTCACATTTGAATTGAAGACACCACCAGCAGCAGTCCTTATTAAAAAAGCTATTGGGCTTGATAAAGGTTCTGCAAAACCAAACAAAACAAAAGTCGGAAAAATCACTAAAGAGCAGATCAGAAAAATCGCAGAAACAAAATTGCCAGATTTGAACGCTGACTCTATCGAAAGTGCAATGTCTATGATTGCTGGTGCAGCAAGAAGCATGGGCGTTGAAGTTGTGGACTAGAGAGGTGAATTATGAATAGAGGAAAAAGATATTTGAAGAGCCTTGAAAGTTTTGACAAGTCTTCAGCTTATGATGTTGCCACAGCAATGGAAAATGTTCTCAACACAGCTACAGCTAAGTTTGATGAAACAATCGAACTTCATGTTAGACTTGGTGTTGATGGAAGAAACGCTGACCAACAAGTTCGTGGCGTAGTTGTTCTTCCAAACGGAACAGGTAAAAATGTTAGAGTTCTTGTTATCGCAAGAGGAGACAAGGCTGACGAAGCTATAAAAGCAGGTGCAGACTATGTTGGAGCAGAAGACATCGTTGCTAAAATCAACGCTGGGTGGCTTGATTTTGATGTTGCTATCACAACTCCAGATATGATGGGCGTTGTTGGTAGAATCGCAAGAATTCTTGGACCTAAAGGTTTAATGCCAAACCCAAAGAGTGGAACTGTAACTACTGATGTTACAAAGGCCATTAAAGATGTTAAAGCAGGTAAGGTTGAATACAGATTGGACAAAACAAACAATGTTCATGTTATCATTGGAAAGAAGAGTTTTGGAAAAGAAAAATTGGTAGAAAACTTTACTGCAATTATGGACGCAATTGTAAGAGCTAAACCTGCCGCTGCCAAAGGACAATATATTAAGAGTGTCACATTGGCAAGCAGTATGGGACCTGGTGTTAAGGTAACTTATACAATTTAAGTTTGATTAAAGCAGGTTTTTATAAGCCTGCTTTATGTTTTTTACATAAAATGCGAAAGATTTTTGTCGAATTGGTGTGAAAAACAGATAAAAAATTTTTTCGACAATAATAGTGTTTTTATTCTTGTATAGGAATGAAAACCATTCGCAAAATATTGATAAATTTTGCAAAAAGTCGAAACGAAATATCAAATGCAAAAGATATTCTTTTTTGTGCTTGGTATTTGCATAAAAATGTTTGACTTGTTGGCAAAATTAAGATAAAATAGTCCGTAGTTATACTATATATAGACTATTTAAATAGGAGATTTTACTTTATGAAAGTTAAAAGACAAAATCATACAGTTGTATTTAGAGGATTGGTGCTTGTTGTAGCTTTTGCACTTGCAGTTCTTTGTATGCCTTTTAATGGCTTGGTTGCTTTGGCTCAAATGTCACAATACACTGACTATTCTTATATGACAATAGGTAAAGTTGATGAAGAAGTTTCAACTTCTGTCGTAAAGGGTAGCACATATTATATCCCAAATGCTTACATTGGTGGAAGCAATAACTTTATTGTTGGAAAAACTCAAGACGGAGAACTTGAAAGCAATGTAACTTTGCAATCTTCAAAAGTTACTGTTCGTTATAGTTCTTTGGATTTGACAGAAATCAACAGCAGTGAAGTAACTTCAGGAGAAACTGATATTACAAACAAAGTTGTTGTGACAACAGATGAAAACAACTATGGATATTTTGTTGCAAGCAAAGTTGGAACATACACTGTAACATATTCTTACACTTATGAAGATACAAGCACAGGAAAATCATATACCAACTCTTACGAACTTAAAGTTGATAGTGAAATTTCAAGTGCTACAATAAGTTTTGACAGCAACGAACAAAACTTTATTCCAAGCGTAATTGATCTTGCTCTTGCAAAAGACGGAGATAGTTATAAAAACTTGAACCTTCCATTGCCTTCAATTACTGATGAAGACGGTGAAGAAGTTGAAGATGTAAACTATGTCACAAGCAAAGATGCTGTTGGAGAAGAAGGAAGTTATGTTCTTATCTCTGTTACAGGTGGGGTTAATTCTCAAAATGTAACTGTTTCAGGTGAAGCAGGAAATTACTATATCGATGGTAGCGTTTTTGCAGATACTCAATTTGGTGCTGGAAAATATACAGTAAAATATGCATACTATCTTGATGGACAATTTGTCACATCTACAACAAAATCTACTCAAGTTTATTCAGAAGAAAACAAATATTATACAGATTACAAACTTCAACTTGAACTTGCTTCTGACTGGTCAGACAATGGACAAACTGGTGTTGAAAGCACATTGCCTGCAGCAACTGGTGTAACATCTAAAGATTCAAAACCAGCAAGTGAAAAAGTTGATGTTTACTACACAGTAAAAGCTTATTACAGCTCAACAAGTTCTTCAAAGGGATATGAACTTATCTCTGCAGAAGAATACAATCAAGACCTTAATGGAAATGAAGAAATCGACGAAGATGAAAAAGTTGTAAATGAAGATGGAACATTGGTTAACCCATCAGCATTTAAACCTTTGAAAGATGGTTGGTATACATTTGAATATACTATTACAGACTTCTATGGAAACACAGTTTCTTCAACAAAAGGTGTTTACGAATTTGAAAACATTAAAGATGAAAAGAAACCTACTCCAATTGTTTATGATGCTTCTGTAAAAGATGAAGACAAGAAATATGAAGATGCATCTTACAAGCTTCAAAGTCGTGCTATTCCAAACAGCGTTGTTGTTTATGCTATTGGAATTGATGACAATGTATCAAAAGCTGGAGATGAGGGCGTTGTTCTTACTCGTAAGATTATGACAGATGATACTGTTGCAAAACTTACAATCACAGACTACGCAGAATATAACTTGGTATTCAATTATAGAAATACTACTTCAAACAAAGCTTATACAAACTTGTTGACAAACAACTACCTTATCAGAAAACAAGCTGGAGAAATCAGCAGTGATGTTGAAATGCTCAACTGGCTTAAAGATAATGGATATTTGATTGTTGTTGACAATGCAAACTATAAAACAATTTACGAAATCTTCAATGCAGAAAACTACTTTGAAGGTAAAACAGTAAACGAATCAGCTATTGATTCTGCCGATAAGGCTCTTGAATGGTTTAAGAGTGCAGAAGCTGTTACCGCAGGTTTCGCTTACATTGATGTAAATGAAACATTTGGTGCTACAACATCAGAAAACGGAATGGGCTCTGGACAATACTACATTCACTACATCGCAAAAGATGCAGCAGGAAATGAAACAGATATAACAAAATCTATGTATGTTGGTTCTTATGAAGACAATGATGTTCCTACAATTAAGTTTGGAACAACTCTTGCAGATTCATATTTGCCAAATGCAAAAGTGACATTTGATGTTCCTACAGCTACAGACAACTATGATACAAATATGTTGGTTAAGACAATGTATCGTTATTTTGACAGCGAAGGAAATGTAATTCAAGTTAATGACAAAGACAGCAATGTTCTTTCAAACAATGACTTGGACGAACTTTGGGCTGATATTGCAAATGTTAGAGTTGACGGAAAATTGTTGACAGAAACATATGCAAAATATCATAACTCTACTTCAGAAGCTAATGATGGATATATTGATTTGACAGACGCAAGTGCATCTTCTTATTCAATAGATTTGTCAGAAGCTGGCGATAAAGCAGTAACTCTTCAAATAGTTTCTTACACATATGATGATAAAGGAAATGCAAACATCTATGGTGAAACAATAAATATTTCTAACACAGTTGACAATGCTCCTCCTCAATTTAAAGAAGGAGATATTAACACAGCAGATGGATCTTTTGTTTCAGAATATGAACAAGGACAAGAAATTGAACTTCCTACAATGACAGTTTTGGATGATGCAGTTTCATTTATGAGTTTTGAAGTTAATGTATATTACATCAACGGAGACACTCAAACAAAGGTTGCAACATATGACTATTCATCAGAAAGAGATATCTTATCTCAAAGTGGTGCAGGGAAATATACTGTTCATGCTGGAAAATTTGTTGCTTCATTTGCAGGAGAATATAGAGCAAGCATTGCAGTTAAAGATAGCAATAACAAAACTGTAGTTGCATTTGTAAACTATGATGTTAAAGCTAGATCAATCATTCAACCACCAGTTATCAGCACTTCTCTTGAAAGCAAGACTGTAGAACTTGATGGTGACACAAACTATGATCCAGAAACAGGTATTGAAATACCTACTCCATCAGTAAGTTATCAAATTCCAAACAGTGTAACTTATGATGTTTATGCTGGAAATGAAGAAGATTATGCAGATGTTGATGCTGTTGTTATGGGCGTAAACGAAAACGGAAAAGCTACAAACTGGAGCACAACATACGGACAACAAAATTCATTTAAACCAAATGCAGTTGGCGAATATCCAATTGCCTATACAGTAAATCTTACAGTTTATAACCCAAAGACATTCACATATCAAGAAATGGCTTGGGATGCTGGATCAAATTCTTACAAAGGTGGATTCTTCAATTATCAAAACCCAACAAATTCTAATAAAGCAGAAGTTGTTTTGAATAAAGATGGTTCTTATGTAGTTAACGAAACTGGCACAAAATATACAGTTGTTAAAGATGAAGATGGTTCAGTAAAAGTTTACAACTATGATGACAATAGCATAACAATTGACGATTTCTATGGTACTGTATTTGAAGATGTAGATCTTGAAGAATGGTGCAATGATCTTGTAAATTATAATTTGACAAGTGATGTTTATACAATTATTGTTCAAGATACAGTTGGTCCAGAAATTACAGAATATGATTATGTTGATACAATTTCTACAGAAGATATTTCTGCAACAGATGGATACAATTTGAAGATTTATGGAATTGAAGCTACTGACAAGAGTGGAATCAATGCTGATAAATCAAAGATTGTTTTGTCTTGGAAATTGGCTAATGGTGATACAGGTTCTCAAACATTCAATAAACAAATGGAAGACACTTCTTATACAATTAAATCAAGTACAGGAAATGTATTAGACGGAACTTATACAATCACATATACAGTTTATGACAACAACAATAACTACACAACAAAAGCTTACACAATTGCAGTTGGAGACAATGTAGAACCAACTTTGACATTTGCAGATGATTTTGTTAAAGATAGTTATGAAATCGGTTCTGAACTTACAATTGACCCAAGCAAGATTACTTTCACAGATAATAAGGCGTTCCCAGAAGGAACAAAACCTACAATTTCTCTTTTGAATACTTCTACAAGCAAAGAAGTTGAATACAAACTTGTTGGTGGAATGTATGTATTCGATTTGGACAAAATTGGAACTTATACTTTGACAGTTGAAGTATCTGATGCAGTTGGAAACACAGCAACAGAAACATTCAGCATCGAAGTTACAGCAAGAACTACAGATACAGTTGCTGTTTATAAGATTATCGGAACAATTTTGATTGTGATCTCTGTTCTTGTTCTTGTAGGCGTAATTGTTTACTTCATTGTTTCAAAAGTAAAACTTGATAAAGAACTTAAGAAATAATATTAAAAAAAAAGACTGAAAAATATCAGTCTTTTTTTATTGTATTAAACATGATTAAAAGTGGTGTATTTTATCATAAATTTATGTTTAACAGCATTGATTTCACATCTTGATAAATTGTGTGTAAAATATGGAAAGTGGCTTAAAACGGCAAATAACGGGCGATAGGAGCATAAAAAAGAAGGCATCTGATTGATGTCTTCTTTTTCTTTTACTTAACAGCAATTCTCTTTCTCAATTTAATAATTATGATTATTACAACTATTGCAACAATTACTGAAATTACAATTGCTATAATTGCTGCGGCATTGAGAGGATCATTCTTAACAACTTTATAACTGAATAACAAGTTTCCACTTGGAGAGAGTATTTGAACATAATATGTTCCTGCAGAATCAATTGTTGCAGTTGTTTCTCCAGTGCTTAAACTATTGATATCCAAACTGTAATATAAGTAGTTTTTGTTGTCAATTTCTTTTATGATTCTTAATGTGCTTTCTCCCATTTCGCTGTAGATGTTTGCTTGGTTGAAAGTTACTGTAATATTGCTTGTTGTTTCTGCTCCTTCAGCAATAGATATTTTTATTGGTGCAGTTCCATTTTGAATGTTTACTTGATATGTCCAGCTTGTAATTGCTGATGAACCTTTAAACAACTTGTCGTTTGAATTGATTGTTATCATGTATGTGCCTATTCCAGTTTTTTCATCAAGATATGACAATGGAAGTTCTGTCATATATGTTTTTTGATCAACTGTTATTGTTGAAACATCCAATGTTCTCAACAAGTCTTCTGTTATATCAATTCCGTCTTTAATTACTTTTTCAACATAATAATTTGAATATCTGTTGTAAACATAAGAATATCTATATTCGTTTGGATTTAAAATAGTAAATTGATATTTCTCTTGTCTAATCTTTCCAACATCTGGCAAATTGCTTGTTGCTGTAAATGAAATTTCGTAATAACCAGGTTCTTCAAACAGATAGGTTGTGTCATCTTGGAAGTATTCTGTATATTCAACACCATCTTTTGTCACGCTTATTACTGGATAACCATCAAGAGAATAGAATTCTGAACGGGTGCTCTTGTCAATATTTACAGAAACTTTTCCATTGTATATTGCTTGTTTGATTGGGAGAGATGTTTCTTCTTCGTTTGTCACTGGGTTTGTATATGTGATTGTGAATGGAACATCTTTAAGGAATATAAATGTCAATGCTTCTGTTTGACCAGCGTTGCCTCTGTTAAACTTTTGAACATTTCCTGCATTGTCATATAATGAGATTGAATATTTGCCTGAATGGGTTAAGTAAACGTAATTGTATTCTTTTCCATTTGTTTTTCTTGTATATACCACAGGGTTCAATTCTATGCCGTCTTTTACAAGTCTGATGTTGATTTCGTTTTGTGATATACCATAATATTTTGACCATTGAAGTTCAATTCTGTTGATTGAAGAATAGTCTTCTGATATTACGATGCTCTTTGATGTAGCATTTACAAGATTTTCTGTTGTATCAATAATTCCATTCATGTTGTATGTATAAAACTCTTCAACAAAATTGTCTGAACTTGGAATGTAGGTTATAACAATCTTTATATTGAATGGAGGAATGTTTCCTAAGTTTCCGCTTGTTGTGTTTGAAATTATCCAAAGTTCTGAAGTTACTGTTGAACTATCTACAAACACATCTGCCAAGGTTGCTGTTATTTCTTGTTCTTTATTTGTCTTTATTTGAACAAGGTCTTTGTCTGTGTAGCTTAAATTTACGATATAGTGATTTGCATATTGTTTGCCGTCGCTTGCTGTGTAGATTGTATCACTCTTATCAACAACTGATGTGACACCGTTTATAGTTTTTTCGATCCAATATGTTGATTTTAATGATGATAAGTTAAATTCAAATATTTGATTATATTGGCCACTGTCTGGGACATATCCAAATACATATTCAGGTGTGCCCATTTCGTTTTTCAAATAAGTTTCATCATACCAAATCTTGAGATAATATTTTTTCATATCATCTGATTGACATTGCAATCTTGTACCAGATGTGATTTCTGTCCAATTGACTTTGTCGGTACTGATTGAATATTTGATTGGAATGAATGTTTCTTTTTGTGAATAAATCACTCTGATTTCTGAGAAGTATCCTGTTTCATCATTTACAAGATTGTCAATTATACTTCTTGTTATGTTGTTTCCATTTGCATCAAGTATTTTGAATTGTCCAGGCTGATTGTTTTCATTTGTATCATTTACTTGTGGCAATTCGTTGTATAATGTGAAGTAAATTGTTTTTACAAGGTTTGTAGTTGGATCATTGTTGTTGAAATCTCTTACTAACAACGCAAAACTGTCATTGTAAACACCTGTATCATTGTTTGTTTTAACAAGGATTGTAGAAACACCTTGACTGTTTTGGGAGGTGGTTGTTGTGGCTTTTGTGAGTTCTTCTGAGATCTCTCCATCTACCAAATCGAACACTTCAACTGTGTATTTGCTTGGGTTATAGTTGTATTTTAACCCATCTTTTGTGATGTAATACAATCTTCCACCATTTGTATCATAATAAGAGTACAAGTCTTGTTCTGAAGAAACTTCTTGTGTGATCAATGTTTCTTTATACAAATGGATTTCTTTATATGTTGTGCCATAATTGTCTGTGTATTCATATTCGATTCTTGTGTTAGTGACAAATCCTAAATTTGGATTGATTTCAAAAGTAATTGTTCCAAGAGTGTTGTCTGTTGTCACAATGATATTTGAAGTTGATTGCCATAAACTTGAGAACCCTAATTTGTTTGTTTGAGAATAAATCAATTCGTTGTTTGCCTTGATTGAAAGTGAAGTCAAGAATGTTGAACCATAAGCTGAGCTTTGAATTGATTGATCAGTAGGTTGTGTAAATCTGATGTATTCTCTGTTTTGATCATTTGTTAGAGATGCTGTCAAACTTGTATTTCTGATATTGATATAGAAGTTTGTTGTAGATCTATTTTCTCTGTTGTAAACGCTTAAACAATTTTTATATCTCGAACTTACACTGCCGTCAATAAGATCAGAGATTGCAATTTTTGTGTAAGTTTGTCCAACAAATGCGTAAGCATAATCTTTATCCCAAGGAGTCAACATCAAATATTTTGTTGTAGTAAATCCATTTGAATTTACGGTGCTCAATTTTATTTGTGCCCATGCATCTCCAAAGAAGTTAAGATTGTTTAATGTAAATCCAGTCTTTGCATAAATGTTGTGTGTTGCATTTGTGTAAGATTGTGTCAACAAATAATCATCAATTGTGTAAGAATGTTCGATTCCGTCTGCATCTGTGTAGGTGATTAACTTGTTGTAATCGCTACCTTCTGTGCTGTCTGGAACATAACTTGTGATGTAAATTGTGTAGATTGTCATGTTTCCAGCAAGATCAGTTTCAATAATTTCGTAATAAGTGTTTGGATTAAATTCTGTTACTGTTTCAAGATCTGTGAAGTTTGATGCCAAGAAATCTGTTGGTGCAGTTTCTTGTTCGGCATCTGTTGTGTATTTTGTATTGTTTCCTTGAGTGTCAACAAATGCTCTGATATATGTTTTGTAAACATCTCCAGAAAGAGAATTTTTCAATGTTTGCAAATATGAGTTTGCAACACTGTATGAGTAATAAGCAAATGTTCCTGTATTGTTGCTTATATTGTAGCTTGTTGTAGAAAGATCGCTGGTTTGTTCCATTTCTGCGGTGTAATATGTTCTAAGTGATGTTGTAGACAATGTAGCAATCATATTTCCAGCAGTTGAATTGTTTACCAAGTTTTGAATGTTTGTGCTTGGTGCAGAAAGGTCAACATAAATTCTTTTTGTCACTTTTGAATAGAATCTTGAGTCGTGATTTTTGAATTGCATTGTTATGTCAACATAGCCATTGTTTTCATAAACATTCAATTTCTTAAGGTCAAGTTGAGCAATGTATGTGTTGTTTGAAAGGGTAGGTTGTTGTGCAAATACATCATCAGTTGCTCTAAATGTTTGACCCTTGCTTGTTTTAAATATCATTTCATCAATATCTATCTCTGCCATATAGGTGCTTCCAGCATCCCAAATTAAACTTACATTTGATTGATTTGTATAATAAGTCATGCTTGGCTTTGTTTCATCTGTAGGTGCAGGAGAGGTGATTACTGAATTTAATGAAGAACCAGTTGTTGATTGAACTACAAAATCAGGATTAGATTCTTTTACTTCAAAACTGAAAGTCAATGATTGTTGATAATTGTTATCTCCAACTTCTGTTCCAAACCTGCCTTGATAAATTGTTACATAATATGTTCCTTCTTCAGAGATATAGTCTAGTTTTGTGCCGTCGCTATATCTATAGAAGTTCAAGAATCCAGATCCATCAGAAACAATTGTGTTAAGAGTTGGATTTTTTGTGTTTGTAGAAGTTACTGCAATTAAGTTTGATACATCTGTGTCATCTTTATAAATTTCGGCATATAATGCATATTCCTTTATAAGATTGTCTGAATAATAGTAATTGTCATTGTCAACTTTCTTATAAGAAGAATTGTTTACATAATAAGTTCCGCCATTGTAATTTACTTGAGTGCTTGTTGTGCCAATTTGAGCAACATCCAATGTTGTGTTTGTAGGTAAAATTGTTGTTGTGGCCGTGCTCAATTTTTCGTCAGAATAAAGAGTAGTATTGGTTGATGTAATGTAATAAGAACTATAATTTACTTCAAAGTCATAATTGTCTATTGCAGAGATTGGCATGTAGTAAATGGCATTTTCAAACAAAACTTTTGCATAAGTTTCTGTAGCAGATAAAATTGTGACTTTTGTTTTTGGTTGAATTGTTTTGTTGGCTTCAATAGAAAGAGCTTCATCAGTGTAAAGTTTTGTAGCAAAGTTTAAAGTTGTTGTCTTGTTTGCGTAAGTTGTGTATTTATATTGTGGCACATATACATAAACAGGGAGCAAGTTTGTTGTCAAAACAGAACGAACTGTGCCGTTGTTGTAAATTGAAGAACCATTTGTGTTCCCTTCTGCACTGTTTGGGAAGGTCACAACAAGGCTGGCATTTGTTCCGTTGTCATACATTGACACAAACACATCTCCACCAACCAAGCTTTCAAGATGAGAACCAGATTCATCGTTTACAAGTTCGGCATTTGAAACAACTTCATTTCTGTCCACATAGAAGACATAAGTTCTTTGATAGAAGTCGTTCTCATTGTAAGAATAACCTTCATCTGTGTAATATGTTCTTATAATTTCATATTTACCAGCAGTAGTGATGTTTTCTGAGTTCAATCTTATCTCATCTTGTTTTATAGTCGTTTGAGCTCCGTTTTCTTGGAAGTTATAAACATTGATTTCTGTCACATTGTCAGACAAAGTGTAATAATGATATGTTATATCTCCAACAGTAATTGTGTTTTCTACATATGGATAATATCTTATTATTACGCTGTCTACCTGGATCAACATATCTTCATTTGTGATTGTTGGGAGGAAGGACAATGTAAATGCTTTACTCATTTTTGTAGGGTTGAGATAAGTTGTTTTTGTTTTTCTTTGTTCTGATGTTGAAGTGTCGGATATTGTTCCTTCTACAACATTGTTTGATGTGATAACTTCTGTTTCGCCATCACTGTTTGTAAATTGTATGAAGAATTCCGATGAGTCAAAACTGATTATGATTGTTTGTCTAGCAGAATAGTAGTTTGTGTATTGTGTTATGTAAGTGTCATCGTAAGCCAAATCTTTTTTGGTATTTGACATATCTCTTATCAAAACACGATAGGTGTTTTCTTCATTTACAGTTATTGCTTGAGAATAAATTCCTGTTTGTGCGGTGTAGTCTGGATGGTCATTATCTATATAATATGATACTTCATTGATTGGTATTGTTATATACATTCCAGTATAACTGCTTATATAACTTGAGACGCCATCAGTTGAAGGGGAAACAGAAACTCCGTAAGTCAAAGACTGCATATAATTTTTAGCGAACAATTTGTTGTACATTACTTTAAAGATGTCTGTGCTTGGTGTTTTTCCGTCGTAAGTTAGATAAAAATCATAATAATTTGTTCCGTCGTATTTCAAGTCATTTTCTGTGACATTGTCAGCATTGATTGTTGAAGTATAACTTGGTGTTTTAAAGTTTACGATATAAATTGCTTTGTTTTTAGCCCAATATAATGTTGAAGGTGTTGTCACATAGACTGAAGAGCTTGTCAATTTATACAATTCTCCATCATTGATTGCAAAGTAAGGAGTTGTTTTGTCAATCATAAACACATCAACTGTGTGATTTCCAGCTTCATCATAAACATCTATCAAATACAAACCTGCATCTGACAAAACATATTCTGTTGAAACACTTGTAGAAAAATCAATAGTGTTGCCTTGATATGGAAGCCAGTTGTTGTTTGTTGTTGAAAGATTGAGAAGGCTGTTTACAGGTAGATAAGAAACATCTTTTTGATAATTTAACATCTTGTCCAATGTGCCTGAAAGAACTGATTCTCTGTTGCTGTAATATTGTTCATCAATGATAGGGAAGTATCTATAATATGCATAAGTTCTTGCCCCACTAGTCTTTTCATTCCAAGAGAAAACAATGCTTTGATTTGTTGAGAAATTTGAAAGTGTAGAAACGATTTTATAATTTGTAGAATTTGTAATTTCTGTAACATTTCTAGCTGTTATGTTTTCAAGTGAGTATTTGTCTATTGTAAAAGTTTGTTCTCTGAAGAAACCTGTTTTTGAAGAGTAAAGAATGTTTGAAGATGTTATTTCATTTGTGTAATACAATCTCACTGTGTAATGAGCACTTTGCTCCAAAGTGATCACATTTTCTGTTGATTGAGCAGGGAGAAGAGAGCTAAATGAAATTCCTTGTTCTCCACCAAATCCGGTCAAATATGTGTTTCTGTTGTAATCATAAGCATAAATTTGAATTGTCACATCTTTGTTGAAAGGATCTTCTTTTGTGCTGTCAACAATGTTTACATTTTCGTTTACATATGTGTCTGATGGAACATTTTTGTTCCCTGTTGTTGTCACAACTTCAATTGTTGGTAAATCTTTTACAATTTCAAAATAGAACACTTGATAAAATACTGTGTTTGCAGAAAGGGTAGTTTCTGTAAGATAATAGTTATCAAAAGTATAACCAACTATGTAGATGTATTTTCCGGCAGCACTGTCTGTAAGTCCAGTAAATGCTGTTCTGTAAAGAGTTTCTTCTCCGAGTTTTCCGTTGTTGTAAACAGAATATGCACTTGAAACCTTTGTTGTTGAGAAAATGTAGCTGTTTACAGTTGTTGAAAGTTTGGCATTTACAGAAAGTTTAATAGGTGTTTGATTTGTTTTTACAGGAGTAATATTGTTTGAATTTATATAATTTAAAACATTAACAATGTTGAATGTTGTGTTTCCTGTTGATTGAGAGTAGTTTCCATTTGATGCCAAGAATGAACTTGTGATATCGGCACTGTTTGTGAAGTTTCCGTTTTCAAAGTCGTATTCTTTAAGTTCGCTTATTTGTCTGATGTTGTTTTCATCTGTAGGCTTGTCAAGGTCAGTGTAATTTGCTTGATAACCATACATGTAAACCATTATTTTTTTTGTTGCTCCAGTGACACCATTCAAAGAATATTTTTTGATTTCAGTGGTTTCTGGGGTGGTAGAGTAGTTTACAATTTGAATTGCACTTAAAGTGAGTTCATAGTTTCCTACATCAGTGAAGTAAACACGGCAAGTATTGTTGTTTGTGTTGATTTTTATGTTTACTATATCATCTCCACTCATAAGCACTGGTGATTCAGATGCTGGGTCTTTGTCATAAAGAAGACTGGTTGTGTAAGTTGTGTTTGAGATTGATTTACTTATGGCAAGTTCAAATTTTGTGTAATCATATTCTACATAAGGAATCTTGTTTGCAGAATCTTCTGAAGAATAGTTGCTGTAGAGATAATAAGCATAGTTGAGATTTGTTAAACTTGAAACAGCAACTTCATGGTCAAAGGCTGTATAGGTAATGTTAGGTCTGTTGTTTAAGAAGTAAGATTCTTGATCAACAACATAGAAGCTATAATTGATTGTCACATTTTGATCTGAGAAGACTTCTTCTGTTGTTGCAGTACCACCATCAGTGCAGGTGTAAAGTGTCAAAGACAAGGACAAGTTGTAAATCCCTTCAATGACTTCTCCTGCTTGGTTTGTGATGGCAATTTCGTTGCTTTCAAGACCTGCTTCTCCATTGCTTGGAAGAGGTTTGAAAGTCATTTCAAATTGTTCAAGTTGAGCAGAGGCATTGTTTGAAAAAGAGAATCCGCTTGATTGAATATAGTTTCCCATATCAATATCTTTATAAGCGCCATTGACATAAAGGCTTATAGAATTGATGCTGTAATAATAGAAAACTGTAGTGTCAGTCAAGTCTGGATAATAAACATAGTTGTATATATCATTTTGAGGCTTAAGTTCTGATCCGTTTGTCAAAAGTGATAAGGTCAAGTAGTTTGAACTTGTCCCTTCTTTGAAAAACATAAATGTGTCAGAAGAAATAAGACTGTTTGGATTTTCGTAGTCGGTGCTTTCTCCTTCTTCATCTTCTGTTCCGTCAGTTATGTATTCTCGTGCAGAGAAATAAGAAGGAATATTTTGATTGTCTATTTCTTCTTGTGAAACATCTTCTGCAAGAGCAAAGTTTTTGATGTTGTCCTTGTTTGATAGCATTATGCCAAAGCTTATAAAGCATATAGCAAAAAATATGTAGAAAATACTTTTTACCAAATTATTTTTCTTTTCCATAATTACCTCTCATATTCAGAAATATTTTATCACAAAGAAAAAATAATTCAAAATAAATAGAATATATATTTATTATAATTATTATATATTATTTAATACATTTTAAAATTGGCAAATGCTCAAAATTGTTATTTCTGCTTATTATATGGAGATAAATAATTTTTAAAAAATTAAAAAAATAATTAAAAAATGCAAAAAAATTGATTTTTTATTAAAAAATAATGAATTTTTAATGAATTTTTATATATTTTTTTATTTTTATTATTTTTTTTATTATTTTAATTAAAATAAAATTATGAAACAATATCTAAAAAATTTGTTGTTATACATAAGTGCTTTTGTCCCAATGTACTTTTTAGTATTTGTGAAGCTTATTGTTGAAATCATAAACCACAATGCCACATTCAATGTTTTAAACACATTGAATTTTGTCACTCTTTTGCTTTTGATGGTGCTGGGGGCTATTGGACTTTTATGGAATATTTACTTTGCAAATGGAAAATCAATTGAAGTAGAGATTGTCTCAAAAAAGAACATTACGGACAGGCACTTTTTGGGATATTTCTCTTTGTTTGTATTTTTTGCCATTCCGCTAGACTTGTCTTTGGTGAGTGCTTATTGTGTCTATGTGCTAGTTTTGATCATGATTGGTATAGTGTATATAAATAATTCTTTATACTATATAAATCCATTATTAAATTTGCTCGGTTACAATTTTTATGACATAAGTTATAAAGAGTTGGGTTGTGACAAGATAAAAAAATCAAAGATCTTTTATAAGGGCGACCTACTAATAGAAAACAAAACTTATTGGGTGAACTTAAAAAATCAACATTTTTGTTTTGTTGATAAAAAGCACAAAACAAGCAGTTGAGTAAAATTTCAATGCACAAATGTTTGTGTTTACTTTCTGTGTTAGATTAAAAGTTGTTTTTATTTTTGTATTTGGTATTGACAAAGGTTTTTTGATGAGTTAATATTACAACGAAAATAAGGAGATAATATGGAAGGTAAAGAACAATATATAAACATGCTTGAAGGACAATATTTTGACAAATTGGAAAGAGAATGCAAAAATTTGTTAAATAGCATCAAAAGAAATTCTAAGTTGTTTAGTTTTATAAGTGATCGTTATTTCTCAACAACAATCAGCGAGTTTAATTTCCACTGCCAACTTATAGATGAAAAGATAAAGACTCAGTTGAAAGCTTATGAAAGCATTATCAGCCAGCTTAATAGATTGGAAAATATGCCAGTGAGTGACGAAGGATTGGAGAAGATAAATCAAATTGCTTCAAGTTTGGTTGGACCAGCTATAAAACTTGGATACTGTGATGAGGCTTGTCAACTTTTGAAAATAATCAAAAATCCAGACATAAACAAAAAATATTGTGATGTTGATGTGTCAAAAGACATTTTGAAAGTTCTTGATACTTATGGTAAAAGAGCGATCATTGAAGATCAATCAAATTTCAAATCACAAGCATACGCAGTTATCAAAGATGTTCTTTTTGGAAGATATGGAAAAGATACAGCAAAGAAGCTTAGTTCAGACAAAATGGAAGATGCTTACCAGAATGCGACTGTTATCATTGAAGACACTGTATTCAAAATGGATGGCTCTCACGAAATGATAGATGATGATAAGGAATTAAGATAGGACTACTTGTTAGTCCTTTTTCTTTTGTTGCAATAGATTTGCTTCTTTGCGTTCTTCGTGCCTTATTATTATGTAATATATTATATAATATAATATTATTATATATATAAAAGACAAGAAGCTTGCAAATAATAAAATTTTGATTTGTAAGTCGCTTTAAAAACATTGTTTTATGCCAGGACTCTTTCATATATAATTTTTGCAAGCTGTTGGGAAGAGTTTAAATTAAACCAAATTGAATCTTTATTGAAACAAAAATTTTAAAGAATTAAACATAAAAGATGTATAAGAACATAGCAGGGGGACTTATATAGGGTGGAGAATATGGCAAAGTATTTTAGAATAACTCCTTAGAGGGAGTTTTTTTATTGCAAACTTGTTTGATTTTCTTAAAAAATTTTTTGTTGATTTAAAGAAATTTTTACTAAAAATAAAAAAAATATAAAATTTTTAAAAAATTTTTTTAAGAAATTTTGGCCATTTTTGGGCTATTTTTGCGAACACACGGCAAGACGCCTAGGGGTAAAAAAAATTTTAAAAAAAAAGTTGAAAATTTTTAAAATTTTTTTGAAAAAAGTGTTGACAAACTTTTTCCTATTGTGTTAGAATACGCATGTTGACACCGCAAGAGAGGTTGATGAATGAGTCAACTGGTCAACAAAAGTTCTTTGACAACTACATATTTAGAAGATAAAGTCAAATATTATTACGAGTTTAAACTTTTTAAATTTAATTAGTTTTTAATGTAATACGATATTTGCATACTCAAATTTAAGTCGAGTAAAAGTTGTTGACTGAAAGGTCAGCAACAAGCGAAAATGCTAAGAAATCCAAATCAATATGATTAAGCTACAAAGAGCATATAGGGAATGCCTTGGCACTAGGCGCCGATGAAGGACGTGATAAGCTGCGATAAGCTACGGAGAGATGCACATAATCTGTGACCCGTAGATTTCCGAATGAGGCAACTCAGCACTGTTAATACGGTGTTATCATTACACGAATCAAATAGTGTAATGAGGGGAACCCACTGAACTGAAACATCTAAGTAAGTGGAGGAAAAGAAAGTAAAAAAACGATTGCGGTAGTAGTGGCGAGCGAAACTGCATGAGCCCAAACCAAAGATAGAAATATCTTTGGGGTTTAGGACCTTCATAAAAGAGAAAAGACGATAGGTAAACACATCTGGAAAGGTGGACAACACAGGGTAATAGTCCCGTAACCGAAATTGAATTTTCCTTGGAAGGCACCAGAGTAGCACAGGACACGTGGAATCCGGTGTGAAGATGCGAGGACCATCTCGTAAGGCTAAATACGACCTAGTGACCGATAGCGAATAGTACCGTGAGGGAACGGTGAAAAGAACCCCGGGAGGGGAGTGAAAGAGAACCTGAAACTGTATGCTTACAAGCAGAGAAAGGACGACTCATCATGAGATGATAGTCTGATCTCGTACCTTTTGTAGAATGGGCCGGCGAGTTACGATATGTAGCGAGGTTAAGTGATTTTGTCACGGAGCCGAAGCGAAAGCGAGTCTGAATAGGGCGAAATAAGTTGCATAGCGTAGACCCGAAACCCGATGACCTAACCATGAGCAGGTTGAAGCGATGGTAACACATCGTGGAGGACTGAACACACGCCTGTTGAAATAGTCGGTGATGACTTGTGGTTAGAGGTGAAACGCCAATCGAATCGGGATATAGCTGGTTCTCCTCGAAATAGCTTTAGGGCTAGCCTCTGACAAAAGATAACTGGGGGTAGAGCACTGAATAGGCTAGGGGCCTTCACGGGTTACCAAACCTTATCAAACTTCGAATACCAGGTTATTGTTCTCAGGGAGTCAGACAGCGACGGATAAGCGCCATTGTCAAAACGGAAACAGCCGAGACCCACAGCTAAGGTCCCAAAGTTAAGTCTAAGTGGAAAAGGATGTGTCATTTCAAAAACAACCAGGATGTTGGCTTAGAAGCAGCCATTCATTAAAAGAGTGCGTAATAGCTCACTGGTCGAGAGACGATGCGCCGAAAATTCAACGGGGCTAAAGACTTACACCGAAGCTTGGGAATTTGAATTTATTCAAATTGGTAGAGGAGCAATGATTGCGGGCAGAAGCCATATCGTGAGGGGTGGTGGACTGCAATCAAGAGAGAATGCCGGCATGAGTAGCGAAAGCAAAGTGAGAAACTTTGCCGTCGAAAGTCTTAGGTTTCCTGGGGAAGGCTTGTCCTCCCAGGGTAAGTCGGGGACTAAGGTGAGGCCGAAGGGCGTAGCCGATGACAAACTGGTAGATATTCCAGTACCACCAACGCGCGACAAAGAGCGATGCAGTGACACAGTAGGATAGCAGGAACACGGTGATGGACAGCCGTGGCCAAATCATGAGGGGTCTAATGAGTGAAGTACCATATAGAGCATACCCTAGGTGATGATGGGGAGTGAAATTTAGTAACGAAGTCTGCGAATTCACACTGGCGAGAAAAGCTGCTAAGTAGCGTGTGGGTGCCCGTACCGCAAACCGACACAGGTAGACGATGAGAGAATCATAAGACGAACGGAATAACTCTTGTTAAGGAACTCGGCAAAATGACCTCGTAACTTCGGGAGAAGAGGTGCCAACAGCAATGTTGGTCGCAGTGAAACGTCCCAACCAACTGTTTACCAAAAACACAGGTCTCTGCTAAAGCGTAAGCTGAAGTATAGGGGCTGACGCCTGCCCGGTGCTGGAAGGTTAAGAGGAGATGTTAGCGCAAGCGAAGCGTTGAATTTAAGCCCCAGTGAACGGCGGCCGTAACTATAACGGTCCTAAGGTAGCGAAATTC